>JBKJKI010000123.1:0-23434 GCA_046597475.1 Polaromonas sp. | reverse complement strand
CAATGGTGAGTACGAGCAGGCACTGGTCGTGGCGCGCCAGCAGGTCGAAAACGGCGCGCAGATCATTGACATCAACATGGACGAGGCCATGCTCGACAGCCAGGCCGCCATGGTGCGCTTCCTGAACCTGATCGCCGGCGAGCCCGACATTGCCCGCGTTCCCATCATGATCGACAGCTCCAAGTGGAGCGTGATCGAGGCCGGTCTGCGCTGCATCCAGGGCAAGGGCATCGTCAACTCGATCTCGATGAAGGAGGGCGAGGACGCCTTCAGGCAGCAGGCCAGGCTGCTCAAGCGCTACGGCGCCGCGGCCGTGGTCATGGCCTTCGACGAAAAAGGCCAGGCCGATACCTACCAGCGCAAGATCGAGATCTGCGAGCGCGCCTACCGCCTGCTGGTCGATGAGGTCGGTTTTGCGCCCGAAGACATCATCTTCGACCCCAACATCTTCGCCATTGCCACCGGCATCGACGAGCACAACAACTACGCGGTCGATTTCATCAATGCCACGCGCTGGATCAAGGCCAATCTGCCGGGCGCCAAGGTCTCGGGCGGCGTGTCCAACGTGTCCTTCAGCTTTCGCGGCAACGACCCGGTGCGCGAAGCCATTCACACCGTATTCCTCTACCACGCGATCCAGGCCGGCATGGACATGGGCATCGTCAACGCCGGCATGATGGGCGTCTACGACGACCTGGAGCCCACCTTGCGCGAGCGCGTCGAGGACGTGGTGCTGAACCGCCAGCCGGTGTACAGGCCGGGCGAGGCGCATTTGACGCCAGGCGAGCGCCTGATCGAGGTCGCCGAGACGGCCAAAAGCGGCGCCAGGGACGACAGCAAGAAATACGAATGGCGCGCCCTGCCGATACGTGCCCGCCTGTCGCATGCGCTGGTGCATGGCCTGAACGAGTTCATCGTCGAGGATACCGAGGAGGTCTGGCAGGCCATCAAGGCGGGCGGCGGCCGGCCGCTGCACGTCATCGAAGGCCCGCTGATGGATGGCATGAACGTCGTCGGCGACCTGTTCGGCCAGGGCAAGATGTTTTTGCCGCAGGTGGTGAAAAGCGCCCGCGTGATGAAGCAGGCGGTGGCGCATCTGCTGCCCTACATCGAGGCCGAAAAGCTGCTGCTGCAGGCCGCTGGCGGCGACGTCAGGACCAAGGGCAAGATCATCATCGCCACCGTCAAGGGCGACGTGCACGATATCGGCAAGAACATCGTCACCGTGGTCTTGCAGTGCAACAACTTCGAAGTGGTGAACATGGGCGTGATGGTGCCCTGCCACGAGATCCTGGCGCTGGCCAAGGCCGAAGGCGCCGACATCGTCGGCCTGTCGGGGCTGATCACGCCCAGCCTGGAAGAAATGCAGTATGTCGCGTCCGAGATGCAGAAGGACGAGCACTTCCGCCTCAACAACATTCCGCTGATGATTGGCGGCGCCACCACCAGCCGCGTGCACACGGCGGTGAAGATTTCGCCGCATTACGAAGGCCCTGTCGTCTACGTGCCCGACGCCTCGCGCAGCGTCAGCGTGGCGCAGGGCCTGTTGAGCGACCAGGCGGCGAAATACATCGAGGAGGTCAAGGCCGACTACGAAAAGGTCCGCATCCAGCACGCCAACAAGAAGCAGACGCCGATGTGGCCGCTGGCCAGGGCGCGCGCCAATGCCACGGCGATCGACTGGTCAAACTACACGCCGCCGGTGCCCAAGTTCACTGGCCGCCGTGTCTTCAGGAATTTCGACCTCGCCGAGCTGGCCGACTACATCGACTGGGGCCCGTTCTTCCAGACCTGGGACCTGGCCGGCCCCTTCCCGGCGATCCTGAAAGACGAAATCGTCGGCGCCGAGGCGGTGCGCGTCTATGCCGACGCCAAACGCATGCTCAAGCGCCTGATCGAGGGTCGCTGGCTCACCGCCAGCGGCGTGATTGGCCTGTATCCGGCCAATAGCGTTGGCGACGACATCGAGATCTACACCGACGAGTCGCGCAGCGAAGTCGCCATGACCTGGTTTGGCCTGCGCCAGCAGACCGAGAAAACGGCAGTTGACGGTGTGATGCGGCCCAGCCGTTGCCTGGCCGATTTCGTCGCGCCAAAGGTGCTTGCTCCTGAATTGATCGCTGCATGCACCCGAAATACGGGGGCTGCAGGCCAAAATAACCAAATAATCGCGGATTACATCGGGCTTTTTGCCGTCACGGCCGGCCTGGGCGCCGAAAAGAAGGAAAAGTACTTCCAGGACGACAACGACGACTACTCGTCCATCATGTTCAAGTCGCTGGCCGACCGCCTGGCCGAGGCCTTTGCCGAGGCCATGCACCAGCGGGTGCGCAAGGACCTCTGGGGCTATGTGCCGGCCGAGTCGCTCGACAGGGACGCCATGATCGCCGAGAAGTACCAGGGCATACGGCCGGCGCCGGGCTACCCCGCCTGCCCGGACCACAGCGTGAAAAAAGACATGTTCGAGCTGCTGCGCGCGGACGAGGTCGGCATGGCCCTGACCGAGAGCCGCGCCATGACGCCGGCGGCCAGCGTCAGCGGCTTTTACCTGAGCCATCCGCAAAGCACTTACTTCAGCGTAGGCAAGATAGGCGACGACCAGTTGCAAGACCTGGCCCAGCGGCGCGGCGAAAAGGCCGAGGACCTGGCCAGGCTGCTGGCGCCCAATCTGTAGCGGAGGCGCCGTCGCGGCGGGTTTACCGTTGCTTACTTTCTGAGCAGGCGCTGTTTACAAAACGACACGCGAGAGTTGCCATGGCTGTGTAACTTTGGGGCTTGTCAAACGTTGGGGATGAATGCCGGCAGGCCATGGGTCAAGTGGTTTGCCGACCCGCAGCCCCCGGTGGCAACTAGCCACCGATTTTTCAGGAAAGCCCCAAACTCATGAGCACTTCCATTGACACGCTGCCGCCTGGCCAGCCAGCCGCAGCGCTAGGCTCCACCCGCCATACCCAAACTACCAAGCCCCTCTGGGCTGCAGTCGGCATCCTGGGCGTTGCCGTTGCTGGCCTTGGCGGCACGCTGCTTTACCAGCAGCGCGCGTCCGTCGCGCCGCCCGCGCCAGTCGCCACGGCGGCCGCCCTCAGCCCTGCGCCACGGCCCGCCGCGCCGGCCCAAGCGTCGCCCAATGTGTCGCGCAACGCGGCCGACGATCTGAGCGAGAAACCCGCGCTGGCTCCGGCCCAGCCCGCACCCGCGCCGGCAAAGAAGGTCGTCAAGCATGTGGCCAAGCCTGCGCCTGCCCCTGCCTATTCCGGGGTTTCTCCGGCCCCCGTGGCGGGCGCGGCGCCCAACCGCTATCCGCCGGCCTACGCAAGCCCCGCCCCCGTGACGGCGGCGCCGGTCTGCGCGGTCTGCGGCTCGGTCGAGTCGGTCACGCCCGTTGAGCGCTCGTCCAAGCCGGCAGGCGTCGGCGTCGGCACCGTGGCCGGCGGTGTGCTGGGCGCGGTGCTGGGCAACCAGGTGGGCCATGGCAACGGCCGCACGGCGGCAACCATACTGGGCGCCGTTGGCGGCGGCTTTGCCGGCAACGCCATCGAAGGAAAGATGCGCCGGGAAACCGTTTACCAGGTCGGCGTGCGCATGGAAGACGGCTCGCGCCGCATGGTGGAAGTGGCCCATGCGCCCGGCGTGGGCAGTCCGGTGACGGTGGAAGGCTCGACCCTGCGAATGCGGGATGGCGCGACCTACAGTCCCAAGCCGCGTCCCGCGCCGGTGAGCGCTCAGCCCACGGTCACGCCTGAGTACCAGCGTCCGTGAAAATCAGCAGCGGATTTGAGAGGCTGCAATCAATAAACAGAAGGCAGCCGTTCAAAGTGGTGTCACGGGCATTAAAGTGAGGTGCTTCAGTGTGCGCGGCGGCAAGCTGTTGCACTTGATTCATGGCACCGGCAAGTGGATCGCTCGGCATAAAGCGGCTTGCGCCCGCTCAAGTAATGTCTTGACGACCCCCACTACGTCCCTCCCGTGATCAGCAGCCGCCGCCAGGAAATAATCTCACAAAACCCGCTTCGCCGGCGCATGCGGCAATACCTTGCCATGCCGTCGAACACAAGTGCTGGAGGAAGACAGACGGTTTTGCCGTGAATTGTCGACGTTGGCAAATGGAGCGTTGACGGGGGAAAACTCAGGAATAGAATGCCTGAAAAGAGCGCAGACATGGGCGAAAGCGATCAACTCGCAGAGGGCTGGTCAAGCATCCCAGGGGGACAATGATGGCACTTGACGGTAAAACTGTCGGTCTTGCACTGTCGGGCGGCGGATTTCGCGCGAGCTTGTTTGGCCTTGGCTCACTTTGTCGCCTTAATGATGCGGGTTTGTTGGGCAAACTGGACCGCATCAGCAGCGTCTCTGGCGGCTCCATCCTGATGGGCATTCTTGCCCACCGCTGGCGGGAATTCCAGTTCGACAACGGCCGTGCCAGCAACTTCGCACAGCTTGTCGCCGAACCGCTCAGGGTGTTCTGCGCAAAGACGATCGATATCGGTGCAGGCATAGCCGGCTTGCTGGTGCCCTTCAAGACGGCAGGTGATTTTCTCGCGGACCGGTACGAAAAAGACCTGTTTGGCGACACCCTGATGAAGGACCTTCCGGTCGCCGATGGAAACGGCAATCCGAAATTCATTTTCTACGCGACCAACCTGCAGACCGGACGCAGCTTGCGTTTCCGGCAGGACATGATCGCTGATTACATGCTTGGCATCTCGCGCACCACGAACGTGCCGCTTGCCGTGGCGGTTGCCGCGTCCAGTGCCTTTCCGCCCATCTTCTCACCCATCGTCCTGAAGACCGACCCGGCCGCGTGGACCGACGGTTGTGATCTCCCCAATCTGGCGGCGCTGCGCAAGCGCATTGTGCTGGCGGACGGTGGTGTGTACGACAACATGGGGCTCGAGTCCCTGATCGACAACGTCGACATCACCCTGGTCAGCGACGCTGGCGCGCCGTTCGAGATTGATGAGAAGCCCGCCGAGGACCATGTCCTCCAGCTGGGCCGTGTCAGGGACATCCTGATTGACCAGACGCGGGCCCTGCGTAAACGCTGGCTGATTGCCGAGTTCAAGGCCGGGCGCAAGCGAGGGGCTTATTGGGGTATTGGCACGCAGATGGCTGCCTATGGTTCAACGCACCACATGACCGGTGACTCGGCAGTCAGCGAAGCCCTGGAGCATGTGCCGACGCGCTTGAGCAGCCTTGACGCCGAGCGGCAAGGCCACCTCATCAATTGGGCTTACGCCTTGTGCGACGTGTCGCTTCGTTCTCGCGTGGGGCTTCAGCTTCCCATGGCGGCTTCCTGGCCAGTGCCGCAGTGGCCCTTGTGATGGACCGGGAGCATCTGGCCAACTGGAGCCTCGAACTCGAGGATGAAGGGTTTGCGCTGGCGCTTGCCGCACTCGGCGTGCTCACGGCGCTGCCGCGCCCGCTCCTTGCCCAGGCCCATGCATCCAACGGCTGGCGAGTTGACACCCTGGCCGGGCTGTTTTTAAAGGTGCTTGAGGATGGCGCTGGCATCCTGAAGTGGGCGCTTCCAGCGGTCTCTTCTCGAAGGCCAACGCCACACATTCGAGTGGCATTGGCGGAGCGGCGTGGATCGGTCGCCGTTCCTGCGCCAGAGGCTGGTGTTCTCGCCGGCGTCTGGCGCGATTTCATCGCGGGCTTGCCGTGCCCGCGCCTTGCTGTAAGTACGACGGCAACCACGATTGGGGTGGTGATGGGGCTTGCCGGTCTGTTGGCGCGGCCCGAGGTCGGTGCGTCCAGCGTCTATCTGGACGAGGCCTTCCCGTCCGATGGCCGTACCGACTGGCGCTGGCCATTCACGCTGGCCACGCTGCCCGGTGATCCGCTGGCTGCGCCGCTTGTCGGGCTGCAGCAGCAGTTCCCCCGGTCTTGGCCATTTCGCTTCGCCACTGCCGGTCGCGATGCCTCCCGCGTCGAGGTTCTGGTCCTTGGCGCTGGTGCAAACGATGCGCTGGCTGGGGTGCTCGCCAGTGGCCTGAAATTGCGATGCTGCCTGGTGATCGTCGCTGGTCTGGGCACCGACTCTGCCCGCACGGCAGAGCCGTTGCTGCGGGCACTCGTCGCCAGGGTTTCAGCCGAAGGTGTGGCGGTGCTTGAGTCGGGCAGTTCGCCGCAGGCCTTTGCCCAATGCCTGAGAAACTTTGCCAATGAACTCACGCACAACAAGACGCTTGATGTGGCGCTGACGCAGGCATTTCGGCCAGGAGTTTTGCTGCTCCTCAATCGCGACCTGCTTGCACTGAGTCACCTGGACACGGCGGTAGAGCGCGTCACGAAAAGCCTGCGGCGACTACCCCGGGATGCAGAGGTGCGCCTCTCGCAGCTTTCATTCGAGCGTCTGCGTCTCCCCCTTGACATGATGCGACCCGCTTCACCGCGCATAGCCACGCGAGCAGAACCACCCGGGCCTTCTGGCGCGGCGGCCCCGAGGGACATTGCCGACGCGATTGACGCTTCAAGAATTAACTACCGGTTTGACAGTGAGGCCAACGAAGCGTCAGCCCTTGCCGAGCTGAGCCGCAGCGTCCGCCACGAGCAAGCCGCGGCGGCACGCCAGGCTGCGGTGCCACGCTATGTTCAGCAGCAGAGTTTTCGCAAGCAGGCCGGCAAGTTCATGGAAGAACGCGGGGGCTACCATGTTGGGCAGGCCGTCATGGTGCAGGTATTCATCGGGCCCAAACGAGCCGACATTGTCTCGGCGTCTCAGGTCTTCCCGGAGGATAAGCTGCCCAGGAACCGTAACGCGCATCGCCTGCAAGTCGTATTCCATGAGCCGCGCCAATTCGACCAGCCCATGCTGAGCCAGATCATCCTGCCCCGCCAGGGTGACAGCAACGCCGCAAGCTTCGTATTCACCCCCAGGGTCGAGGGCCAGTTCGAGGGCCGAATTTCCGTGCTGCACCGGGGGCGCGTGTTGCAGACCGTGTTACTGCATACGCGGGTTTCAAATTCGCCGGATGCATCGCCCAAGACCGTGCCGGGCATCACCCTGGATGATCAGGCGCAGGTACGGCACGACTGGTCTGATCTCGGCAAGCGCCGGCAGTTCGACCTGGCCATTATCCTCAATCACACAACTGCGGGCGAGCCTTTGCTCACGGGCATCAGTGGCAAGCGCGCTTGGGCAACCAGTCTTGATGGCATTGGGCAAACTGTGCGCAGGCTCAATGAGTTGATCTCTGTCGTTGCTCACAGCGTTGAGGACTACGGTGCAGGCCTCGACCAGGGCGAGAACCCTGCATTGCTCGTCCAGCTTGCACGGGTCGGCGCCAATCTCTATTCGCTTCTCTACCGGGACCAGCTAAAGCTCCTGGCAAGCGATGGGTTTGACGCTGGTGATGAATCGGTCACCTACCTGCAGGTTGTCAGTGCACGCCCGGACGCCGTCGTACCGCTGGAATTCATGTATGACTTCAACGCGCCCGGTCCAGGCGCCACGGTTTGCCCACAGCATCGCGAGGCTCTTGCAAAAGGGCGTTGCCCCGACAACTGCGCCCGCGCCTTGCAGCCGCGCGAACATGTGTGTCCGATGGGCTTTTGGGGTTTGAAGAAGGTCATCGAACGCCACATGTTCGACCCGCGGGCTGCCGCACCCGCCGGAGCCCAGGTGGTCGTGCAAGTCGAAGCGATCGAGGGGCGCGATCGGCTTGACCTTGGCTCTGGGGCACTGGTTGGGTACAGCAAGGAAGTCGTGGCGGCCGAAGTCGCCTCCCTGGTTGAAACGCTGGGCTCAAAACTGGGCAGCAAGGTACCGGTCGTGAAGGACTGGGACGAATGGATGGCCACCGTCAAGGCCAAACATCCGGCCTTGCTGGTGGCGTTTCCGCACAACGAAGGCAAGGAGGAAGGCGTTCTCCTCGAGATCGGCGGCGACAAGCTGTACACGCTGGATTTGCCGGCTGACTACGTTCGCACATCAGAGGGGGCACCGCCGCTCGTTTTTTTGCTGGGATGCGATGTAGCCGGTACGGCGCAAGACTTTTCCAGCCACATACGGTTCTTCAGGCAGGCCGGTGCTGCGGTGGTTGTGTCCACGATTTCGACGGTGTTTGGTGCGCACGCGGTGCGTGTGGGCCAGGCGATTGTCTCTGGTCTGGTCCAGTCAGGCGCGCCCGGCAAAGTGAGAATTGGCGAGGTCATTCGCGATGCCAAGCGTGCAGCGCTGCTCGACAGCGTGCCGATGGCTTTGTGTGTTGTGGCCTTTGGTGACGCCGACTGGCGCCTCTGATCGATAGCAGGAGAGGATCATGACTGACAAATTCATGCGGGTGGAGATGCTACCGGCCCTGCACGGCGACTGCCTGCTGGTTGAATACGGGGATGCATGGCGCACACGGCGCCTGCTCATTGACGGGGGGCCGATCGGTGCCTATGGCGCCTTGCAAAATCGTCTGGATGCCTTGCCAGCCGGGGACCGGCGCTTTGAGCTGATGGTGCTCAGCCACGTGGATACCGATCACATTGACGGGCTCGTCAGGCTCTTTGCGAACCCGAAACCCTGGCCCTTCGTTGTCAGGGATGTCTGGTTCAATGGCTGGCGACACCTTGAGCAGGCACACGGTCTTCTGGGCGGCAAGCAAGGGGAGTTCTTCAGCGCGCTGCTGGTACGCCGACTTGATGACGGCAGCTGGAACGGGGCCTTCCAGGGAGACGCCGTTGTGGTGCGTAACGATGAAGCCTTGCCCGAACGCTTGCTGGTTGGTGACATGAGGCTGACCCTGCTCTCCCCCACTGTACCCAAGCTGGACAAGATGCGGGACGCCTGGCGCAAGGACATCGGTGATGCCGTCGAACCGGGCGATCTGGATGCCGCATGGGCCTTGCTGGCGCAGCAGAAGCGATACCTGCCCGGCCAGGGCTTGCTGGGCGCCACACCCGCGCTTGATGCCTTGCTGGAGAAACAGTCGCGCCCGGACAACACCGCGGCCAATGGGTCCAGCATTGCCTTCCTGGCGGAGTTCGGGGGCAAGAGTTGCCTGTTCCTGGCCGATGCGCATCCTGATGTGGTTTGTGATTCGTTGAAGCGTTTGCTGGATGCCCGTGGATTGGAGCGGCTCACGGTGGATGCCGTCAAGGTGGCGCATCATGGGAGCAAGGGCAACACCACGGACGAGCTGATGTCATTGATTGAAAGCCCAAGGTTTCTGTTCAGCACGAATGGAGCGCAATTTGGCCACCCGGACCAGGAGGCCGTGCGGCGCGTGATCGGCCGATCGATTTGCAAGATACCCCAGCTTTACTTCAACTACCTGACGGAGCACAACAGGGCGTGGAATGGCGCAGATTTGCAGAGAGACCTGGGCTACACAGCCCATTACAACGAGGACGAAGACACACCCTTGGTCGTGGCGCTGTAGGAGTTTGAAATGGAATCAGTGCGCCCACTTCAACGCCCGCCGGTACTGCACGGCTTCGGCCACATGCGTCACCTGCACGGTCTGCGCGCCCGCCAGATCGGCGATGGTGCGGGCCACTTTCAGGCAGCGGTGTATGCCCCGGCCCGACCAGCCGAGCCGGGTGGCCGCCGTGTTGAGGAACTTCGCGGCGGCGCTGTCGAGCTGGCACTGGGTGTCAATCGCCTGGCCTTCGAGCGCCTGGTTGGTGCTGCCCTGCCGGGCCATGGCGCGCTCGCGGGCGGCAGCGACGCGGCCGCGCACGTTGGCGCTGGCCTCGCCGGGCGGCGTGTTGACCAGCTCATGGGCAGCCGGCGCGCCCACTTCCACATGCAGGTCAATCCGGTCGAGCAGCGGGCCGCTGAGCTTGCCCTGGTAGCGCGAGACCTGGTCGGGCGAGCAGCGGCAGTTCCGCAGGCTTGAGCCCAGATAGCCGCAGGGGCAGGGGTTCATCGCGGCGATCAGCTGAAAACGCGCCGGAAACTCTGCGCGCTGCGCGGCCCGGGAAATCGTGATGTGGCCAGACTCCAGCGGCTCGCGCAGCGCCTCCAGTGCGGCGCGCGGAAATTCGGGCAATTCGTCAAGAAACAGCACGCCGCGATGCGCCAGCGAGATCTCGCCCGGCCGCGGCGGCGAGCCGCCGCCCACCAGCGCCACGGCGCTGGCCGTATGGTGGGGCGAGCAGGTCGGGCGCACGGCCCAGTTGTCCAGCGCAAAACGCCCGCCCAGCGACGCCACCGCCGCGCTTTCCAGCGCTTCCTCGATGGTCATGGCCGGCAGCAGGCCGGCGAAGCGCTGCGCCAGCATGGACTTGCCCGAGCCGGGCGCGCCCATCATCAACACGCTGTGCCCACCGGCGGCGGCGATCTCAAGGGCGCGGCGCGCGGCGGCCTGGCCCTTGACGTCGGCCAGGTCGGGGTAGACCGGCGGCGGCTGCGCGGCGGCGGCTTCGACGCGTGCCCAGCCGCCGGTCAGCTCGGGCGGAGCGCCACCGGGCAAAAACTGCCTGACCACGTCGAGCAGGTGATGGGCGCGGTAGATTTCGGCGTCAGGCACCAGCGCGGCTTCCTGCGCACTGCCTTCGGGCAGCACCAGCCTGGGCGCTTTGTGCGCCAGGCCAGCGCCCGGCCGGGCCAGTGCCAGGCTCATGGCCAGCGCGCCGCGCACCGGCCGCAAGTCGCCGCCCAGCGACAGCTCTCCGGCAAATTCGTAGCCTCTCAGCCTCTGGCCATCGATCTGTCCGCTGGCCGCCAGGATGCCCAGCGCGATCGGCAGGTCAAACCGGCCCGAGTCCTTGGGCAGGTCGGCCGGCGCGAGGTTGACCGTGATGCGCTTGTTGGACGGGAATTCCAGCCCGGTGTTCTGGATGGCCGAGCGCACCCGCTCGCGCGCCTCCTTGACCTCGGTTTCAGCCAGGCCAACCAGCGTGAAGCTGGGCAGACCGTTGGCCAGATGCACCTCGACGCAGACGGGACGTGCGTCCAGGCCGAGCAGGGCCCGGCTGTGCACTAAAGACAGGCTCATGGATGGTCCTTCGGGGTGAATGCTTCAAAGTTGTGCGTTTTTGCTGCACCAAGGGGGTGCGTTACATGTTTTTGCATCTTTATCCTAACGCGGCAGGCCTGTATCGGGTGGACGCCGCCGCTGGGGCGATGCCGGTCTGGCACGGTCCATGCTAAAGGAGTTGCACTCACTTTACCAACCCGGAGCCTTGCATGAAATTCATCCCCTTGCAGATTGCCTTCGCAGCTACCCTGGTGTTTTCTGGCGCCGCATTTGCACAGACGGCCGCCCCTGACGCGCCCGCCTCACCGCTGTCCTTCAACATTTCGGTCACCAGCAACTACAAGTTTCGTGGCCAGGACCAGGACCAGTCCAAAACCCGGGCCTTCAAGCCGGCGCTGCAAGGCGGCGTCGACTACGCCTTCGAGAATGGCTTTTACCTGGGCAACTGGAACTCCACGGTTAACTGGGCCAAGTATTTGCCGTCAAACCCCAGCAACAGCGTCGAAATCGACATCTACGGTGGCTATAAATTCAAGGCAGGCCCGCTCGACATGGATGTGGGCGCGCTGACCTACTACTACCCCGGTGCCAGCGGTGCCAACACGACCGAGATCTATCTGGGCGGCGGTTACGGACCGGTCAGCGCCAAGTACTCGCATACCGTCTCGAAAGGTTATTTCGGCATCGGCAAGGAGTTTCTGGTCGGCGAAGGCCGCGGCACCGGCTATTTGAACCTGGCCTATGCCCAGGAAGTGGCACCCAAGCTCACGCTGAAGGCTGCCGTCGGCTACACCCGCTACAAGGGCGCGGTGCGCGACGCCGGCCTGCCCAACTACCTGGACTACAGCGTGGGCGCGAGCTACGACCTGGGGCAAGGCCTGGCCCTGTCGGGCGCGGTGGCCGGTGCCAACAAGAAATCGAACTATCTCTATCCCGCCTCGGTGGACAGCAGCGGCAAGTCGATCAACAAGAGCACGCTGGTCGTGATGCTGACCAAAACCCTGTAATCCGGCGCCGGCGGCGCAGCCCAGGGCTGCCGCGCCCATCCCTTCTGGAGGAATTTGAAATGAAACTCGTCACTGCCATCATCAAACCGTTCAAGCTGGACGAAGTGCGCGAAGCGCTCTCCAACATGGGCGTGCAAGGCATCACCGTCACCGAAGTCAAGGGCTTTGGCCGGCAAAAAGGCCATACCGAGCTTTACCGGGGCGCGGAGTATGTGGTTGATTTCCTGCCCAAGGTGAAGATTGAAGCGGCGGTGTCCGACGACATCGTGGAGCGGGTGATCGAAGCGATCGAGACCTCCGCGCGCACCGGCAAGATCGGCGACGGCAAGGTCTTTGTCTACAACCTGGAGCAGGTGGTGCGCATCCGGACCGGTGAGACCGGCAAGGACGCACTCTAGGCCCCAACCCTCAAAAAGAAGATTGCCATGAAAAAACTGATTGCCTCCCTTGCCCTGGGATTGAGCCTGCTGACGACCGGCCTGGCCATGGCGCAGGCCCCGGCCGCCGCTCCCGCCGTCTCGGCGCCTGCCGAAGTCAAGCCCGCCGAGGCGGCCTCCGCGCCGGCCGCGGCGCCCGTTCCTGCTGCTGCCGTGGTGGCGCCGGCTGCCGCAGCCCCGGCGCCGGTGCCCAACAAGGGCGATACCGCCTGGATGATGGTGTCAACCCTGCTGGTGATTCTGATGACGATTCCCGGCCTGGCGCTGTTCTACGGCGGCCTGGTCCGCAGCAAGAACATGCTGTCGGTGCTGATGCAGGTCATGGTGACCTTCTCGATGATCATCGTGCTCTGGTTCATCTACGGCTACAGCCTGGCCTTCACCGAGGGCAACGCCTTCTTCGGCGGCTTCGACCGGCTGTTCATGAAGGGCATCTGGGACAACGCCGCCGGCACCTTCGCCAACGCCGCCACCTTCAGCAAGGGCGTCGTGATCCCCGAGATCGTGTTTGCCGCCTTCCAGGCGACGTTTGCCGCCATCACTTGCACGCTGATCGTCGGCGCCTTTGCGGAACGCATCAAGTTCTCGGCTGTGCTGCTCTTCATGGCGATCTGGTTCACCTTCAGCTACGCCCCCATGGCGCACATGGTGTGGTTCTGGATGGGCCCCGATGCCTACACTGGCAAGGAAGTGGTCGATGCGATGAACGCCAAGGCCGGCTACATCTGGCAGAGCGGCGCGCTTGACTTCGCCGGCGGCACCGTGGTGCACATCAACGCTGCCGTTGCCGGTCTGGTCGGCGCCTTCATGGTGGGCAAGCGCATCGGCTACGGCAAGGAAGCCATGGCGCCGCACAGCCTGACGCTGACCATGGTCGGAGCGGCCCTGCTGTGGGTGGGCTGGTTCGGCTTCAATGCCGGCTCGGCGTTAGAGGCCAACGGTTTTGCCGCGCTGGCCTTCATCAACACCCTGGGCGCCACCGCCGCCGCCGTGCTGGCCTGGTGCATCGGTGAGGCACTGATGAAGGGCAAGGCCTCGATGCTGGGCGCGGCCTCCGGTGCCGTCGCCGGCCTGGTAGCCATCACGCCGGCCGCCGGCAATGTGGGCATTGGCGGCGGCCTGGTGATCGGTTTCATTGCCGGCTTTGCCTGCCTGTGGGGCGTGCATGGCTTGAAGAAGCTGCTCGGCGCTGATGACTCGCTCGATGTGTTCGGTGTGCATGGCGTGGGTGGCATGGTCGGCGCGCTGCTGACGGGGGTGTTCAATTCGCCCAGCCTGGGCGGCCCGGGCTTCGTGGCTGACTGGGTCACCGCCACCGGCGTCACCGCCGCCGACTTCTCCATCGCCTCGCAGGTCTGGATCCAGGCCAAGGCCGTGTTCATCACCATCGTGTGGTCGGGCGTGGTGTCTTTTGTTGCCTACAAGATCGTTGACCTGACCCTAGGCCTGCGTGTCAGCGAGGAAGACGAGCGCGAAGGCCTGGACATCACCTCGCACGGCGAAACCGCCTACAACCGCTGATGGCATGAGCTGACAGCGCCGCGACCGTCGCGGTGCCATAGTGGAAATCTCCGAGGATGTTCAGCCCGCAGGCCCAAAGGCCGGCGGGCTGTTTTTTTGCCCGCACCGCCTGTCTTGTCAGGCATTTTGCGCATGCTATTCATATACTCAACCGTGTTGCACGGTATTGGTATTGGTATTGGCCGCACAGAACAAGCAGCAAAGAGAGTCACGATGATGGTTGCGCCGGGAAAGAGGTCTTCATTTTTATTTTGGCTCAAGATCGTCCTGGCATCTTCGGTGCTGATAGTGCCGGTCGTCCTCGGGATGCTGGTCGCACAGGAGATGCGCACCTCGGATTATCAGGCGCGTTTTTTTGCCGGCCTGGCCAGCAAGGCGAGCTATACGCTTGGCGCGGGGCCGAGTCCGTCCATCCGTTTTCCCCACAGCGCGCCATATGACGACAGGCTCGGTTATGCCGGGTTGCCGCAGGTTCTCGACAAGCTCAAGGCCCGGGATTTCCAGATCGTCAAACAGGCACGAATCTCGGCGGGCATGGCGGAGATCGTCGACGAAGGCTATTTCGCCCCCTATCCTGAAAAGACCCAGGGCGGCCTGAGCATCCTCGATTGTCACAAGGACAGCCTGTTTCAGGAGCGCTATCCGAAACGGGTTTTCCAAGGTTTTGACGATATCGCGCCGATTCTGGTGCAGAGCCTGCTGTTCATAGAGAACCGCGAACTGCTCGATCCTGGCTATCCGAAGCGCAACCCGGCCGTCGAGTGGGACCGGCTGGCCAATGCGGTGCTGGTCAAGGCCAGGAATGTCATCACCGGCGATGGCCGCTCTCCCGGTGGCAGCACGCTGGCGACCCAGATCGAAAAATACCGCCATTCGTCCGAGGGGCGCACGTCATCCGTCAGGGAAAAGCTGCAGCAGATGGTGTCGGCCGCCTTGCGTGCCTATCAGCAGGGCGAAGATACCAGCGCGGCGAGACGCCAGATCGTGCTCGACTACATCAACACCATGCCGCTGTCGGCCAGGGCCGGCTTTGGCGAGGTGCATGGCCTGGGGGATGGTTTGTGGGTCTGGTACGGGCGTGATTTCGACGAAGTCAATCGCATCCTGAAGAACGAGGCGGCGCGCCAGGGCGAGATGACCCGGCAAGCCCAGCTTTACAAGGAGTCGCTCAGCCTGCTGATTTCACAGCGCCGCCCTTCCTACTATTTCGACGCCAATGAAGCCGAACTGGAGCAGCTCACGGACAGCCATCTGCGCCTGCTGGGCAGCGCCGGCGTGATTGCGCCCGAGCTGCGCGACGCGGCGCTCAAGGCCAAACTGAGCCAGCGGGTCAACCGGCTGGCTGCACCAGCGGTTTCTTTCGTCACGCAGAAGGCGGCCAATGCGGTGCGTACGCATCTTGCCGGCTTGCTGGGCGGCAGCCGCCTCTACGACCTGGATCGCCTCGATCTCGACGTGGACAGCACGCTGGATGCGCCGGTGCAGGACGCAGTGACCAGCCTGCTGCGCGAGTTGCGCGACCCGGTTCGCGCCAAGGCGGCCGGGCTGTCGGCCAGGCAGTTGCTGGAGCGTGGCGATCCGGCCAGGGTGGTGTACAGCTTCACGCTGTATGAGCGCGGCGCTGACGCCAATTACCTGCGGGTACAAACCGACAATTTTGACCAGCCGCTCAATATCAACGAAGGCACCAAGCTCGATCTGGGATCGACCGCCAAGCTGCGCACGCTGGTGACCTACCTCGACATCATGGCCAAGCTGCATCAGCGGCTGTCCGTGCTGGACAGGGTGCAATTGCGCGCGCTCGAAGTCGACCGAAAAGACGTACTGACACGCTGGGCGGCCGACTATTTTCTGGCGGCCCAGGACAAGGGCCTGGGCAAGATGCTGGATGCGGCGCTGGAGCGGCGCTATTCCGCCAGTACCGGTGAAGGATTCATGACCGGCGGCGGGCTGCACCACTTTGACAATTTCAACCGCGCTGACGATGGCCGGGTGATGTCGGTGCGCGATGGACTGCGCAATTCGGTCAATCTGGTGTTCATCAGGCTGATGCGCGATGTCGTGCACCACTACATGTTCCTGACGCCGGGCTCCTCGGCCAGGCTGCTGCAGGATGCCGACGATCCGCGCCGCGCCGCCTATCTGGCGCGCTTCGCCGACCGCGAGGGTCAGGTCTTCATGCGCCGCTTCCTCGTCAAGTACCAGGGCAAGACCGCGCAACAGGCCGAGGAGCTGCTGCTGGAAAACCGGCGTCCGACCGCATCGCGGCTGGCGGCCATCTTCCGCACCATTGAACCCGATGCGCCGCTGGACCGGTTCACCCGTTTCGTGAAAGACAAGCTGCCGGACGGCATTGATCCGGCCGAGCCCAGGCTGGCCAAACTCTACGCCCAATACGCGCCAGAGCAGATGTCGCTGGCCGATCGCGGCTATCTGGCGGGCGTGCATCCGCTCGAGTTGTGGCTGGTCGGCTATCTGCGCCAGCACCCGGCGGCGAGCCAGACGCAAGTGATGCAGGCCAGCAGCGCGCAGCGCCAGGCGGTGTATTCCTGGCTGTTTTCCAGCCATCGCAAGCAGGCGCAGGACAAACGGATTCTGAGCCTGCTCGAAGGCGAGGGGTTTCTTGAAATCCACCGCCAATGGGCCAGCATGGGTTATCCCTTCGATTCGCTGGTGCCTTCCTATGCGACCGCGATCGGGGCCTCCGCCGACCGTCCCGCCGCGCTGGCGGAATTGATGGGAGTTCTCGTCAACGATGGCCTGCGCAAGCCGACCATGCGCATCCAGTCGCTGCATTTCGCCTCCGCCACGCCCTATGAGACCCTGCTGCGCTACCAGCCCGGCAAGGCGGAACGGGTGCTGGCGCCGGAAGTGGCGCAAGCGGTGCGCGGTGCGCTCCGGCTGGTGGTGGAGGAGGGCACAGCCCAACGCGTGAAACAGGCCTTTGTGCGGCCTGACGGCCGCATCATCGCGGTCGGCGGCAAGACCGGCACCGGCGATCAGCGTTTCGATACCTACGGCGCGGGCGGCCGCCTGATCAAGTCGCGCGTCGTGAATCGCTCGGCGACTTTTGTGTTCAACATCGACGAGCGTTTCTTCGGCACCCTCATCGCCTACGTTCCGGGCGCGCAGGCCGCCGCCTACGATTTCACCAGCGGCCTGCCGGTGCAGTTGCTCAAGGTGCTGGCGCCCAGGCTGATGCCCCTGATCAACGCGGGGACGGACGATGCCGCGCCGCCAGGCAGCTGCGTGAATCGAATCCAGAAAGAAGGTAGCTCATGACATGGAAAACCGCTGTTGCGCAGCCCTGCGAACTGGGGGAGTCGCCGTTCTGGCATCCCGATGAGCAGAGGCTGTACTGGGTCGATATTCCGGCCAGACGGATTCATCGCTGCAACGCAAGCATGGGCGCCGTGGAAAGCTGGGCCATGCCCTCGGAGCCCGGCTGCATCGCCCCCGCGCGCAGCGGTGGGCTGGTGATTGCGCTGCGTGACGGCATTTACCGCGCGCGCCAATGGGGCGGCCCCTTGCGGCGCCTCGTCCTGGCCGACCATGACACGTCCACCACCCGCTTCAACGACGGCAAGGCCGATCCGCTGGGACGCTTCTGGGCCGGCACCATGTACGAGCCGCGCGACGCGGCCAAGGCGCAGCTGTTTTCACTCGATTGCCGCCATGGCCGCAAACTTGAGCTCGAACTCAAGGCCGGCCATGCCGTGATTGCCAACGGGCTGGCCTGGTCGCCCGACGCCACCACCGTCTACTGGACCGACACGACGGCCCACACCATTCGCGCCTGGGACTGGGACGCGCAGAGCAACGCCATGAGCCATGAGCGCATGTTCCAGCAGTGGCCGGGCAAACCCGCCGGCTGGCTGCCCGGCATGGCCGGTTACGGCGGCCGGCCCGATGGCGCGGCGGTTGACGTCGAAGGCAACTACTACGTCGCGATGTTCGAAGGCGGGCGGCTGCTCAAACTCTCGCCCGCCGGCGAATTGCTGGCCGACATCAGCGTGCCAGCACTGTGCCCGACCATGCCCTGCTTTGGCGGCGAAGACCTCAAGACGCTGTACCTCACCACCGCACGCTACCAGCGGCCGGCGCAGGAACTGAAGGACTGGCCAGACTCGGGCTGCGTCTTTTCCATGCGCGTCGAGGTGGCCGGCCTGCCGGTCAACTTCTTCGAGGACTGACGGCGTGGGCTCAGGCCCGCCTGAATGGCGTCGAACTTCAAGGGAAGAGGGCTGGTGCTTGTCGGCGCTCGCCGCAGCCGGGCAGCATGGGCCGCCAGAGCAAACCGCCGATTAAGCCGGTAACAAAACCCGGCCAGATAGCAAGCCCAGGCGCGCGGCTCGGGTTGCCAGGCCCGGCGCGCGTTCGCCGGGATTGTTCTTGACGATCTCATCGGTGCCGCCGGCAATGGGCATGCAGGCTGTCCCGAAGATGCCAGCGCGGTCCACCGAATCGTGACGGTTGGCACGGTAATCCCTGAAAAAGCCATTGAAAATCAATGGGTTGGGTGGCGCTTCCTGGGGCCCCATTTCAGCGCATGGCAGCTTAGGAATAGTCCTACCCCTGAAAGGAGTTCGGTCTGATGGTTTGCGAACGAAGAGGCGGAGAAGATGAACATCCTTCAATGAAAGGAGTACCAAATGCCGACACCAAGCAAAACGCTGATTGAGCTGGAGACGAAGTTCTGGCAGTCGATAGTCGATCACGACACGGATGCTGCTCTGGAAATGCTGGGCGAGCCAGCACTCATGGTTAGCTCCCACGGTGCAATGAAGTTTGATCACGCCGGCTACCGAAAAATGGCAGATCAGGGCTCAATGGTTGTGACTTCATTCAAGCTCACTGACATGGAGACAGTCTTCCCCAGTGACACGACGGCGATTCTCACCTACCGCGTCAAGCAAAAAGTTGCACCACGCGGAAAAGGCAAGAGCGTCGAGCAGGAGATGAATGACACTTCGACGTGGATCAACACGCCCGCTGGTTGGAGATGCGTCATGCATACGGAGACTCCAATCGAATCAAGAGCTGCGGTGCATTGATAAGGCTACCCCCTTCGCGCTGCGTTGGGGGGACACTTTCCATCAACTTGAGGATGGATTTCGGCCCAGCCGTGCCGCCTCTATCGCGGCGATGTCGATCTTTTGCATGGTCATCATCGCGTCGAACGCGCGCCTGGCCGCCGCGCGATCGGGGTCGGCTATCGCCGCGGTGAGGGCGCGCGGGGTGATCTGCCATGACAATCCCCACCGGTCCTTGCACCAGCCGCACGCGCTTTCCTGGCCGCCATTGCCGACGACCGCGTTCCACAAGCGGTCGGTTTCGGCCTGATCGTCGGTCGCGATTTGAAAAGAGAAGGCCTCGTTGTGCTTGAACTGCGGGCCGCCGTTCAGCCCGATGCAGGGGATGCCGGCAACGGTGAACTCGACCGTCAGGACATCGCCCTGCTTGCCGTCGGGATAGTCACCCGGTGCGCGGAAAACGGTGCCGACCGCGCTGTCGGGGAATGTTTTGGCATAGAAGTTTGCGGCGTCAAGGGCGGCGCCCTCGTACCACAGACAGATCGTGTTCTTGCTGGTCATTTCGTGTCTCCTGAAGAGTTGAGCGTCCGGTGTTCGCCACCGTCCAGACGATTTCAATCGTACTCATCGCGGGACCCCGGTCTGTCGGATGGGACTGATGCCCTTGTAGGGATACGCCGATGCCACGCACTCTTGCGGCGGGCGCGGGCCGCTCAAAGGGTGGACCCAGTGTCACGAAGGTTTGTTATTCGGGTCTCGAGTCTGCCTGGTTAGATGCCTGCCTCTGATCAGCGTAGCACCGGAAGGGGGAGCGGTGTGGTCGTCACCGCAGCGCGCATCAGGCGCGGCTCCATCACTGGCAGGTCAAACCGCCGGTTAAACGGATAAGCAAACTCAGCCAGGTAATCAAGTCAAATCGGGCTTCAGTCAAATGTCTGCGGTCATTTTGTGCTATTTAAATAATAGCAAGCAAAAAAACCGAACAAGCCCCGTTCAAAAAGATCAAAGCGCCCGCAGGGCCGGGCGGCGTACCATTCCGGCCATGGATGCAGATACCGATTTGACGACTTTCCTTGCCAGGCGAGTGCAGGCTGCGGCGGCCGACGGCACGCCCTTGCGCATAAGGGGTGGCGGCAGCAAGGACTTTTATGGCCAGAGCCTGGCGGGCGAGCTGCTCGACATGGCGCCATTTGCCGGCGTCATCAGCTACGAGCCCAGCGAGCTGGTCGTCACCGTGCGCGGCGGCACAAAGCTGGCCGGGCTGGAGGCGCTGCTGGCCGCGCAGGGCCAGTGCCTGCCCTTCGAGCCGCCGCATTTCGGCCCGCACGCGACCGTCGGCGGCATGGTGGCCAGCGGCCTCAACGGCCCGGCGCGTGCGAGTAGCGGCGCGGTGCGCGACTACCTGCTGGGCGTGGTGCTGCTCAACGGCAAGGGTGAAATCCTGACCTTCGGCGGCCAGGTCATGAAAAACGTCGCCGGCTATGACGTGTCACGCCTGATGGCCGGCGCGCTCGGCACGCTGGGCGTGCTGCTTGAGGTCTCGCTCAAGGTGCTGCCGGTGGCCCCTGGCGAGGCCACGCTGATGTGCAGCCTGCCCCAGCAGCAGGCACTTGACCTGCTCAACCACTGGGGCGGCCAGCCGCTGCCGCTCAACGCCAGCTGCTGGGTGCATGACGACAGCGCCAGCCCGGCGCAGGACTTCCTGTTTGTGCGGCTGCGCGGCGCGGTGGCTGCCGTCGAAGCGGCCTGTCCGCGCATGATGGCCGATGTGCAGGCGCTGGGCGGCCAGGCCGTGCGCATGGACCTGGCGCAGGCCGCCGGCGACTGGAATGCCTGCCGTGAGCAGACCCTGCCATTTTTTGTGCAGCCGCCCTCCGAAGAGGCCTGTCTGTGGCGGCTCAGCCTGCCCCAGACCACGCCCGCGCTGGCGCTGGCGCTGCCCGATCTCCATCCCGACGCGCAGCTCATCGAGTGGCACGGCGGCCTGCGCTGGCTCTGGGCGCCCGCCTCTGCGGCCGTGCAACTGCATGCCGCGGCCCGGCAGGCCGGCGGCCATGCGACCTTGTTCAGGCGCGGCGCCGCCACACCGCCCGATGTGCCCGTCTTCAGCCCCCTGGCCCCTGTGCAGCAGCGTATCCAGCGCGAGCTGAAATGGCAGTTTGACCCGGCGGGTGTCTTCAATCGCGGCCGCATGTACGCCGACTGGTAGGGCGGGCATGCGGCGTTTGCGTCACCTGACCGGTCAGCACCGGACAGCCTCCATCAACCGCCTGCTCGGCGGCGTGCTGGCCTTCAATGCCGGCGCCATCAACGCCGGCGGTTTTCTGGTGGTGGCCATGTACACCTCGCACATGACGGGCTTTGTCTCGCTGCTGGCCGATAACCTGGTGCTGGGCAACATGACGCTGGCGCTGGCGGCCATAGGCACCTTGCTGGCCTTCATCACCGGCGCGGCCTTCACCGCCGTGCAGGTGAACTGGGCGCGCCAGCACGGTTTGCGCAGCGAGTACGCGCTGCCGCTGCTGGTCGAGGCGCTGCTGCTGCTCATTTTTGGCCTGCTGGGCGCCACGCTGAACCGGCAGACGCCGTTTGCCGTGCCGCTCACGGTGCTGGTGCTGGCCTTCACCATGGGGCTGCAGAACGCGCTGGTCAGCAAGATCTCTTCATCGGAAATCCGCACCACCCACATGACCGGCATCGTGACCGACATCGGCATCGAGCTGGGCAAGGCGTTTTACTGGAACCGCACGACAAGTCCGATCGAGCCGCGCGTGCGCGCCAACCGCATCAAGCTGCGCCTGCTGGCCACCCTGCTGGGCGCCTTCGTGGCCGGCGGCGTGGTGGGTGCGGCCGGCTTCAAGTATGTGGGCTTCATCTGGGTCGTGCCGCAAGCCCTGTTGCTGCTCGCCCTGTGCCTGCCGCCGCTGTATTCCGACCTGCTGCGCATCCGGCGGCACCGGTCCAACGCACTCTGAGAAGGTCTTGAAACACCATGCAAACCAGCCTCGCCCCCGAATTCCAGAACACGCTAGAGGGCCAGCAGGCCGAGGCGATTTTGCGCAAGTGCGTGCACTGCGGTTTTTGCACCGCCACCTGCCCGACCTACCAGCTGCTGGGTGACGAGCTTGACGGCCCGCGCGGCCGCATTTACCTGATCAAGCAGGTGCTTGAAGGCGCCACGCCGACGCGCAAGACCCAGCTGCACCTGGACCGCTGCCTGACCTGCCGCAACTGCGAAACCACCTGCCCGAGCGGTGTGCAGTACGGCCATTTGGTCGACATCGGCCGCAAGCTGGTCGACGAGCGCGTGCCGCGCCCGGTGGGCGAGCGCGCCCTGCGCTGGGCGCTCAAGGAGGGTTTGCCGTCGCCGCTGTTCGCGCCGGCCATGAAGATCGGCCAGGCGGTGCGCGGCCTGCTGCCCGGCTCGCTCCAGAACAAGGTGCCGCCCAGGCAGGCGGTAGGCGAATGGCCAAAACTCGGAAGTACAGGCAGCCACGCCCGCAAGATGCTCATGCTGGCCGGCTGCGTGCAGCCCGCCATGATGCCCAATATCAACAGCGCCACGGCCCGGGTGCTGGACGCCGCCGGTATTGAGGTCGTGTTGGCGGCCAAAGCCGGCTGCTGCGGCGCGGTCAAGTTCCACCTCAACGACCAGGAGGGCGGCAAGGCCGAGATGCGGCGCAACATTGACGCCTGGTGGCCCTATGTCGAATCGGGCGTGGAGGCGCTGGTCATGAACGCCTCGGGCTGCGGCGTCACGGTCAAGGAATACGGCTACCTCCTGAAAGACGAGCCGGCCTACGCCGAAAAGGCCGCGCGCATCAGCGCCCTGACGCGTGACCTGAGCGAGCTGCTGCCCGAGCTGGTCCACCAGCTGCGCGGCCGGGTGGCGGCGCGCGCCGGCCAGATCGCCTTTCACCCGCCGTGCACCTTGCAGCACGGCCAGCAACTGCGCGGCGGTCTGGAGAAATCACTGGGGCAACTGGGCTTTCAGATCCGCTTGGCGACGAACGAATCCCACCTGTGCTGCGGCTCTGCCGGGACCTATTCGGTGCTGCAGCCCGAGCTGTCGAAGCAGCTGCGCGACCGCAAGATCGACAACCTGCAGCAGGGCAAGCCGGACGTGATCGCGAGTGCGAATGTGGGGTGCATCACGCATCTGCAAAGTGGCACGGGAACGCCGGTGAGGCACTGGATTGAACTGCTTGATGCGGCGCTTGCCCGGGCTGGCTAAACCGCGGCATCGCGCAAAGGACGTTGCCAAACTTTCACCCGATGTCGGATTTCAATTCCGAAGGCGGTCCGCGATCAGCAGCAATGGAAGGTAGGCCAAGGGTTGGCGTTTGTCCCTAAGGGGGCCCGTGTGCTCATCGTGCCCGTGGTTGAATTTCAGCAGCTTACGGGCATCTTCATAGACGCAGACCCCTCCGGCTGTCACGACCGACACGATCGTTTGTCATGGCACGCACGTCGATGCGCGTATTCGACAAACCAATTTGGCCCGCATCAGTCGGCGGATG
>JBKJKI010000014.1:0-4785 GCA_046597475.1 Polaromonas sp. | reverse complement strand
CCTTCAGGCGCTGAGAGACGAACTCGCCTTCGTAGTCCCTGGCCAGCGAGAGTTTCTCCGCCTCGGTCAGCACCTTGCCGGCCAGCTGAAACACGCCCTGCTCCTCGTCCTCAAGGTGGTGGTGGATCTTGTGCTGCAGCTCTTTGGCGGTGGCCAGCCAGCCCGGCGAGCTACAGTCGGTGCCCTCAAGCTGCTCGATCAGCTTGTCCATCTGGTGGTGCTCGGCGATGCCATGACGGGAAGGCTCCTGTGTCATGTCATGGGCGATCAGCGGCACGTAGAAGAAGCGCTCTTCGGCAGCGGCGTGCGCCGCGAGCTCACGCTTGAGCTCCCTGAAAAGGCTGGTTCGTTCAGGGCTGTCACCCTGGGTCAGCACCAGTTCGTCGGCCAGTCCGCGCTGTGTGTCATGGCTGATGCGCAAGGCTTCAAAGATATTCATCGCTTCATTATGCGGACCAGAGCCCGGCTCAGCTGTAGGTCAAAGGCGGATTTCGCGCGCCATCCGCGCCATCTCCACAGCATATGCGACTACATATTTGATAGCAAACCATGACCGGTTCCCATGGACCAGAGCCGGAAATCTTTCAAAATTGTGGGTGTGGCCGGCAAAGCCATGCAAACACGCTAAATTAGGGCCTATGAAAAAAATCCTGATTCTTGGCGGCACCGGTTTTGTCGGCAGCCATGTGTGCGAAAAACTGAGCCGTCTGCCCTACCGCGTGACCGTGGCGACACGCAGGAGCGACAACGCGCGTCATCTGCAACTGCTGCCCATGCTCGACGTGGCCGAAGTCGACGTGCATGACACGGCGTCGCTCTCGTCCCTGCTGGCCGGCCACGACGCCGTCATCAACCTGGTCGCCATCCTGCACGGCTCGCAGGCAGCCTTTGACAAGGCGCATGTCCAGTTGCCGCTGGAACTGGCGCGCGCCTGCGAGGCCAGCGGCGTGCGCCGCATCGTGCATGTCAGCGCACTCGGCGCGTCGCCAGACTCGGCGTCGATGTACCAGCGCAGCAAGGCGCGGGGCGAGGCGATATTGCGGGACTCGGGACTTGACGTGACGGTACTGCGCCCCAGCGTGATTTTTGGCGCCGAGGATAAATTCCTCAACACCTTTGCCGACCTGCAGCAGATGCTGCCGGTGATTCCGCTGGCCGGCAGCGATGCGCGCTTTCAGCCCGTGTGGGTCGAGGATGTGGCCGAAGCGTTGGTGCGATGCCTTGAAGACGCCAGCACCATTGGCCAGACCTTTGAGATCTGCGGCCCCGACGTGTACACCCTCAGGCAACTGGTGGAGCTGGCTGGCCGCTATGCGGGCGTCAATGGCGGAAAGGGGCGGCCGGTGCTCGGCCTGCCCGATGCGCTGGCCCGGCTGCAGGCCCGCATCATGGAGCTGGCCCCGGGCAAGCCGATGCTGAGCCGCGACAATCTCGACGCCATGAAAACCGACAATATCGCGGGCGGCACACTGCCGGGCCTGCAGGCGCTGGGCATCCAGCCAGCCGCATTGGGCGCGATTGGCCCGAGCTACCTCGGCGCGCGCGGTTTGCGCAGCGGACTGATGGCCAAGCGCAAGACAGCTGGCCGGTTTTGAAGGAAACCTCCATGCACAAATTCTGCATTGTGATGACAAGGCATTGGTAGTCCAGCTACTTTCAGGATCGCGCGAAGCAAGGCTTACTCTCGTCCTGCGTTCTGGCGAAAACCCCAGGCGCTGGTCCTATCGATACAGCGCTGCTGGCTGTGTTGTCGCCCGGCCCGATTGCTGACAATCATGTAAACAAAAAAGAGCTCTTTATCTTGTATGTCATTCCGTTTCTAATTCAATCCGAGATTAGACGCGAAGCCGCAGACAGGGCTACGGCACGGCAAGGCGAAGCAACAACATTTCGAATGAATTAGAAATGGAATCAGGCGTGGCGCTTTTGTCGCCATGCCATTGCTGCACTCATTGATTTCCTCATCCTGAAAGACAAACCATGCAAATTTCAGCCCAGCAAAGTCGCAGAGCTTTTTTTACCATCACCGGAAAACTCACCTCCGCCTGCTCACTGATAGGAATCGGCGGCATGGCGGGAAACGCCTCGGCCGCTACCAAGCCAGGCAACACCGTAGCGCCGGGCGCACTCTCGGTCCCGACGGAGCGCCATTACGCACTGAGCAGAGTCCGTCTGGAAGAAGGCTTTGAGTATGACGGCAGCAAGGTGATTGGCACCCGGACGGCGCTTTACACCCTTGAAATCCGCAATGAGAAAATCGCCCGCATCCTGCCGCAGGGCACGCCGCTGGAGGGTGCCCTGCCGCGTTACGATGCGCAGGGCATGCTGCTGCTGCCGGCGCTGCGCGATATGCATATCCATCTGGATAAAACCTTTTACGGCGAGCCGTGGCAGGCACCGCGGCGCGGCAAAACGATCGTCGACATGATCGAGATTGAAAAGAAACTGATACCGCAACTGCTGCCGGGCTCGCAGGCGCGGGCCGAGAAGCTGATTCAGCTCCTGCACAGCAAAGGCACCACCGTTGCCCGCAGCCACTGCAACATCGATCCGGTCAGCGGGCTCAAGAGCCTGGAACACCTGCAACTGGCGCTCGAAAAGCACCGCGCCGACTTCAGCTGCGAGATCGTCGCCTTCCCGCAACACGGGCTGCTGCGCTCGGACATCGAGCCGCTGATGCGCGAGGCGATAAAGATGGGCGTGCAATATGTCGGCGGTGTGGACCCGACCAATGTGGATATGGCCATGGAGAAGTCGCTGGACACCACCTTCCGCATCGCGCTCGATACAGGAGCCGGCATCGATTTTCACCTGCATGAAACCAGCCCGGCCGGGGTTGCCGCGCTCAACTACATCATCCGGCAGGTCGAGGAGAATCCGCAGCTGCGCGGCAAGGTCACCATCAGCCACGCCTTTGCGCTGGCGACGCTGGACGATGCGGCGCTGGCAGAGATGGCCGGGCGACTGGCGGAGCAGAAAATCTCCATTGCTTCGACCCTGCCATTGGGCAAAGGCGTGATGCCGCTGCCACAACTGGCCGAGAAGGGGGTCGTCCTGATGACGGGCACCGACAGCGTCACCGACCACTGGTCGCCGTTTGGCAGCGGCGACATGCTGGAGAAAGCCAATCTCTACGCCCAGCTCTACCGCGGGCTGGACGAATATCAGTTGTCGCGCGCCTTGTCGATCGCCACCGGCGGCGTCCTGCCGCTCAGTTCACAGGGTCAGCGTGCCTGGCCGCAAATGGGCGACAGCGCATCTGGCGTGCTTGTAGCGGCCAGTTGCTCGGCCGAAGCAGTCGCGCGCTTGCCGGCGCGTGCAGCCGTGTTTCATGGCGGACGTATCGTGTACGGCGGGCTCAAAAAAGATACGACGGGAAGAACCCGGACCCTTGGTTAAGACTAGGTTGCGCGGGTAGCGTCAAAACACCCACGGGGATGCGTAACAGGGCGCTTGCGGGCTTGGGGCGGGCGCTGCGTTCGCCGCTGTAGCATGGCGGTTTACGTCGCATTGATATTCATCGTCATCAAACCGGAGGCCCCATGCTCAAACTCTACATCGGCAATAAAAACTACTCGTCCTGGTCAATGCGGCCCTGGGTGCTGCTCAGGCAGGCCGGCATTCCCTTCGAGGAAGTGAAAATCCGCTTCGATTCGTTTGAGGCGGACTCGGAGTTCAGGAAAAAGGCCGGCAGCGTCAACCCGGCGGGCAAGGTGCCGGTGCTGGACGACGACGGCCTGGTGGTGTGGGACACACTGGCCATTGCCGAATACCTGGCCGAGCGCTTTCCCGGGAAGAACCTCTGGCCCCAAGACGTGGCCGCAAGGGCCAGGGCGCGCAGCGTGTGCGCTGAAATGCACAGCGGTTTTAGCGCCTTGCGCGCCGCTTGCCCCATGAACATCGAGGCCGACCTGGCGGACGCTGGCCAGCTGATCTGGCGTGACAAGGCCGCCGTCCGCTCGGATGTGGCGCGCATCATCGCCATGTGGCGCGAGTTGCTGGCCGAGCATGGAGGGCCCATGCTGTTTGGCGAATTCGGCATTGCCGATGCATTTTTCGCCCCGGTCTGCACGCGCCTCAAAACCTATGGCCTGCCGGTGCCGGACGACATCAGCGCCTACGTTGAGCGGGTGTGCGCCCTGCCCGGCGTCAAGGCC
Organism: Polaromonas sp.; assembly: GCA_046597475.1. Taxonomy (GTDB): domain Bacteria; phylum Pseudomonadota; class Gammaproteobacteria; order Burkholderiales; family Burkholderiaceae_C; genus Polaromonas. The sequence goes on along the minus strand of JBKJKI010000014.1, from coordinate 628 downwards.
TGGATGGATGACGCGCTGGCCGAGAACGACTTCCGGGAATTCGAGGAGCTTTACCGGCTGAAACGCTGAAACCGGAGCCGCTAAACTGCCACCATGCAGATTTACATGGTTGGTGGTGCAGTGCGTGACACCTTGCTCGGCTTGAACGTGCAGGATCACGACTGGGTGGTGGTGGGGGCCAGGCCCGAAGAGTTGATGGCCCTGGGTTTTTTGCCGGTCGGCAAGGATTTCCCGGTCTTTTTGCACCCGCGGACCCGCGAGGAGTACGCGCTGGCGCGCACCGAGCGCAACTCCGCCCCCGGCTACCGCGGTTTTGTGGTGCACGCCGAGCCCGACGTGACGCTTGAGCAGGACTTGGGCCGACGCGACCTTACTATTAATTCAATAGCTGCCCCTGCCCGTATCCATTGGACATCAGCGGGATTTGAGCCAGATTTCACGGCCCTGGTCGATCCTTACGGCGGCCAGCGGGATTTGCAGCACAAGATCCTGCGCCATGTGACCGACGCCTTCCGGGAAGACCCGGTGCGCATCTTGCGGGTGGCGCGATTTGCCGCCCGCTTTTCCGATTTCAGTGTGGCCCCACAGACCATGGCCTTGATGCAAACCATGGTGGCGCATGGGGAAG
>JBKJKI010000214.1:0-5495 GCA_046597475.1 Polaromonas sp. | reverse complement strand
ATTTAGGGTTTTTTCGGCCTTTTTGGCGGAAAACCCCGCTTAGACCTGGTCTAGCCGGGTCATGGGTGCCGTCGTGCCGGCCGCCTGGACCAGCGCTTCGAGCAGCGGGCCGGCCTCGCTGCCGGTGCGGATCAGGTCCATCTGCCAGTCGTTCATGAAGCCTGAACTGACTGCTGAGTTCAGGAAGGTCAGCAGGCTGTCGTAAAAGCCGTCCATGTTGAGCAGGCCCACGGGCTTGTCGTGGTAGCCCAGCTGGCGCCAGGTCCAGACTTCAAAAAATTCTTCCAGTGTCCCGATGCCGCCGGGCAGCGCCAGAAAGGCGTCGGCATGCTCGGCCATGATGCGTTTGCGCTCATGCATGTTTTCAACGATGTGTAGTTCGGTGCAACCAGTGTGGGCCCATTCCTTTTCGACCAGTGCCTTGGGGATCACGCCGATGACGCGGGCGCCTGCGGCCAGCGCGGCATCGGCCATGATGCCCATCAGCCCGTTGTGGCCGCCACCGTAGACCAGCTGGCCGCCGTGCCGGCCTATCCAGCTGCCCACGTTCTGGGCCATGGCCGCGAATTCGGCGCTGTTGCCGGGGCGCGATCCGCAGTAGACACACAATGAAAAGGCCGGGCTGCCGGCCTTGCCCGTCGGAGCTGCCGGGGCGTTCATGCCGCAAACCTCTGAAACAGGGCCAGGGCCCAGGTTCCCGCGCAGAGCAGTAGGCTGAGCAGCACCGCTGCGCTGCCCATGTCCTTGGCCCGTTTGGAAAGATCGTGCCATTCGGGGCCAATGCGATCAATGGCGGTTTCTATGCCCGTGTTCAGCAGTTCGACGATCATGATGAGAATGACAGTGCCGGCAAGCAGGGTGGTTTCAACCCAGTTGCTGCCCAGCCAGAAGGCAGCAGGCACAAGTGCCATGGAGGCGATGGCTTCCTGCCGGAAAGCTGTTTCGTGCCAGCCAGCGCGCAGGCCGGCGAGCGAATAGCCCGTGGCGTGCCAGACGCGGCTCAAGCCCTTGCGGTTTTTCTGCGGGTTGACGGGCGCATCATCATGCGGCGGATGGCTGGCGCTGTTTTCAGGCTGCGCCGCTGCATTGGCGGAAAATGGAACTTGTTCTGGCATGCAGGCATTGTCTCGCAACGCGGTGGCAGCTCCTGGCGGCCCGGCTACTTGGCCGCAACGCTGTTGCCCGGCTGGCATTTTTCTTTTGCCGGTGCGACCCAGGTGATGAGACGGGTGCCAGCCCAGGCATCGTGCCAGAACTGCCTCTGGGGTTGAAAGCGGGCCAGTATCGCCCAGACGGCGACCCAGCCCAGTGTCAGGACGGCTCCTTCAAGGCCTGACAGGCCCAGCAACCACGTCACGGCGAGGGGGGGCAAGAACCACAGCCAGCTCAACAGGTAGCGCAGCAGGGCGCGCTGCTGGCTGATGGGCGCTCCGTTCACGTCCACCACGCGAATATTCCAGGTTTTCATGGCGAGCGTCTGGCCCTTGGCCCAGAACCAGACGAAATAGATGCCAAAAACCACAAACACGAAGGCTTGCAAGGCATGGCGTTTGTCCATGGCATTGCGGGTCTGGCTCAGGGTGCTGAACAGGTAGCCGGCGATGAAAACCACGCCAAACATCAGCATGCCCTCATACATCCAGCAGGCCATGCGCCTCGGAATCGAGGGAGTTGATCGGGTTTGGAGACTTGAGTCCATCGTTTTTGCACTGCGAAAGAGCGCTGCTATGGGAAGTCAGCGCGGGTTGACCCAGATAACACCAGCCAGCGGCACGCTGGCCCTTGTTCAGCGCTGGGCAGGCGCGGCAGCACCGTCGGTGGCTGGCACCGATGGCGGAACAGCCGGCAGGGCTGTTGCCGCGGGTGGCTGCGATTCCATTTTAAGCGCCGGCTTGACGCCAGGCTTGTTGGCGTGAGCGGGAACCGTGACCAGCTTCTGCGGCGCCACAGGTTTGACTGCCGTAGCGGCGCCGCTGGGCTTGGGACTGGCTTTCGCCGCCAGTTTTCGTTTTTCTTCAGGGCTCAGTGCCTGGTAGGCCTGCCATTGCGCATTTTTCTCTTCCGGCGTCAGCTGCCGGGAGAGCTCTTTGGTCTTGCCGAAATTGAGTCGGGCCTGGGCGCGTTCCTGGGGGCTGAGTGTGACCCATTCGTGCATTCGGCTGTTCAGGGTGGCTTGTCCTTCTGGCGGCAGTGAGCCGTAATTTCTGGAAATTTCAAGCCACTTGCGCTTTTGCGGCTCACTGATGGTGTTCCAGTTTGTAGCGAGTGGTGCAAGCGCCTGCTGTTGCAGCGGGGTCAGTTCTGACCATGCCGGGCGCGATGGCGCCTTGGCTGGCGCGGCGACAGGCGCCTTGGCTCCGGCGGCCGAGCTTGCGGGGACAGCAGCAGGCTTGAGCGCCTGGGGAAACCCGGTGGAACCCCAGGCCAGCAGGCCCGCCACGATGATTCCGCGCGCCAAGCCGTTCAGCGGCCGGCGGCGGCGGGAAGGCGCCGGGAGAAAGGTCACGGCAACCCTCATTGGACAGTCGTGGTCTGCCGTGCGGTTTTGAGAAACTGGACAAAACCGGGGTCGGCAAAGGCGGCGGGCGGCAATACGTCGGTCAGCAGTGCCGAGTCCACTTCGGCCAACTCCTGGGTGCGGTTATCGTCCTGAATCGAGCTGATGACCAAAAGGCCGACCGCCAGCGCGATCATTGGTAGCACGGAGCCGATTCGGCCCCACCAGCCCAGGCCTTCCTCTGAGCCCCAGGTCAGCGCAGCGCTGCTGCCGGCATTGACGATATTGCCAGCGGTTTGCGTTTTTGCAATTTTTCGGCTGGAAACAGCCTGCGCGCGAGCAGCACGCAAACGCTCGGAGATGTCATGGGGCAAATCTGCGGTGCCGGCTGACAGATAGGCTGCAGTTCTCAGGCCAAAACGGTCCTGGAGAAGATCGGCTCTTTTTTGGGGTGAATTCATCATAGTTTTATCCCTTTGACGCTCAGTGCCTTACTGAGCGCGTGAACTGCACGAGAACAGTGTGTTTTGACGCTGCCCTCAGAGCAACCCATGGCCGCCGCGGTTTCAGCAACGTCCATTTCCTCCCAGTAACGCATCAGAAACGCTTCTCGTTGACGGCCCGGCAACTCCTTGATCTCCAGTTCAATCACATGCAATATCTGCGCCCGCTCTGTTGCGTCCTGCGCGCTCTCAGTTCCTTCTGAGTTGGTCAGGCTTTCTAAAGTTTCAAGAAGATCGAAATCTCCATCTTCGCCGGGTGAAGAGAACTCGCTCATGTTGGAGAAAAGGGCGTTGCGGGTCTTGCGGCGACGAAACCAGTCCAGCGTGGTGTTGGACAGTATTCGCTGAAACAGCATGGGTAGCTCAGCGGCCGGTTTGTCGCCATAGTGCTGCGCCAGCTTCATCATGCTGTCCTGAACGATGTCAAGGGCGGCATCTTCGTCCCGGACGTGGTAGATGCTGCGCTTGAAAGCCCGTTTTTCAACGCTTTTCAGAAAATCGGATAGTTCTTGTTCTGTTGCCAACGGTATGGGATTCCGGGTTGTCCAGCGCTTTTGTCGTGGTGGGATTGCCTGCCGCGCCCGCGCCCTGAGTTCAAGGATACGGCGACGCACGCCCAAAATTATCGCATCTGCTCCTGCGGGCTGCCTTGAGGCCTTATTTCTGTCTGCGCCTGTGCAAATGCCCGTGGCCTGTCGGGTGGTGCCATAATACTGGCTGCAAATCAAAAGGCAAACGGGTCATGGCTCGGCGATTTATGTTTTCGCTTATGGCTTTGGCCTCAAGTCTCGAAGCTGCTTCACAAGAGCGGGCCAAGAGGCACCCTAGGTATTTCGTTAGAGAAATTCACAAAGGTTCATCATGGAAATGACAAAGGCGGAAATCGCTTCCGCAGCAGCAGTGTCTGCACAATCAAACCCTCAGGAACTGCGAGGCGCAGAGATCCTCGTCAAGTCGCTTCAGGCCGAAGGTGTCAAGTACATCTGGGGTTATCCGGGCGGCGCGGTTCTTCACATATACGACGCTTTTTACAAGCAAGATTCGATCCTGCATGTATTGGTGCGCCATGAGCAGGCTGCCGTACATGCGGCCGACGGTTATGCCCGTGCCACCGGCGATGTCGGCGTGGCGCTGGTCACCTCCGGCCCGGGTCTGACCAATGCCGTGACCGGGATCGCCACGGCCTACATGGACAGCATTCCCATGGTCATCATCAGCGGCCAGGTACCGACTGCGGCGATCGGTCTTGATGCCTTCCAGGAGTGCGACACCGTGGGCATCACGCGTCCCATCGTCAAGCACAATTTCCTGGTCAAGGATGTGCGTGACATGGCCGCGACCATGAAGAAAGCGTTTCACATTGCCCGCACCGGCCGGCCCGGCCCCGTGGTTGTGGATGTGCCCAAGGACGTCTCGTTCAACAAGACGCTGTACACCGGCTATCCGCAAAGCGTTGAAATGCGTTCCTACAACCCGGTTCGCAAAGGCCACGCGGGGCAAATCCGCAAGGCGCTGCAACTGCTGATGGCTGCCAAGCGGCCCTATATCTACACTGGCGGCGGTGTTTTGCTCAGCAATGCCTCGCAGGAGTTGCGCACGCTGGTGGACATGCTGGGTTATCCCTGCACCAATACGTTGATGGGCCTGGGTGCATATCCAGCCAGCGACGAGAAATTTCTAGGCATGCTGGGCATGCATGGCACGCTGGAGGCCAACAATGCGATGCAGAACTGCGACGTGCTGCTGGCCGTTGGTGCGCGTTTCGATGATCGCGTGATTGGCAATCCCAAGCACTTCGCGCAAAACGAACGCAAGATCATTCACATTGACATCGATCCGTCGAGTATCTCCAAACGCGTGAGGGTTGACATTCCCATCGTGGGCGACGTGAAGGATGTGCTGGTCGAGCTGATCGCCATGATTCGCGAGTCGGGCCTCAAGCCGGACGCCGACGCATTGGGCGGCTGGTGGGACACCATTGGAGGATGGCGCAAGCGGGACTGCATGAAATACAGCCTTGGCTCCGGCGATGTCATCAAGCCGCAATATGTGGTCGAGACGCTCTGGAACATGACCAAGGACGCTGACACCTACATCACTTCGGATGTGGGCCAGCACCAGATGTGGGCCGCGCAGTACTACAAGTTTGACGAACCGCGCCGCTGGATCAACTCGGGCGGCCTCGGCACCATGGGCGTCGGCATTCCCTACGCCATGGGTATCAAGCTGGCCAAGCCTGATTCAGAAGTGTTCTGCATTACCGGCGAAGGCTCGGTGCAGATGAACATTCAGGAGCTTTCAACCTGCTTGCAGTACAACACGCCGATCAAGATCTGCTCGCTCAACAATCGCTACCTGGGCATGGTGCGCCAGTGGCAGGAAATCGAGTATTCAGGGCGTTACAGCAGCAGTTACATGGATGCGTTGCCCAATTTCGTGAAACTGGCCGAAGCCTATGGCCATGTTGGCATGCTGATCGAAAAGCCGCAGGATGT
>JBKJKI010000208.1:0-8302 GCA_046597475.1 Polaromonas sp. | reverse complement strand
CGAAGCCTTCGTGACCCACTACAACAAAACGGCCGCGCCATTCGTCTGGAGAAAACGTGAGGTCAAAGGCGCTCAGCTTAGAAATACAATTGTTAACTTACGCAATTAAACACTAGTCGGCCCTGCAAAATCTCTGCAACCCGCATGAATATTGAATATATTGGGTAAACACGGTGCACGGAATCTCTCAGGAGAGCGTTATTGGATGAGTGGATTTCTGAGGGATTTGAGCCATGAGTACACCGGACTTTTTCCGCTCCCCACCTGGACACCATGGTCGACATGCGCCACCCGCTGGTGATTCTGACTGCGCAGTTGCCCTGGACTCGAATCGAAGCGGCTCTGACGCCCAAGTTCGAGCGGAAGGTCCGTCCTTCTCAGCAAGAGAAGGCCGGTGATCTGTTCGGTGCGCACGCAGTGGAGTTCGACGGTGGCCCTTTGCCACGCGCCAGCGCTACTGGAAGATGGTTTCGAGGTCCGCCTCGATGGGCGAGCCTTCGAGTTTCAGGCTTTGCTCGATATGGTCCAGGTGATGCAGCATCAGCGCCTGGGCCTTGGCGACGTCCTTGGCGGCGATGGCGGCAACGATGTCCGCATGGTCATCGGCGCGGCAGCTGGTCGCCGTGGGGGCGTCGTACAGGAAGATGATCAGGCAGGTGATGGTAGACAGCTCGCGCATGCTGCGCACCAGTGCCGTGTTGCCGGCCAGCTCGGCCAGCAGCAGGTGAAACTCGCCCGACAGGCGCACGATGGCGCGCTTGTCGTCCATGCGCCTGGCATCGGCCTCCTTGCGCAGGTGTTCGCGCAGCCGGACCAGGGTGTCGACCTCCTGTCGCGCGATCAGCCGGCGCAAAACGCCGGGCTCAATCAGGCGGCGCGCCTCGAACACGTCAAAGGCCTGCTCGACCGTAGGCTTGACCACAAAGGCGCCACGTTGCGGAATCAGGTCAATCACGCGTTCGTTGGCCAGGCGCGCCAGCACCTCGCGGATGCGGGCCCGGCTGGTGTTGAAAATGCTCGCAAGCCGGTCTTCGCCCAGCTTGGTGCCCGGCGCAAGCCGATGCTCAAGGATGGTGGCGTAGATTTTCTCGACAATCTCCTCGACGGTCTTTTCCCGTATCGGAGCTTTTTTTTCGGAGGTGGCGTTTTTTTTTGGAGGCATGACGGCAATCATTTTAGCGGCCTGAAGTGCTTGTCCCGGTTCCTCAAATGCAGCTGCCGTGGCCGGTGCTCCGCACGGGGGCAGCCCATGCCGGTGCGCGGAAATGACCGCCCCACCCCGCCTGGCGGGGACGGGCATGGCAAGACTGTTCCGGTGCATGCCTGCTGCGCCCTTACAGCCTGGGCTTGTCGGTGGGGTCTACCGGCGCACCCGGTTTGCCCTGGCTGTGTGCGGCAAGATCCAGCTCTTTGAGCAAGGCCTTCTTGCTGGCGGGCGTCAGCGTCGCATGGCGCTGGTTGTCAAGCGCGGGCAGGACGAAATCGTTCACCATGTGGCGGATGGCCAGCACGTTTTTGGACTCGCGCAAGCCGCCCTCGATCGGCAGCATGGCGGTCATGACCACGACGGCGTTGCGCTCTGGCAAGGTCACGATGAACTGGCCCTTGAAGCCCATGGCATGCACCTCGGGTTCGGTCGCGACAATGTCATTGATCCACCAGTACAGGCCGTAAAACGGTGCCGGGGCCGGCGCGGTCATGGTGCGCATCCACGCCTGCGAGACGATCTGCTTGCCCTTCCAGCGGCCGCCGCTCAAAGCCAGCATGCCGACCTTGGCCATGTCGACGGCGCGCAGCCGCAGCCCCCAGCCCGAGGACACCAGGCCCTTGTCGTCGGCGCGCTCCCAGGCGTAGTGTTTCATCCCCATTGGTTTGAAGAGCTTTTCCTCGGCAAACTTCTCCAGCGGCATGCCGGCATCCGCGCCCAGGGTCGCGCTGGCCAGGATGGGGTTGACGTCGGTGTATTCGAACTCCGTGCCGGGCGGTCGCTTGGGCGTGGTTTCGGCGGCGAGCTTGAGGCGGTCGGGCGCGCCGTAGTAGATCGGGTCGTTGGTCGGCTTGAAGTCGTAGAACAGGCCGGTCGACATCGACAACACATGCCGCAGCTCGATGCTCTGCTTGTCGGCGAAGGCCTGGGCAAGGTCGGGTCGCGCCCGGGTCAGGACGGGGGCGATTTTTTCATCCAGACGGGTCTTGCCTTCATCGACCAGCACGCCAGCGGCCAGCGCCGTGACGTTCTTGGTGATCGAATACAGCTCGTAGTTGTGGTCGCGCGTCAGCCCCTGGCTGTAGCGCTCGTAGATCAGCTTGCCGTCTTTGATCACCAGGAAGCTGCGGACATCCAGGTTCTCTTTCCGGATGTATTCGGACAACTGCACCAGCGGGCGTGAATCGACGCCGACGCTCTCGGGCCAGGCCGGTGGCAGGTCATTGGCGCCGGCGGCAACCGGAAAGTCGCTGCGGCGTGCGCCGGCATCGGCGGCCGACGCGACCAGCGGGGTCGAGAGCACGGCAGCCAGGGTGAGCATGGCGGCGCGGCGGCCGGGGGATGTGAAGGAAGTCATGGTGTGCTTGTCTCCGTCAATGATCGTTATTTGGGATGATGGTCGTGCCGGGCGCCGCATGGCGCCCGGCAGGGATCATTTTTCGGGCGCGTCGTTAAAGGCCAGGCTGGTGCCTGGAACGCCTTTGGACTGGGCGCTGAGTTCGATTTCCTTGCGCAGTGCCTGCTGGGCGGCCTCGGTAAGCTGCGGCCTGGGGATGGTCTTCATCGCCGGCAGGATGTAGTCATTGACCATGCGGCGGTACTGGTTCACATAAGTGCCTGTGCGCAGGCCGCCGTCGGTGGGCAGGATGCCTGTCATCACCACCACCGCGCGCTCCTTGGGCAGGACGGTGATGAATTGTCCCTTGAAGCCCATGGCGCCGAACTCGGGCTCGGACCTCACAATGTGGTTGATCCAGGTGTAGTAGCCATAGTCCTGCGCGGTTGCCTTGCTCGAAGGTGTCGACATCTGGTGAATCCAGGACGCCGGAACGACCTGTTTGCCCTGCCACTTTCCGTCATTGAGCATCAGCATGCCGATCTTTGCCATGTCAACCGCGCGCAGACGCATGCCCCAGCCACCTGACACGGTGCCGGTCTGGTCTGCGCCGGTCCAGCGGTAGTTGCGCATGCCCAGCGGCTTGAACAGGTGTTCTTCGGCGTAGCGGTCTTCCGGCTGGCCCGCGGCCGCGGCGATGGCCGCGCCGACCATCACGGGGTTGGCGTCGGTGTATTCGAACAGCGTGGCCGGCGGGATGCGCGCCACCGTGCCCAGCGCGACTTTCAGGCGGTTTGGCGCCTGAAAGTACAGCGGGTCCGACCCTTCGACCTGCTTGTACAGCAAGCCGCTGGACATCGACATCAGGTGGCCCAGCTCGATGTTTTTCTTGTCGCTCAAGGCCTGTTCGAACTCGGGATGGTCCTTCAGTATCCACTTGGCGGCGCTGTCGGAGGTGGCGATCTTGCCTTCGCCTGCCAGCACGCCGAAGGTCAGCGCCGTGAGCGTCTTGGTCACGGAGTACAACTCATAGTTGTGGTCCCGCGTCAGGCCGTCACTGTAGCGCTCAAAGATCAGCTTGCCGTCCTTGATGATCAGCAGGCTACGCACATCAAGCTTGTCCTTTCGAATCCATTCGGACAGGCGCACCAGCTGCGCCGAGTCAACGCCGACCGCCTCGGGTGGGGCCGTCTCGATGCCGGCTTCGGGCTCGGCCGCCAGCGCCGCACCAGCAAGGATGGCGTGCAATGAAAATGCGATGCAGGCCGCGCGCAGTGGCAGGCGGCGAAAACCGTTTGCAACAGAAAGTCTGGACATGTCTGTCTCCTCGGAGGGTGAAAAAACGCCGCACGCACCCTTTGGTGCAGCGCGGCAGGTGCCGGTTACTTAGACGGGCAGTTTTTTGTAGGAAATCAGCATCGTCGAGCAGATAAACAGCCCCACGCCGGCGCCGGCAAACAGCATCAGCGCCATGTAGTAGGAACCGGTGGCCTGGACAATCAGACCGACCAGGATGGGAACACCGATGCCGGCGCAATTGCCGCCGAGATTCATGAAGCCGCCCAGAAAGCCGATGCGGCTGCGCACCGCGAGGATGGACGGAACGCACCAGAACAAACCGCACCAGCGCAGGAAGAACAGCGTCACGGACAGCAGGATCACGACGGTCGTGGGGTCGGTGAACTTGGTCACGCTGTACATGGCGATCGTGGCGATGATCGACGAGAAGCCGAAGATCGAGCGCAGTACCGTGCTCTGCTTGCCACCGTGCTCCATCCACTTGTCGGCCACCCAGCCACCCACCAGTTCGCCGACGAAACCGGAGAAGAACATGATGAAGACCGCGCCACCCATCTGCTTGATGTCAAAACCATACTGCTTGGACAGGTAGGTCGGCATCCAGGTCAGCAGGCCGTAGAACAGCGCATTGAAGCACATCCAGCCGAAAAACATTCCCCAGACCGAGCGGTAACGCAGGAAGTGCAGCACATTTCCGCTGGTGGTCGTGGGCTCTTCCGCCAGTTCCTTGGTGTGCGACGCTTCGATGTAGTCGGCTTCGGCCTGGTTGACCTTGGGATGCTCATGCGGATGATTGCGGATATAGGAATAGGCCCAGAGCCCGGCGATCACGGTGCCCACGCCGGCGACCACGAAAGACGTGCGCCAGGAACCCATCTCGGAAATCAGGCCGGCAATAATCAGCGCGCCAAAGGCCGCGCCCAGCGGGGCGCCGCCATCGAGCAGCGTGGCGCCGCGACCGCGCTCGCTTTTTGTCATCCACAGCGCGTTGAGCTTGCCGCCGGCCGGGTAGATGGGGGCTTCCGCAGCGCCCAGACCCAGACGCGTCAACAGAAGGCTGACGCCGCCAGTGCAGACGCCTGCAATCGCCTGGAAAAATCCCCAGCCGATGGCCGAGAAGGCAATCACCTTGCGCGGCCCGAACTTGTCGGCCAGCATGCCGCCCGGGATCTGCATGAAGGCGTAGGTCCAGAAGAAGGAACTCAATAGCAGGCCCTGCCAGGCCGGGCTGAGGTCGAACTCCTTGGCGATCATCGGCATTGCGACCGAGAGCGAAGCGCGATCAACGTAGTTGATCGCGATCAGCATCAGCATCATCAGAAAAATCTTCCAGCGCACCTTGGTGGGCGCTTTGGCTTCGTCGTGAACGACGGCGCCTAAAGCCTTGGTTTGGGCTTGCATTTCGTGGACTCCAATCAAACATCATGATCCGCAACATCGCGGTTTTTTTCAGACACGGCAAGAAGACTCCGCGGCTGTGGAAGGAAGTTTATAAATTGTCGACAAATTAGGCAACATCAATGTTGACAATATTTATTGGTACTTTCCCTAATGCCGCACGGCATGCGATACCCTGGAAAGGGTCTGTGCGGAGCTGTCAGCCACCTGCGGCGGCGCCGTGGGCGCCGGCTGCTTGGCAGCAGCACTTGGCAGGTTTTGGTATGAAGAGGCACGCAGGCGCGGGCCGGTTTAACGGCAGATGATGCTATGGGCAAAAGAAAAATAGCATGATGGATGCTGAACGCTGCATGCCGACACGCACGCAGCCGGCCTTGATGGATGCGCGGCGCGGCAGGTGGGTCGAGGCCTCGCGACCGGGAGTTCACCCCCATACTTGTCGACACTTTCCGTAAAATTTGTCGACAAAAATTTCAGATCATTGCGGAAATATGGGGTTTTGGCGGTCAGCGAACGCGCCTGCGCCTGGTCAGGTGTGCCACCGGACCAGGCGTTTCTCGGGGAGCGTCAGGGAGCCCGGCGTTCGCGCGCGAGCTGCGCCTGCAGCGCAGGAGACAGGCCCTGGTTGGGCTTGTGCGGCGGGGCGGCAAAGCTGCCTCCGCGCGCCCGGCCCGGCGCCAGCGCTATCAGCGTCTCGGCATGGCGAACCGCGCTTGACACGCCATCCACCAGGGGCACGGGAATGTCGGCGCGTATCGCGCGCGCCAGGCCCGCCAGCGGTGCACCAGCAATGATCAGCACGTCGGCGCCGTCTTCTTCGACCGCCTTGAGGCACAGCTCGCGCAGCCGGGTCTCATGGTCTTGCTGCACCGCGCCAATGTCGCGCAGGGGCTGGTCGAGGCAGCGTATGCTGGCCAGGCGGCTTTCCAGGCCATTGGCCTGCACCGTCTCCCGGTACCACGCCGTGATGCGGCGGGAGATCGCGATGATGGAAAACCGCTTGCCGAGCATGCAGGCACTCATCAGCGCAGACTCGGTCAGCCCGACCACGGGAATATCGACCGCCTCCCGGATACCGGCGAGGCCGGGGTCGCCAAAGGCGGCGATGACCAGGGCGTCATAGCTGGCCTCGTGCTCGGCGGCAAGTTCGGCCGCGGCGTAAGCCCCGATCAGCGCCTCAAAGCGGGTTTCGATGTAGGCCACCCCGAAAGCGGCCGTGACCACCTCGATCTGCGTTGCCGGTGAGGCCGCACGTCGCGCCTCCGAGGCAATCAGTTCGGACACGCTGCCTGAGATATTGGGGTTGATCAGCAGAATTTTCATGATTGATTCTCCGTGTCGAGCTGCAAAACAGACGCCTGGCCGGCTCTCTGGCGGGCAGGCAGCAGGGAAGGCGGGTCGCAGCGCAAGAACTCGCCCTTGCCCTGGCGCGGGTGGAAGTCCTTGCCGTCCCACACCACCTCGCCGCGCGCCAGCGTCAACGCGGGCCAGGCCTGCAACTTGATGCCTTCATACGGCGTGTAGTCGACCTCATGGTGCAGCTGCTCGTTGCGGATGGTCACCTCGCGCTCGTCCCAGATCACCAGGTCGGCATCGCTGCCGACGGCAATCGTGCCCTTGCGCGGGTGCAGGCCGTAGGCCTTGGCCGGGTTGGTGGAGGTGAGCTCGACAAAGCGGTTGAGCGTGATGCGTCCGCCCAGCACGCCTTCGGAGTACAGCAGCGGCAGGCGGGTTTCCAGGCCCGGAATGCCGTTGGGGATATGGCGGAACGGCGCTTCCTTGCCACCGGGCTTCTTGCCCTCGGGCGCGTCGTATTTGAAGGGCGCGTGGTCGGAGGAAAAAATCGTGAACAGGCCATCGGCCAGGCCGTCCCAGATCACCTGCTGGTTGCGCTTGTCGCGCGGTGGCGGGCTGCAGATGCAGCGCGCGCCCTTGTAGCTGTCGTCGATGCCCAGATCTTCGGCCGTCAGGAACAGGTATTGCGGGCAGGTCTCGGCAAACACCTTGAGACCATGGTTGCGTGCCCAGCGGATCTGCTCGACCGCCTCGCGGCCCGACACATGCACCACCATGATGGGCACGTCGACCAGCTCGGCCAGGGCGATGGCGCGGTGCGTCGCTTCGCGCTCGACCAGCATGGGCCGGCTGTGGGCGTGAAAACGCGGCGCGGTGCGGCCGGCGGCCTCAAGCCGCCTGGTCAGCCACTCGATGCAGTCGGCGTTCTCGGCGTGGATCATGGCCATGGCGCCATGCTGGCGCGCCACGTCGAGCACGTCGAGCATCTGGCCGTCGTCGAGCTTCATGTCGTCGTAGGTCATGTAAATCTTGAACGAGGTGTAGCCCTCACGGATCAGCGCGGGCAACTCTTCGCTCAGCAGCTGCGGCGTGGGGTCGCTGACGATCATGTGGAAGGCGTAGTCCACGTGGGCCTTGCCCTCGGCGCGGCGGTGGTAGTCCTCGACTGCGGCGCGCAGCGACTGGCCCTTGTGCTGGACGGCGAACGGAATCACGGTGGTGGTGCCGCCGCAGGCCGCCGAGCGCGTGCCGGTGTTGAAGTCGTCGGCCATGCGCGCGGGCGCTTCCATGGGCTGGTCCAGGTGGCAATGCGCGTCCACGCCGCCCGGCGTGACGACACGGCCGGCGGCGTCGATTTCGCGCGCGCCTACGCCCAGGCCCTGGCCGAGCTGCACAATGCGGCCGTCCCGGATGGCAATGTCGGAGGTGTAGGTGTCGCTGGCCGTGGCCACCAGGGCGTTGCGGATCACCAGGTCAAAAGCTGAATCTTTCATGGGGATTTTTCCTTGCAGCAGCATCAGGCAAATTGCTGGAACAGCCGGCCCCAGCCCTTGAGTTCGCTGGGGGCGATGCCGACCGTCTTCAGTGCCTGCCAGACCACGGTGGCGACCGAGTCGTAGATCGGGATGTTCAGCTCCGCTTCCAGCTCCTCCACCAGCTGCGCGGCGTGCAGGTTGGTGCACATCACGGTCATGGCGTCGGGTTGGGCCTTGGCCGCTTCGCGCAGCATGGCGCGCAGCGTGTCGGGCTCGACCTCGCCGAACTTG
>JBKJKI010000054.1:0-9000 GCA_046597475.1 Polaromonas sp. | reverse complement strand
CGTGCAGATGATTCGCGGCGCGGTCACGCCCTGAGCGCACTGATTCATTCGCAATCCCATTCCCGCATTCCATTTTCAATTTCCAACTTCCAGGCCTCGACCATGAACCCTGTTTCGTCCCCCTTCTCCCTGCAAGGCCAGGTCGCCATCGTGACCGGCGCCGGCAAGGGCATAGGCCGCGCCTGCGCCATGGCGCTCGCCAACGCAGGCGCCGACGTGGCGCTGGCCGCCCGCACACAGGCTGACCTGGATCTGGTGGCGGCCGACATTCGCGCGCTGGGCCGGCGCGCCATCACGGTAGCCGGCGACGTCAGCGACGAAGCCAATCTGGACACGCTGGTGGCCCGCACCGTGGCCGAGCTGGGCAAGGTCACCATCCTCATCAACAACGCCGGCGGCGCCGGCCCGAACAGCCCGATGAAAATGGGCGGCGCCGAGTTCAGCGCCGTGCTGGCCTGGAACGTCACGCCGGCCTATCTCTTGATCCAGAAAACCGCGCAGGCGATGAAGGACTCCGGCGGCGGCGCGGTGGTCAACATCTCGTCGGTGGCGGCGCGCTACGCGCAAAAGCACTTCAGCGCCTATGGCGCGGCCAAGGCGGCGCTGAACCAGATGACGCGCAACCTGGCGCAGGACTTCGCGCCGCAGGTGCGCATCAACGCCATCGAGCCCGGCACCATCATGACCGACGCGCTGGCCAGAGTGCTGACGCCCGATCGCCTGGAAAACATGCGCAAGACCACGCCCATGGCCCGCATGGGTCAGCCCGAAGACATTGCCAACGCGGCGCTGTTCCTGGTCTCGCCGGCGTCCGCCTGGATTACTGGCAAGGTGCTGGGCGTGGACGGCGGCGTCGAGGCGCCCAACTTCTGACGGATTGGCACCAGCTCGCTATTAAATCAATAGCCAACAATGACCGTGTTCATTGGACTGCAGCCATAAAACGCTGAAAAAACTGGTTTTCCGACGGCCGCGCGCGCTACGCGGCGTCCAGCGCGCCAATCCCTACAGGTCGCTCACCCACGATGGAAATGCGGTCCATCACGCGTCGCGCCGGGTAGTAGTCGCTGGCGGCGTAGTGCTGGCAGCTGCGGTTGTCCCAGAACGCCACCGTGTTGGGCTGCCAGCGCAGCCGCACCTGGAATTCGGGGCGCTGCACATGGCGGTAGAGCATTGCCAGCAAGGCATTCGACTCCGCCTCGGGCACGCCCACGATACGCTGGGTGAACGCCATGTTGACAAACAGCACGCGCCGCCCGGTCTCGGGAATCACGCGCACCACGGGGTGCTGCACCGGCATGAATTTGGGCCGCAGCAAGTCGATGGCGTCCTGCGGCATGGCGCGGCCAAACGACTGCATCCAGTCGTGCTCGGCCTGCAAGGGGTCGATGCGCGCCTTGATGTCATCGGGCAGCAGGTCGTAAGCCGCACCCATGTCGGCCCACAGCGTGTCGCCGCCCACGGGCGGAATCTCGACGGCGCGCGGCACGGCGGCAAACGACGGGTGGGTGTGCCAGGTCACGTCGTTGTGCCAGATGTTTTCGGCCGCGCTGGTCTGCGCGTCCTTGGCCAGCGTGGCGACGTTCACGTCGGTCTGCCCCAGCTGCGTGTAGTGGAAGAACGGGTGCTGCTCCAGCGCGCCCCAGCGCAGCGCAAAGTCGCGGTGTGCGGCGCGGTCGATGGCCTGGTCGCGAAAGAACAGTACCTTCCACTCCAGCAAGGCGCGGCGCAGCTCGGCGATGGTTGCGTCCGGCAAGTCGCCACCCAGGCGGATGCCGCTGATTTCTGCGCCTATCGTCGGCGTGACCGGGGCAAGTGAAAAGCGCGTGTACGGCCGGTCGTCAAAAGTCTCGGGCGTTCGGCGCGCCACCAGCGGGCCAAAGGCGGCCAGCGGGTCGGTGGGTGTCGGGAACAACATGGGGGCATGGTGCAGGTACGTCATCAGCGGTGGGCTCGGCATCAAAAGGACATGGCCAGGATGGGCAGCCCGATTTTGATGGGGCAAGAGTCCGGGTCATCGTCCGTTTGAAGGGATGTCGCCCGGACAGGGGCTCATTCCACTGGCGCGGGCACGGGCAGCCCATCGAAATGCGCGGCCAGGTTGTCAAATGTCAGATCAAACATGGCTTGCACGGTGGCACCCGTGGTGCTGGCCATGTGCGGCGCCAGTACCACGTTGTCGAGCGCCAGCAGGCCCTGTGCAACGTGGGGCTCGTGGCAGAACACGTCCAGCCCCGCCGCCAGAATGGTGCGTTCACGCAAGGCAGCCACCAGTGCGTCCTCATCGACGATGGATCCGCGTGCGATGTTGACCAGAACACCCGTCGGCCCCAGCGCGGCGAGCACGTAACCGTCGATCAAGGCGCGCGTGTCAGCGCCGCCGCTGGCGCACACCACCAGAAAATCGACACTGGCCGCCAGGGTCTGCGCGTCAATGCACCAGCGATAGCCCACATCGGCCTTGGGCGTGCGCCCGGTGTAGGCAATGTCCATGCCAAAGGCCTGCGCACGCGTGGCCACCGCCCGGCCAATGCGGCCCAGGCCAACAATGCCCAGGCGGGCACCGGACACGCGCCGCGTCATGGGAAAGCGCCCGGTGGTCCAACCTCCGCTGCGCACAAACCGGTCGGCGTTGACCACCTGGCGCGCTGCCGCCAGCAGCAGCGCCATGGCGAAATCAGCGATGTCGTCGGTCGACAGGCCGGGGGTGTGGGCCACGACCACCTTGCGCTCGCGCGCTGCCGCCATGTCGATGCCGTCGTAGCCCACACCCAGCACCGAAATGACTTCGAGTGCAGGCAAGCGGGCGATCAGCTCGCGCGCCACCACCGACTCGCCCGTGGCAACCATGCCGCGCAGCCGGGGCGCCAGTGCCGCCAGACCGGCGGCGTCGAGGTCGGCCAGAAGGTGGCAGTCAAAACGCTCACGCAGCCGCCCGACCAGCGAGTCGGGCAGGCGCGAAACCAGCAATACGGCTGGCTTCATCGTCACCCCATTCATTCCAGCACGGTCGGATCGCGGCGGATTTCGTCCCGGGCCATGGCTTCCCACAGGAAGGGGAACCCGTTCGCGTCGGGGCGCTGTCCGGTGGCGGTGGCCACGTCGGCCGGCAGCGGCACGCCGCCGCCCAGCACTTCGACGCGCCACGCCATGCGGCTGCGCCACTCCAGCGTGATGGCGCGCAGGTGGGCTTGGCGGATGTTCTTGGCCACCAGCAGCACGCCGTGGTTGGCCAGCAAGGCCCACTTGTGTTGTCCAAGCGCGCCGGCTGCCGCGCGGCCGGCTTCGCCGTCTTCCACCGTGCCGCGGTATTCGTCATAGATCACCGGGTCGGTATCGACCAGAGCCGAGGTCTGGTCGTAAATGGGCGGAACGCGCCCCACCGCCGACCACACCGAACCCCACTCGGAATGGTTGTGGATCACCACGCCGACATCGTGCCGGGCGGTGTGCACATCGATGTGCAGGTTGATGGCGGGCGTGATGTTCCATAGGCCTTCGATGACCTTGCCTTGCGCGTCCAGGCGCAGGATGTCAGAGGCGGTCAGCTCGCCCCAGGTGAGTTCCCAGGGGTTGGCCAGGTAGCTGCCGTCTTCCTGCTTGACCGTGATGTGGCCGGCAATGTGGTCGTTGTAGCCTTCGCGGTGCAGCACGCGGCACAGCAGTGCCAGTTGCTGCTGGGGTGTCAGGTCGGGCAGCAGCGCATGCCGGCCTGGCATGGGTGCATAGCGGGACAGCATTTCGGTATTGATGTCATTTTTCATCGTCGTTGCCTCTTTGTTCAATTCAAAATCTTCAGGCTGCACAGGCAGATCAAGCGTGTACGGCGTTGCGGTCAAACACCGAAGCGCGCTGCATGCGGCGCTGGTGCGGCTTGTAGTCGAGGATGGCGTTGTGGATCACGCTGCGGTTGTCCCAGATCACCATGTCGCCCACGGTCCAGCGGTGCCGGTACACGAACTGCACATGTTGGCAGTGCGCATGCAGATAGGCCAGGATGGCGTCGCTTTCGGCCGGCGCCAGGCCGTTGATATGCGTCGTGTAGGTCGGGCTGATGTAGAGCGCCTTGCGGCCAGTGACAGGGTGCGTGGTGACCACCGGGTGCAAATGGCGTTTGTTCATCTTGATGACTTCGAGATAGCGCTCGTGCGTCACGACGTTCTGGCGCAGGGCCGTCGTCATCGGGCCATTCATGTCGTGCCAGGCCTCAAGGCCGTCGAGGTACTGCTTCATGCGCTCGGACAGCGCGTCGTAGGCCGTCGTCATGCTGATCCAGCAGGTGTCACCACCACACGGGGGCAGGATTTTGGCCTGCGTCATGGTGACGATGGGCGCGCTGGGCAGAAAGCTCTCGTCGTGGTGCCACATGTCGGCCCGGTCGCCCAGCTTGGAGTCGATCAGCGTGATCTGCTCGAAGCCCTCGCCCAGGTTGGGGTAGAACGTGTGAACTTCCGCTTCGCCGAAATGCTTTGCAATCGCCAGATGCTGCGCGGGCGTCAGCTCTGGAACATGCAGCACGAGGGCTTCATGTTTTACGAGCGCGGCTTCGATCGCCGCCAGCGTCTCTGGTAAAAATATAGTGGCAAGATCGAGATCAAGCACTTCGGCGCCAATGGCGGGGCCGAGTGGGCGGACAGTGAACGGTGACGGCACAACAAGTCTCCTGGTGAATTTGGAATCTTTAGAATCAATAGGCAAGCGACTCAGAGATGACCCGCCGCGCGCATTCACGCATGGGAAAATCAGCTTAGCTGCCACTTGCACTTGCCGACCGGTTTCTCATACCCTTTCTCGCGAATCGCTTGCGCGCCAGGAAATTTTTCGATCGACAAAACAAAGTGTATGACGGTCGGCCACGTTGCGATAGTCGCTTTTCCGGACGTCGAATCAGCAACGCAACCTATTGATTTTATTGAAGAATTCCGAATAATCGGCAACCCAGGAAAACGACACTCGCATTTCCATGCACAAGAAACGCAACCCACCCTCTTCTGCAACCTCGCCATCGCCCGGGCAGCTTCCCGTGCTGCGCAAGCATCCGAACCAATCGCGCTCACGCGCGCTGGTTGACGCAGTGGCGCAGGCTTGCCTGCGCATCCTGGACGAAGAGGGTGACGAAGCGCTGACCGTGGCCCGCATCGCGGAGGTGTCAGGGGCCGCCGTCGGCTCAATTTATCAATACTTTCCCAACAAGGACGCCATCGTTGCCATGATGTATGAGCGCGTTCTCGACCAGGAGGCCGAGCAGCTGCTGTTGATGCGTGAAAAGCTGGCCGGCGTGCCGCTGACAACCGCCCTGCGCGAGATCCTGGCCAACATCATTCGTGTTGAGCTGCGGCTTTTCAAATTGAACCAGGCATTTCATTTGCGCTACCACACGGCCCTGCATCTGGGGATGTGGCGTGGCCCGTACCGGACTGCGAGCGAATTTATCGAAGCGACCTGGCTGCCGCTGCTGCAGATGTATGCGCATGAAATCAACACACCACATCCAGCATTGGCGGCCTATTTGCTCGGACAGGGATTGCGCAGCGTGATTCGGTCGGTGCTGGAAGACATTCCGGAGCAGCTCGACTCTCCCGCCTTGCTCGACAGCCTGGTCGCCATGGCCGTGGGTTGCCTGCGACCGGTGGAATCAGGCAGCTTGCCTAACAGCGGTACGCGCAAATCCAGCGAATAGTGTTTATCCGCCGCGCTGCAAGGTGACGCCAATAACCAGCAAGTTGATGGGCTTGGCCTGACTCTGCGGCCTGGTCAGGCGGCGCGTCCGGATGACGCCAGGCCAGCGCCCGGAACCGGCACCTGAACCGAGTCGATGCGCCCGCTGCGCGCGGCCAGCGCCTCTTCAGGGCGCGTTGTCGGCCCGCTGACCATGTAGAGCGTGCGTCCGTCGACGCCGCCCAGCGCGCACGCAATGGCGGGCTGGGTGCAAGCAATGCGGTCCGTGATCTCACCGCCTTCGCGTATCCGCAGAAATTCCGATGTCAACGGCGAACCGGCCCAGACCGCCCCTGCCGCATCGAGGCAAATGCCGTCGGGCATCACGGTGCCTAGATCGGCCCAGTTGCGCCGCCCGCCGAGCGCGCCATCGGCGGCCACGTCAAAGGCAGTCAGTCGATAGCCATAGGTTTCGGCAATGATCAGCGTCTTGCCGTCCGGCGTGATGACCGCGCCATTCGGGAACAACAAGCCATCGGCCACCGTGCGCGCCTGGCCATCCGGCGACACCATCACCAGGGCCGCCGGCTGCATGGTCGCGCCACCGAACACGTCAAAACCCAGGTTGCCTACATAGGCGCGACCGTGACTGTCCACCACCATGTCGTTGCAATCGAAGCTGGCCAGCCGCGATAAATCAGCATGTTCGACCAGCCCTTGCGGCTCCAGCCGCAGCAGCTTGCGTTCTGCCATGGACACCACCAGCAGGCGACCATCGGGCAGCCAGCCCAGCCCCGACGGTCGGCCTGGCACCTCGGCCACCGTGGTCAGCTGGCCATAGGGCTCCAGGCAATGCACCGAATGGGTGTACATGTCCGAAAACCACAGCTTGCCGCCGTGCCAGCGCGGCGCTTCGGCAAACGCCAGGCCGTCTACCACGGGTTGCAGTTGGGTAGTTCCTTGCACGGTTTGATCTTTCACGAGTTGGCTAAAGCTGGCGCTAGACCGTGCGTCCGACGCGGTTGCCGTCGTGCATCGCGCCTTCGATGTAGTTGACGCCGGCGCAGTCGCCGATGCGCTGCACCGGCACGCCAGAGGCAGCCAGCGCGGTCGCCACGCGGTCGTCGGCCTCGGCGCCTATCGCCAGCACCACCGAATCGATCGGCGTGCGCTGCGCTGCGCCGTCGGCGTCCGTCCACAGCACCGCGTCGCGGGTGATTTCCTGCACCGTCGCCTTGAGTTGCAGCGTACCGTGCGAGGTGACGGCATCGAGCACGCGCCAGCGGCGCACGATGGACAGCTCGCGGCCGGCGCGGTTGCCCGGCTCCAGCACCGTGACCTGGCGGCCACGCGCCAAGAGGAATTCGGCCAGCTCCAGCCCGACCAGACCGCCGCCGACGATGACGACCTTCTTGCCCAGTGGCATCCACAGCTTGGACAAGCTTTGCAGCGCCTGCGTGCTGTCGGTCACGCGCAGCATTCCTCCCGCCTTGAACATGGCGCGCTCGGCCAGATTGAGCTTGGCCTTGGCAATCTCGTCGGCGCGGTCGCCGGTCATCAGGCGACGCAGTTCGTCGCCGCTCCAGACATGCTTTTGATCGGCGCCCTTGATAGCGGGCGCTTCGCGGCGCGCTCCAGTGGCCACCACGATGGTGTCGGGCTTGAGCCGCGCCACCAGCGACGCGTCGGCCTCGGTGGATAGCTTCACGTCAATCGGCATCTGCTTCATCTGCTCGACCAGGTAGTCCAGCAGCTTGCCGTTTTCCGGATAGGCCAATGCGGCAAAAAACAAGGTGCCGCCCAGCCTGTCGCTGCGCTCGACCAGCGTGACGCGGTGGCCGCGCAGCGCCGCCACGCGTGCCGCCTCCATTCCGCCGGGGCCGCCGCCCACGACCAGCACATGGCGCGGGCTGGCCGCCGGCTCAATCGGTGCCTCGAACTCATGGCCGGTCTGCGCGTTGACGGCGCACTTGACGCGCTTGTTGATGAAAATCTCGCTGACGCAGGCGTAGCAGTAAATGCACGGCCGAATATCTTGCGGGCGATTGCGCTCCAGCTTGATCGGAATCTCGGGGTCGGCCAGCATCTTGCGCGCCATGGCGACAAAGTCGAACTGGCCCTCGGCAATCGCCTTGGTCGCAAATTCGGGCTCGATGCGGCCGGCAGCGATAACGGGAATCGTCAAGGCCTGCTTGATGGCGGCGGCGTTCGAGACATAGGCTGCGGGTTTTTGCGGAATCGGCGCATCGGTGAAATCCGCGCCCTTGGTCAGGGTGGCATAGGCCGAGACGCTGATGGCGGCAGCGCCGGCGGCCTCGCACAGCTTGGCCGTGGCAATGGCGTCTTGCAGCGTGATGCCACCGGCCGTGTGCATTTCTTCGCTGTCCAGGCGCACCCAGACCGGAAAATCAGGGCCGACACGCTCTTTGACGGCGCGCAGCACTTCCAGCAGCAAGCGGGCACGATTTTCCAGCGGGCCACCGTATTCGTCGTCGCGCTGGTTGTAATAGGCCGACAAAAATCCCGCCAGGATGTAGGTGTGTGCACCGTGGATTTCTATGCCATCAAAACCGGCCTGTTTGGCGCGCTGCGCGGCGGCGGCAAACCATTCGACCATCTGCGCAATGTCGGCCTTGTCCATCACGCGCATGCGCACCGGGTGCGGGCCAATGCCGATGAAGGTCGCCAGCTCTTCGGGCGTGATGGCCGACATGATGTCGTTTTTGACCATCTTAGGAATCGACGGCACCCAGATCTCGCGCCCCTGCGCCCGGTCCAGCGCGGCGGTCTTGCCACCGTGGTGCAGCTGCAGCGCAATCTTTGCGCCGTGGCGGTGCACGCGCTCGGTCAGCGCGGCCAGGCCGGGAATGAAATCGTCCCGCGAAATTCCTACCTGGTACGGCTCGCCCGTGCCATGCGGAAACGCCACCGAGCACACGCCCATGGTCAACAGCCCCGCACCGCCCTTGGCACGCGCTTCGTAATACGCCTGGATGCGTTCGCCGCAGGTCCCGTCGGTCTCGGCAAAGTTCGAGCCCATGGGCGCCATGACGATGCGGTTGCGGATGTCCAGCGTGCCGATGCGGCCGGGCTGGAGCAGTGGAGAGTAAGGATTGCTCATGGGAGTCGTGGTGCCTTGCAGTAAAACTACTGCCATTGTGAAAGAGCCAAGTGGGCAAACATCGTCCATTCGGACGCTGACCGGCAATCAAGGTTGCGCCAAAGTAGGGAAGATTGATCATCAGCCCTTTTATTTTTCGCTTCAAAAGACACCCACAGGAACCCTGCCCCATGAAAATTCTGGTCCCCGTCAAGCGCGTCGTCGATTACAACGTCAAGGTC
>JBKJKI010000012.1:0-5438 GCA_046597475.1 Polaromonas sp. | reverse complement strand
CAGCCAGTCCAGTGCCCTGAAAAAGCGTCCGGGGGTGGTGACGGTGCGCACAAACCACAACGCGGCTGCTGCGGCCAGTAGCGGCAGCAGGACAATCGTCATGTTGTTGAGCTGCGGCAGTTCCGGCCACAGGTACAGGCCGCCCAGGCCTTTGAAGGCGGCCTGGGAGCTGGCAAATGTGCCCAGGTAAACCGCATAAGTCGCAAAACCCCGGTCTCGGTAGGCCGCTGCATTGATCAGGGCCAATACCGTCACCAGCAAGGCCAACCCGAAGTAGGCACCCAGGAACAGGTGCTCCAGCTGGCGCGAAGTGGTCACCCGCTCGGCGCTCAGCACCCGGGGCAAGGTTGAAAAAGGAACGCGCGCATGTTCCACCCGCAGGTAGTAACGCACGCTGGCCCCGACCTCGTGGTTCAGGGAAAAAACCGGGTAACGGGCGGGAAGGGGCCATGCGCTCATGGGCAGGGTGTCGCCGGCTTGCTGCACCACCCAGCGGCCCAGGCTGTCACGGTAGTACAGCGCGACTTTGTCCACGCCGGACATCGGCAGTTCCAGTTTCCAGTGAACCAGGGGGTCCTGCACCGTGGCGTCGAAGCGCAGCCAGAGCGCCGCGTCGTCAAGCCGGTATTTTTTGTCGGCGACAACGGCGGCAAAGGGAAGTCGCCCGGTGCCGGCCTCAATTTGTTCCACCGGCGTCCTGCCGCCCGCATCCACCCAGTACTCCAGCGCCTGTGTCAGCGCCACCGGGCCTTTGTCGCGGCCCAGGGTCAGCGCTTCCCCGCCAGCCCATGCGGGACCGCCCAGCAGCAGCACTTGAAGAAATACGGCGCCCGCAAGGGCCTTCACGCCGCGTGCCAGTGCGGCACGCCAGAAGTTGAGGGCTTGTACGTTGGACACGCGCCTATTGTGCCGCAGGTGCCTGAATTTCCAGGGCTCAGGCGGGCCCGCACACCCGCAGAACCTCGTTGCCGTAGGCTTCAAGTTTCTTCACCCCGATGCCGCTGATGCCCTCCAGGTCGGCCGTGCTTTGCGGCGCCCGCTCGGCGATTGCCCGCAGGGTCGCGTCGTGGAAGATGACGAAGGCCGGCAGGTTGTGTTCGCGCGCCACCTCGGCGCGCCAGGCCTTGAGCCGGGCCAGACGCTCCAGCGCGCCGGCGTTGAGCGAGGCTTCGGCCAGGCCCTTGGCGGAGGTCTTGGTGCCTTTTTTGCTGCTGCCCTTGCGCCTGTCGGCCGAACCGCCCGGCGCCTGCTCGCGCAGCATCACGCTGACCTCGCCCTTGAGCACCTGGCGCGCATCGGGCAACAACAGCAAGGTGTTGAAGGCGTCCGGATCGACCCGCACCATGCCCTTGGCGATCAGCTGGCGGAGCACGCCGCGCCATTGCACCTCGGCCAGGTCGGCACCGATTCCGAAGGTGCTGAGTTTGTCGTGGCCATGCTGCAGCACTTTTTCGGTCGCCTTGCCGCGCAGGATGTCCATCAGGTGGCCGGCGCCGAAGCTGATGCCGCTGGCCTGCTGCACGCGGTAGATGCAGCTGAGCATCTTGCGCGCCGCTTCGGTGGCGTCCCACACCGCAGGCGGGTTAATGCAATTGTCGCAATTCCCGCAGGGCTGGCTGTCCTCGCCAAAGTAATGCAACAGGCTGACGCGGCGGCAGCGCGTGTCTTCGGCCAGGCTGAGCAGCGCGTCAAGCTTGCCGCGCATCACCACCTTGAACTCTTCGCTGGCGGCGTCGCTGGTGTCTATCATGCGGCGCTGGTTCACCACGTCCTGCAGGCCGTAGACCATCCACGCGTCGGCCGGC
This sequence comes from Polaromonas sp., assembly GCA_046597475.1. Taxonomy (GTDB): domain Bacteria; phylum Pseudomonadota; class Gammaproteobacteria; order Burkholderiales; family Burkholderiaceae_C; genus Polaromonas. The sequence goes on along the minus strand of JBKJKI010000012.1, from coordinate 3,633 downwards.
AAGCCGTCGCGGCCGGCCCGGCCGGTTTCCTGGTAATAGCCTTCGATGTTTTTCGGCATGTCCAGGTGCGCCACAAAGCGCACGTCGGGCTTGTCGATGCCCATGCCGAAGGCAATCGTCGCCACCATCACCATGCCGTCCTCGCGCAGGAAGCGGTCCTGCCGCTGCTGGCGCAGTTTGGCGTCAAGCCCGGCGTGGTAGGCCATGGCCTTGATGCCGGCGTCCGCCAGCGTGTCGGCGATTTCCTCGACGCGCTTCCTCGACTGGCAGTAGACGATGCCGGCCTCGGCGTCGTGCTCGGTCTGGATGAAGCGCAGCAGCTGGCGCGTCGCGTCGGTTTTCTCGACGATGGTGTAGCGGATGTTGGGCCGGTCAAAGCTGCTGACAAAGGCGCGCGCGTCTTCCAGCTTGAGCCGCTCGACCATGTCAAGCCGCGTCAGGTGATCGGCGGTGGCCGTCAGCGCCATGCGCGGCACGTCCGGGAAGGTCTCGTGCAGCAGGCTCAGACTGCGGTATTCGGGCCGGAAGTCATGGCCCCACTGGCTGACGCAATGCGCCTCGTCAATCGCGAACAGGCTGAGCAGGCCGCGCTCGTTCAGCGAGGCCAGCAGGCCCTTCATGCGCGGCGTGTTGATGCGCTCGGGCGCGGCGTAGAGCAGCGTCAGTTCGTTGCGCAGCAGCTGCTTTTCCAGCGCGCTGCTTTCTTCGTAGGTCTGCGTCGAATTCAAAAAGGCCGCCGACACGCCCGCCTCCAGCAGCGCGCCGACCTGGTCGTGCATCAGCGCGATCAGCGGCGAGATGACGATGGTCACGCCGTGGCCGGCGTTCTGCCGGACTATGGCCGGGATCTGGTAACACAGCGACTTGCCGCCGCCGGTGGGCATCAGCACCAGCGCGTCGCCGCCGGCCACCACATGTTCGACGATGGCCTGCTGCGGGCCGCGAAAATCGCTGTAACCAAAAACCTGGCCGAGCACGTCCAGCGGCGTCGGCTGGGAGAAGGAAGCGGAAGTGGGTAGGGAAGACAAGGGCGGCCAGGTGGTTAGCGTCAGCGGAGGAAGAAGATGACTATGAAATTGATAGCTTCTTGCGCCCGTAAGCTAAGGGCTAGAGCCGTATTTTGCTGAAAATTTGTGGATATCCGGCAACTGCGGCCCTTCAAGGGCCTGCAAGCCGTGCCCCTATTGTCAGGCAAACCCAACGGCCATGGCGCCCACCCTAAAATGCAGCCAATGAAGCCGATCACCTACACCCGCGCCCAGCAACTCCCCGCCATCCTGGCGCAACGCATCGCCATTCTTGACGGCGCCATGGGCACCATGATCCAGCGCTTCAAGCTGAGCGAGGCCCAGTACCGCGGCGAGCGCTTCAAGGATTTCCACAAGGACGTGAAAGGCAACAACGAGCTGCTCAGCCTGAGCCGGCCCGACGTGATCAGCGACATCCACGAAGGCTATCTGGCCGCCGGCGCCGACCTGATCGAGACCAACACCTTTGGCGCCACCAGCGTGGCCCAGGCCGACTACGACATGGCCGATCTGGCCGTGGAAATGAACTACGAATCGGCGCGCCTGGCTCGCGCCGCCTGCGACAAGTTCTCGACGCCGGAAAAACCGCGCTTTGTCGTCGGCGCGCTAGGCCCCACACCCAAGACCGCCAGCATCAGCCCCGACGTGAACGACGCGGGCGCGCGCAACACCAGCTTCGAGGAGCTGCGCAAGGCCTATTACGAGCAGACCGAGGCACTGGTCAAGGGCGGCTGCGATGTGCTGATGGTCGAGACCATTTTTGACACGCTCAACGCCAAGGCGGCGCTGTTTGCCATCGACGAGTATTTCGAGCATTCCGGCGAGCGCCTGCCGCTCATCATCAGCGGCACCGTGACCGACGCGTCTGGCCGCATCCTGAGCGGCCAGACGGTGACGGCCTTCTGGCACAGCGTGCGCCACGCCGAGCCGCTGGCCGTCGGCCTGAATTGCGCGCTGGGCGCGGCGCTGATGCGCCCCTATATCCAGGAGCTGGCGCGCGCCGCGCCCGACACCTTCATCAGCTGCTACCCGAATGCCGGCCTGCCCAATCCCATGAGCGACACCGGCTTTGACGAGACGCCCGACGTGACCTCGCGCCTGCTGCATGAGTTTGCCGCCGAAGGCCTGGTCAACATTGTGGGCGGCTGCTGCGGCACGACGCCGGACCACATCCTGGCGATTGCCAACGCCATCGCGCCGCTGGCGGGGCGCGCCGTGCAGCAGCGCCCGCTGTTTTACCCGCAGGCGGCCTAGCCGCCCGGGAGGCCGTGCCTCAGGCTTCGCTCCGCTGCGCGATCTCCTGCTCCATGGCCTGGGTCAGCTTCACGTAGAGCTTGAGCTTTTCGGCGTTTTCACGCAGGCGCACGGCAATACGCGAGGACACCGCCAGCATCAGTTTGGCGGCCACCGCGGGCTGGTCGGCCATCAGCCGCTCCAGCGCCCCGCGCGTCAGGATGGCGCTGCGCAGGTTGGAGGCGGCGGTGCATGAGGCGTGGCGCGGTTCGCCGTCGAGCAGGGCCAGCTCGCCGATCAGGCTGCCCCGGCCCAATACGGTGACGGTCATGGGCTGGTCGCGGCTGACCACGCTGGTTTCCACCGTCACTTCGCCATCGAGCAGCAGCATCATGAAATCGGTGTAGTGGGTGTCACCCTCCGAAATGAAGACCGTGCCCTTGGCGATTTTTTTCGGCAGCATGTAACCCACCACGACACGGGCATCCTCAAGGGTCAGCTGCATCAGCGCCGTCGGCGCGATCAGCAGCTCGGCCGCCAGGTCAGCGGTTTCGGAGCCCTGGGTCGTGGGTGACTGCGTGCCTGAGAATTTCGGCGGCTTGCCGCGGGAGAACCAGTTAAACATCGGAAAAAATCATGGGATTAGCGGCGCGGTGACCGGGGTTGGACCAGAGGTGCTTAAAATCCAGCATAACTCAAGGAGCGTTGCAGCGAAACCCGGTTTCGTCAGGCTTGGGTGAACAGGGCCTGCTCAGGCCCTTTGGCAACGACGCTCACCTTTGCCTCAAGGTGAGTCCATGTCCGAAATCCAGTCCCAGTCCCAGTCCCCTATTGCAGTCCCGCCCATGAAGTTGTCCGGCCTTGAGCCGGTTCACATAGGCGCGGGCAGCCTTTTTGTCAACATCGGCGAGCGTACCAACGTCACGGGCTCCAAGGCCTTTGCCCGCATGATCCTGAACGGCGACTTTGAAGCCGCGCTCGCCGTGGCGCGCCAGCAGGTCGAAAACGGCGCGCAGATCATCGACATCAACATGGACGAGGCCATGCTCGACAGCCAGGCTGCCATGGTGCGCTTTTTGAACCTGATCGCCAGTGAGCCCGATATCGCCCGTGTGCCGATCATGATCGACAGCTCCAAGTGGAGTGTCATCGAGGCTGGCCTGCGCTGCATCCAGGGCAAGGGCATCGTCAACTCGATCTCGATGAAGGAGGGGCTGGCGCCCTTCAAACATCAGGCCAAGCTGCTCAAGCGTTACGGCGCGGCGGCCGTGGTCATGGCCTTTGATGAAAAAGGCCAGGCCGACACCTACGAGCGCAAGATCGAAATCTGCGAGCGCGCCTACCGCGTGCTGGTTGACGAGCTGGATTTCCC
>JBKJKI010000317.1:0-12031 GCA_046597475.1 Polaromonas sp. | reverse complement strand
GATGCACCTCGCTTACCGCCTGGCCGACCCCCAAGTGAGCGGTGTAAAGATCAAGCTCGCGACTCAGGTAACGCAAGTAGGTCTTGCCGCGCTCATGATGCCGCGTGACGATTTTGTTACAGGCGCAGTAGTAGCACAGCGACTCACAAAATGGAATGTGCACATAGACCGACAAGGGCGACATCATGGCGGCAGCGCCCTTGCGCCGCTGCGTGAGCATCTGGGAAACCTGTTCGGCCGAGAAGGCTTCTACAAAACGGTCAGCCGTGGGGTATGAGGTGTAACAGGGTCCGGATACATCCAAACGACTGATCAATTCTGCAGATGGGATGGGCATACAATTGACCACAGTTGCGCTCATGACTTGTCCTTGAAACGCGCACCCGTGATCACGGGTACGATCAGACCAATGTATCGCCAAGCTCGCCGCATCTTTTTGACATAGATCATTGGCAGACAAGGTCCCAGGTCAAACAACCAACCCTTCTCAGGAGAACGTCATGTTTGAGGTCACGCCAGAACAGCCGGCAATGGGCAAACGGGTGCAAGCGGCGGGTGACGCAAAGATTTACCCGATCAATTCGCAGGCAGTCAAGGTCGCCTGTTCCAATTGCAATTTGCGCGAATTGTGCATGCCCATGGGCCTGAAGGCCGACGAAGTGGACAAGATCGATGAGGTGGTCGCCCTCCGGCGCAAGGTGAAGCGGGGCACGCGGCTCTACAGCAATGGCGAGAAGTTCACTTCACTGTTTGCAATTCGTACCGGATTCTTCAAGACCTGCATTACGACGGAAGATGGTCGCAATCAGGTCACCGGTTTTCAGATGGCGGGTGAAATCATTGGCCTGGACGGCATCGTGAACGATCATCACGCATGCGATGCGGTGGCGCTTGAAGACGCCGAGGTGTGTGTCATGCCCTTTGACCGCATCGAAGAGTTGTCACGCCATGTCGTTTCCCTGCAGCGCCACGTCCACAAGATCATGAGCCGCGAGATTGTGCGCGAGCACGGTGTGATGCTGCTGTTGGGAAGCATGCGGGCCGAAGAGCGGCTGGCCGCGTTCCTGCTCAACCTGGTTCAGCGCCTGCATGCGCGGGGATTTTCGCAGTCGGAGCTGCTTTTGCGCATGACCCGCGAAGAAATTGGCAGCTATCTGGGCCTCAAGCTCGAAACCGTAAGCCGCACCTTCTCCAAGTTTGTTGAAGAAGGCATTGTCGAGGTCAAGCAGCGGCACGTCCGCATCATCAATACCGACGCCCTCAAGCTGATCGTCAACAACAACCAGCAACCCTGTCTTTAGGCCTGCCCTGGTTCCCCGAGCTGACGGGAAGACCGCAAACTCAGCAACCGCTTTCACGGGGACAGTCTTAAGGTCGCCCGTCCACCGGCAAAGGGCAACGGTTGACCTCGAACGCGGACATGGCGAGCAGTGTCGTCAATGCGCTGGAAGCCATGGTCAACAGCCAGAAAACAAAAAAAGCCAGTGTGTAAACGCCTTCACGCGACAAGGCCAGAGGCTGACCGAACCACTGCAGATCCCTCGGATCCACCAAGGTGAACACGAGCACTTCGATGACGCCGGCCAGCAGGAAGGCCGGCCATGCAATCCACATCAGTCGTTGTGCGAGCATCTTTTATCTTTCCTTGTTGGCTTCAGGGCTCCGCAGGCGCCAGCACGCCCGTAGCCGCATGATTGCGGGCCTGCATCGCAGGAGCCATATTGCCGGCGGGTATTGCGGGCTTGCTTGCCTCGGATTGCTCGACGTGGCCATAGCTGCCGACCACAGGGTCCGGAATCTTGATGGCCAGATATAGCGTGATGAACGAGGCAACGACCACCACGGCCGGTCCGGCAAAGACCATCCAGACATGAGCGAACCTCCACCAGGGCTGACCTTGTTCCTTGTTCATCGCAGTTTCCTTCTTTTCCAAGTTAGCGAGGCACCAGAAAAACAGACTTTTCCGTCACACGCCCCGCCGAGTTGACAGCTTCAATATCGAAATGAATTTCGTGCGAGCCAGGCTTGGCACCTTCGTTCGGCAGCTGCAGCGTGACCGGTACCCAGCGCGCTTCCGTGGCGTCCACCGAGATCAGCCCATCGGAGGCCAGCGCCAATCCTGACAGGCCGCGCGCGCTGATGCGGTATTTCTGAGTGGATTCTGTGGCATTCATCACCTGCAGGCGGTAGACGTTTTCAATTTTTCCGCCGCTGACGATTCGCGCCAGCGAAGCCCGGTCGCGCACCACATCGACCTTGAACGGCGTACGCAGGACAAGGCTGGTGAAAAGCGCCACGGTGATGGCTAAAAGGATGGCGCTGTACACCAGCACCCGGGGCCGAAACACCCTGCGCAGCAGCTGCGCCTTGCCCCAGCCTTGCGCAACAGCGTTCTGGGTTGAGTACCGAATGAGGCCGCGCGGATAATTCATCTTGTCCATCACCGTGTCACACACGTCAATGCAGGCCGCGCAGCTGATGCATTCGTATTGCAGCCCCTTGCGGATGTCTATCCCCGTGGGGCAGACCTGCACACACAGGGTGCAATCCACGCAGGAACCCAGACTCAGGGCTTTCGGGTCGGCCTTTTTGGAGCGTTTTCCTCGCGGCTCTCCGCGCGCCTCGTCGTAGGTCACGATGAGTGTGTCCTTGTCGAACATGGCGCTCTGAAAGCGGGCGTAAGGGCACATGTATTTGCACACCTGCTCCCGCATGAAGCCGGCATTGCCATAAGTGGCGAATCCGTAAAACAATACCCAGAAGGTCTCCCAGGGCCCCATGCCAGCGCCCATTAAACTCGTGCCGAGTTCCTTGATGGGCGTGAAGTAACCGACGAAGGTAAACCCTGTCCACAGCGAGAGGCCTATCCACAGGATTTGCTTGCTGCCCTTGCGCATCAGCTTTTGCACGGACATCGGGCTGGCGTCCAGGCGCAGACGGGCCGAGCGATCGCCTTCGGTCAGCTTTTCAAGCCACAGAAAAATTTCGGTGTAGACCGTCTGCGGGCAGGCATAGCCGCACCACTGCCGGCCGGCCACTGCCGTAAAAAGAAACAAGCCCAGCGCGGAAATCACCAGCAGGCCAGACAGGTAGATGAAGTCCTGCGGGTAAAGCACCAGCCCGAAAATATAGAACCGTCTGACGCCGAGATCGAAGAGCACGGCCTGACGCTGGCCCCACTCCAGCCATGGCAGGCCGTAAAAAACGATTTGGGTCAGAAAGACCAGCGCCCATCGCCAACGGGAATAAATGCCCGAAACGCTGCGCGGGTAGATTTTCTTCTGTGCCTGGTAGAGCGAAACCATCTCCTCGTCACCCTCGGCTGGCCTACCTGCTGCCGGCCTGCCAGCAATGGCGAGGATGGGAATAACTTTTCGGGGAGGAGATTCGGCTTGTTTCACGATGATGGCTCCATTCTGAAACCCCGCCGGGATTTCAGGCGGATAAGACTCACTTCAGTGCCACCGCACCGGGCTTGTTGGACAACCCCCAGACATAGGAGGCGAGGACATGAATCTGCGACTCGGTGAGTCTGCCCTCCTGGGCGGGCATCTGGTTAACCTTGCCGTTGTTGATCATCGCCACAATGGCGTTCTCACCCCAACCGTGAAGCCAGACATCGTCCGTCAAATTGGGCGCACCAAGTGCCTGGTTGCCCTTGCCGTCAACACCATGGCAGGCAGCGCAGGCTCCGAATTTGCTCTTGCCAAGCGCCGCCTTGACGGAGTCATGCGGACTACCGGACAGACTCAGGACATAGTTCGCCACATTGCGAACCTCCTCAGACGTGCCGACCGCCGCCGCCATGGGCGGCATGTTGCCGATGCGACCCTTCTTGATCGTTTCGGTAATCTTGTCCGGCGTGCCGCCATAGAGCCAGTCATGGTCCGTGAGATTCGGAAATCCCTTGCTGCCGTGGGCGTCCGAGCCATGGCACTGCGAACAATTGTTCATGAAGAGGCGCTCGCCAATCGCCATGGCCTGCGCGTCTCCCGCTACTTCCTCAGGCTTCATGCCATTAAATCGGGCATACAGGGGTTCCACCTCCTTGTTGCCCTTGGCGACCTCGGCGTCGTATTGCCCCACCTGAGTCCAGCCAAACTTGCCGGCATAAGTACCAAGACCGGGATACATCGCCAGGTAGCCCAGCGCAAACACCACGGTGATGATGAAAAGCCACACCCACCATCTCGGCAAGGGGTTGTTCATCTCCCGCAGGTCTTCGTCCCACACATGTCCGGTGGTATTGTCGTTGGCGGTCATGGCCTTGGCCTTGCCGCTGAACCACAGAAGCAGCAGACAGGCCAGGATGCCAACCAAGGAGATGCCAGCCACGTAGACCGACCAGAAATTACTGGTGAAATCGCTCATTTTTTTATTCCTTGTCCAGTTCTTGGTTCCGTCTATTCGTCCTGCGTGAAGGGCAGCTGGGCGGCCTCGTCAAAACTCTTGGCGTTGCGGCCGGACCAAGCCCACGCCACGATTCCGATGAACACGAAAAAGGTGACCACGGTTACGACAGATCTGAGGGTGTTGATATCCATGCCACAGCTTCCTAGAAGTTATTTGCGGTGAATGCCGAGTACCTGCAGGTAGGCAATCACCGCTTCAATCTCGGTTTTTCCCTTGACTTCCGCCGCAGCCCCGGCAATCTGTTCATCCGTGTAAGGCGTTCCCACGGTACGCAGGCCTTTCATGTGGGCCTGGATGGTGGAATCATCCACCGCGGTTTTCTCAAGCCAGGAATAGGCTGGCATGTTCGATTCGGGCACCAGGTCACGCGGGTTATTCAGGTGAATACGGTGCCATTCGTCGCTGTACTTGCCGCCTACCCGCGCCAGGTCCGGGCCAGTGCGCTTGCTGCCCCACTGGAAGGGATGGTCGTAGACAAATTCACCCGCAACTGAATAAGGGCCGTAGCGCAACGTTTCGGCGCGAAACGGCCGGATCATTTGCGAGTGGCAGTTGTAGCAACCCTCCCGCACATAAATGTCGCGACCAATGACCTGTAGCGCCGTGTAGGGCTGCAGGCCCTTGATGGGCTCGGTGGTGGACTTCTGAAAGAACAGCGGCACGATTTCCACCAGCCCGCCAACGGCGAGCACGATGAGAATCAGCACGATCATCAGGAAGTTGTTGGTTTCGATCTTCTCGTGGGAAAGACCGCCGCTCGATTGTTGCTTAGCCATGTTGTTGTTTTCCTCAAGCGTGAGCCACTGCAGCCGGAATGGTGACCGTCACCGATCGGCCAGCCGTCGCGGTCTTCCAGGTATTCCACAGCATGATCACCATGCCGCTGAAATACAGCAGGCCACCGATGAGGCGCAGCACGTAGAAGGGGAAGGTGGCCTTGACCGACTCGACAAAGGTGTAGGTCAGCGTGCCATCGGGATTGACCGCGCGCCACATCAGACCCTGCATCACACCGGCAATCCACATGGCAGCGATGTAAATCACGATACCTATCGTGGCAATCCAGAAATGAACCTCCACAGCCTTCATGCTGTGCATCTGCTTCTGGCCAAAGAGCCGTGGAATCAGGTAGTACATGCTGCCAATGGTGATGAGTCCGACCCAGCCCAGGGCACCCGAATGCACGTGCCCAATGGTCCAGTCTGTGTAATGCGAGAGGGCATTGACGGTCTTGATCGACATCATCGGCCCCTCAAAGGTGCTCATGCCATAAAAGGACAAAGACACGATCAGGAAGCGCAGGATGGGATCGTCACGCAGCTTATGCCATGCGCCCGAAAGCGTCATGATGCCGTTAATCATGCCGCCCCAGCTGGGCGCGAGCAGGATCAGCGAGAACACCATGCCCACAGACTGGGTCCAGTCCGGCAGAGCGGTGTAATGCAGGTGGTGGGGACCCGCCCACATATAGGTGAAAATCAGCGCCCAGAAGTGGACGATCGACAGGCGGTAGGAGTACACCGGCCGCTCCGCCTGCTTGGGGATGAAGTAATACATCATGCCCAGGAAGCCGGCAGTGAGCAGGAAGCCCACGGCATTGTGGCCGTACCACCACTGCACCATGGCATCCTGCACACCGGCGTAGGCAGAATAGGACTTCATGAAACCCACCGGAATAGCCGCATTGTTCACCAGATGCAGCATGGCAATGGCAATGATGAAAGCGCCATAAAACCAGTTGGCCACGTAAATGTGCTTGACCTTGCGGGTGCCCACCGTGCCAAAGAACACAAAGGCATAGGCCACCCAGACCAAGGTGATCAGGATGTCGATGGGCCATTCAAGTTCGGCGTATTCCTTGGCTTGCGTAAAACCCATGGGAAGGGAAATCGCCGCCGCCACAATCACGGCCTGCCAGCCCCAGAAAACAAAGGCTGCCAGCTTGTCCGAGAACAGACGTACCTGGCAGGTACGCTGCACCACGTACAGGGACGTGCCCATCAGGCCGCAGCAGCCAAAGGCAAAAATGACGGCATTGGTGTGCAAGGGCCGCAAGCGGCCGTAGCTGAGCCAGGGGATGCCGAAATTCAGCTCCGGCCAGGCGAGCTGGGCGGCGATGATAACGCCCACCAGCATGCCTACCACGCCCCAGACCACCGTCATGATGGCGAACTGCCGGACCACAGTGTCGTTGTAGGTCGTAGCCTGTGTGTTGGCAAATGTCATTTTTACCTCGTGTTCTGATTAACCCTTCGAGGGTATCGCCCATTCGGCAGCCAAGGCTTGACCTGCGTCAATCATCGCGAAGAATGCGCTCGCCTTCGGCGTCTATGTCTTCAAACTGGCCACGGTAGATCGCCCAGCCCAAGCCCCCGAGAATAAAAAAAACCAGGATGACCGACAGGGGAATCAGCAAAAAAAGAATGTCCATCAAACGCTCCTCAGGGGCCCGATGGCCGCCGACAGCCGCAGCGCGTTGAGCACAACCAGCAATGAGCTCAGGGCCATGCCCAGACCCGCCAGCCACGCGGGCAGCCAGCCGACCACGGCCAGCGGCACGCAGACGGCATTGTAAAAAGCGGCCCACCACAGGTTCTGGCGAACGATGGCCAGGGTTTGGCGTGACCGCGACAATGTCTGAGCGACGGCGGCCAGGCGGTCGCCCATCACGACAAAATCAGCCTGCGCCTGCGCAAGGGGCACGGCCTGGCCAAACGCAAAGGACACATGGGCGCCGGCCAGCACCGGTCCGTCGTTCAACCCGTCGCCAACCATGGCCACCTTGTGACCCTGCGCCTGCAGGCCACGCAAAAAGGCGAGCTTGTCCTGGGGCGAGCAACTGCCATGGGCCTCTTCAATGCCGGCCAGCCGCGCGACCCGCGCCACTGACCAGGTCAAATCTCCCGAGAGAAGCAGCACGCGCACGCCGTGCGCGGTCAGCATAGCGACCGTCGCGGCCGCATCGCAGCGCAAATCCTCCTGCAATTCAAAGGTGGCAATCCAGCCCTGCTCGTCACTCAGGCAGGCATGCAGGGCATCCGTCAAAGGCTGGTCCACGCCACAGAACCCGGCCGACCCCAGACGCACAGAACGCCCGGGCTGCCGTGCCGGCATGCGGGTGAGGCTTGCCACAACGCCCTGCCCTGCAATCTCCCGCACCTGCCCGGCATTCCACCCCTGCGCCGGCACTACCAGCTGCTGATCGGCCGCGGCCAAGGCACGCGACACCGGATGCAGCGAATGTCTCGCCAGTGCGCCCGCCATGGCAAGGGCATCCTCACGGGACACGCCCTCACGCGTGCGCACCTCCGCCAGCACAAAGGCGTCGCGCGTCAGCGTGCCCGTCTTGTCAAACACCACCGTATCCACCGCCGCCAGGGCTTCCAGCGCCTGCAGGCGTCGCACCAGCACGCCGCGCCGCGCCAATGCACCCGCGCTCGCCAGCATGGCCGCAGGCGTGGCCAGGGACAGGGCGCAGGGGCAGGTGACGATGAGGACCGCCACGGCCACCATCAGTGCGTGGCCCGGGTCATGCGACCACCACCAAGCGCTGGCGCCGCCAGCGGCCACCAGTACAAATATCAAAAAAGGCCTGGCGATGCGGTCGGCCAGCTTCGCCAGTTGGGGTTTGGTGCTCGAGGCGCTCTCCATGAGGGCCACGATCTGGGCGAAGCGCGTCTCGCTGCCGGTGTGCTCTACACGCAGCACCACGGCGGCCGAGAGATTGTGGCTGCCCGCGATCACGGTAGCGCCTTCGCCGCGTGGCAGCGGGCGTGATTCGCCGGTCAACAGGGACTCGTCAGCCAGCGTAGCGCCTTCCAGAATGACGCCATCGGCCGGAAAGGCCTCACCCGGCAGCACACGTATGACATCGCCAGCACCCAGGCGCCGCACGGCCACCCGATGAAATACCCCATCGGAGCCGCGCCGCTCCACGCTGTCAGGCAGGCGGTTCATCAAGGCCTCAAGCGCTCCGGCGGTGCGGTCGCGCAGGCGCAATTCCAGCCAGCGCCCGGTCAGCAGGAAAAAGACAAACATGGTGAAGGAGTCAAAATACACCTCCGCACCGAAAATGCCCCTGGGCTCGAAGGTGCCGATGGAGCTGACCGCAAAGGTGATGGCCATGCCCAGCGCCACCGGCAGGTCCATGCTGATGCGACGGTGACGCAAGTCGCGCAGGGCATTGCCAAAAAACGGCGCACATGAAAACAGCAGGACTGGCAGCGACAGCACCCAAGAGGCCCAGCGCAGCAACTGCGCCATGTCGGGCGCCAGGTCTCCGGGCTCGGCCACATAGGCCGGCCATGCGTACATCATGACCTGCATCATGCAAAGGCCTGCCACCCCCAGCCGCCAAAGCGCCTGGCGCGTTTCGACGCGCCGCCGGTCGTTGGCAAAGGCATCATTGGCCGGCACGGCGGGATAGCCGGCGCGTGCGGCAGCATGCATCCAGCTCGAAGGCCTGACCGCCTGGTCAGACCAGACAATGCGGCCGCGATGACTGGCAGCGCTTACCTCCACCGACAGCACCCCGGGCACGCGCCGCAGTGCGTCTTCAATGGTCAGCGCACAGGCGGCGCAGTGCATGCCCTCGAACACCACGCTGGACTCCCAGCAGCCAGGCTGCCGGTCAAGGGATCGACTGAAGGCAGTCCACTCTTGCGGATCGTCGAGCAGCGCCAGCGGCGTGGAGTGACCGGCAGCAGGCGGCGCACCTTCGCCGGGCAGGCCTGACAGGGACAGGGGCAAAGGTGAAAAGCTGGCCGGACGCATGCTGGCAAGCTTAGCTGCTTTGGCCCCCCTTGGTGTTGATCTGGATCGAATGGACTGAAGACTCGATGCGAAAACCGGCTTGCCGCTGGATCGGCCTGCCGAAAGTTTGGCGCCTACAGCTGCTTCACGGCAGCCAGTCGCCGCATGACCTGCTGCACGACATCGCTTTGCATGTCGCGGTACAGCAGAGCCTCTTCGGCCTCCTTGGCCAGCACCACCGATTCGTTGAAGCTGATGTCACGCTGAAGCGCGATTTCGGTCGCCGGAATCAGCTCCTTGCCGGCCGGCGTGCGCAGCCTGAAGCCAAAGCGCAGGCGCAACTGGAACTCGCGCACCTGTCCTGATGCATTGAGGCTGAGCACCACTTTCTCGCGCTGGTCGAGGAGCACGTCAAGAATCACCTGCGCCTCGTTGATCTGGCGCGCATCGCTGATCACCCTCACCTTGCGCGTGGACTGCAGCGACCTTCTCAGCTCCACCCCCAGCGGCGAAGATTCCGGCAGGCCGCTGTACAGGGTGGTGAATGCAAAATCGGGCGCCTTGCGCAGCGCAAAACCGCAGCCGTTCAGGCTGACCAGCGCAAGTGAAGCGGAGGAAGCCGCAAAGGCCAGAAAAGCGCGACGCTGCATGGTTTGCCTTGTAAGGGTGTTTTGACGGAGCAATATCAGACGACGATGTTGACGAGGCGGCCCGGCACCACAATGACTTTTTTCGCCGGCGCACCGCCCGCCTGCCTGATGAACACATCCGTTGCCAGCGCCGCCGCCTCGATCGCCGCCTTGTCGGCCCCGGCCGGCACCGTCACCGCGCCGCGCAGCTTGCCGTTGATCTGCAGCACGAGTTCAATTTCATCCTGCTGCAAGGCGCCGGCATCCACTTCGGGCCAGGGGGCGTCCAGCAGATCGCCGTACTGCGCGGTGTAGCCCAGATCCGACCACAGCGCATGCGCCAGGTGCGGCGTTGCCGGGTAGAGGCAACGCAGCAGGATGCCGAACCCTTCGCGCAGCGCAAAGAGCAGACCCGGATCAGCATCACCCGACGAACGCAGCGAAGGGCCGCCCCGAGCAAGTTCAGCCCCCTCGGGGGGCAGCGAACCATGCGAAGCAGGGAGCGTGGGGGCCCCGTCTTCCAGTGCGTTGAGCAGCTTCATGCCGCCCGACACCACCGTGTTGTACTGCATGCGCTGATAGTCGTAGTCCACCTGCTTGAGCAGGGTATGCACTTCCAGCCTCAACGCCCTGGTTTCCTTGTCAAAAGTGGCTGTAGTCCAATATTTACGGTCATCAGTAGCTCCCGAATTCATAGCATTCAACTTCATGCCGAAATTCCAGACACGGCGCAGGAAGCGGTAGGAGCCTTCCACGCCCGCATCATTCCACTCCAGCGTGGCTTCCGGCGGCGAGGTGAACATGGTGTACAGGCGCGCGGTGTCCGCGCCGTATTTCTCGATCAGGTCCTGCGGGTCGACACCGTTGTTCTTGGACTTGGACATGGTGCCCACGCCCTCGTAGGTGATGGCAGTGCCCACCGGCAGCGTGACGCCGCCACTTTCCACGGCATTGACCAGCCTGGCGCCCACCACCTTGCCGCTGTCGTCAATCACATGCTCGACATCGTGCGGCCAGAAGTATTCCTTGCCGCCGTTTTCACCCTTGCGTGAATAGATGTGGTTGAGCACCATGCCCTGCGTGAGCAGCCTGGTGAAGGGCTCATCAGCCTTTACCAGCCCCATGTCACGCATCACCTTGGTCCAGAAGCGTGCATACAGCAGGTGCAGGATGGCGTGCTCGATGCCGCCGATGTACTGGTCCATGGGCATCCAGTAGTCGGCGCCCCCGGCGACCATCTTCTCGCTGTTCTTCGGATCGCAGTAGCGCATGAAATACCAGGAACTGTCGACAAAGGTGTCCATGGTGTCGGTTTCGCGCCGCGCGGCTTTGCCGCAGACCGGGCAGACCACGCCGGCGTGAAAACCCTCGTGTTTGTGCAGCGGGTTGCCGGAACCGTCGGGCACGCAGTCCTGCGGCAGCACCACGGGCAGGTCTTTTTCGGGCACCGGCACCGCGCCGTGTTCGTCGCAGTGAATGATGGGAATCGGCGTGCCCCAGTAGCGCTGGCGGCTGACGCCCCAGTCGCGCAGGCGCCAGGTGGTCTTCTTCTCGCCCAGGCCCTGGGCCGACAGGTCGGCGGCCACCGCATCGATGCAGTCTTTGAACGACAGTCCGTCGTATTTGCCCGAGTTGATGGCCATGCCGTGCAGCTTGTCGCCATACCAGTCGGCCCAGGCTTCAAGACTGTAGGCCTGTCCCTTGACGTCAGTGACCTGCTTGATGGGCAGGCCGTATTTTTTGGCGAACTCGAAGTCGCGCTCGTCATGCGCCGGCACGCCCATGACGGCGCCGTCGCCGTAGCTCATCAGCACGTAGTTGCCGACCCAGACCTCGACCTTATCGCCGGTCAGCGGATGCGTCACGAAGAGCCCCGTGCGCTGGCCCTTTTTCTCCTGCGTGGCCAGCTCGGCTTCGGTAGTGCCGCCGGCCTTGCATTCGGCGATGAAAGCGGCCAGTTGGGGACTGGCAGCGGCCGCATGCACGGCCAGCGGATGCTCGGGCGCCACTGCGCAAAAAGTTACACCCATGATGGTGTCGGCGCGCGTGGTGAACACATACATCCTGCCGTCGCCAATCAGCGCGCCGGCTGCATTCTGGATGTCATGCGTGAACGCAAAGCGAACGCCTTCGCTCTTGCCAATCCAGTTTTCCTGCATGAGCTTGACGCGCTCAGGCCAGCCGGGCAATTTGTGCTGCACGCTGCCCAGCAGTTCCTCAGCGTAATCGGTGATCTT
>JBKJKI010000252.1:0-15436 GCA_046597475.1 Polaromonas sp. | reverse complement strand
GTTTTGGTTGTCTGCTTGTTCGTCTGTTCGGCAATCCGCCCCCCACCCTTGTGTCTGCGCCGAGGAGCACAGCTTCAGGCGGATCAGGGCTCGTGCTTGTTTGAGCCGCAGGCGAGTTTGCACGAGACCCCGGCTGGACTGAGCACCGCAGGCTGCCCGAAGTGAAGCGTAGGGACGCAGACACCAGGGTCGCCTTTTCTTTGGTGACTTTCTTTTGGCGAAGCAAAAGTAAAGTTACTCGCCGCCGGGCGACTCCCGGCCAGCGACTCCACGCAGAGCCAACCGCACTACGAATTCAATAGCAAACTATGCCCATAGAAAAAAGACAAGAACCCGTTTTCAGGGCGAAGCACACGCCACAGCCTGGCTTCACACCAGCGCAATCAGGTCCGTCACCCCGATATCAACACCCGCCTGCATCAGCAGCGTGCCGGCCTGGGCGCGGTGGTGCGTCTGGTGGTTGAAGAAGTGGCTCATGGCCTGCCAGGCCGGGTGCGCGCGCTGCATCCCCTTGCTGTTGGCGTAGCGCATGGTGAGTTGCGGATAGCCTTCAGGCATTTCCTGCATCCAGGCTTCGATGGCGGCGTCAAGCGCCTCGCGCTTGGCGCGCAGCGCCTGCCAGTCGTCAAACAGCACGGTATCGAGCTGGCAGCCCGCCGGCAGATCGAGCAGCGCCGCATTAAGGCTGGCCAGCGTCACGCCATGATCAATCGCACACTGGGCGAAGCGCCGCAGCCAGACCTGGTCGGCGACGACCAGATGATTGAGCGTGCGGTGGATGGAGCCGAAAAAAGCGCCGCGCTCGCGTTTGCGCTCCTCATCGACCAGCTGCTCGCAGGCATCGAACAGGCGCCCGTTTATCCAGCGGTTGTAGCGGGCCAGAAAGCGGTAGTTCATTGACAGTTCGTCGTCCATGATGATTCCTGAATTGATAGCTAACTATGACCATACATAGAGGGTTAGAGGCATTTTTCATCAGAAACTTGACCAAAACCACCGCCGCCCGGCGTATGAATCTCGAAAATATCGCCCGGCTGCATCTCGGCCTGGCCAATATGACCCAGCTCCTCGACCTGGCCGCTGGCCCGCACGACCAGGTTGCGGCCGACCTGGCCCGCCTCGCCGCCCGCCATGCCGAAAGCGCCGTGCTTGCGGCCGTTGGACAGGATGCTGGCCGTCATCGCCTCCAAAAATCTGACGCGGCGCACGCCGCCGTTGCCGCCCGTCCAGCGCCCGGCACCGCCCGAATTCTGGCGAATCGCATAGCTCTCCAGCCGCACCGGAAAGCGAAACTCCAGCACCTCGGGATCGGTCAGGCGCGAGTTGGTCATGTGGGTCTGCACCACGCTGCAGCCGTTGAAGCCCTCCCCTGCGCCACTGCCGCCCGAAATGGTTTCGTAATACTGGTGGCGCGCGTTGCCAAAGGTGAAGTTGTTCATGGTGCACTGGCTGGCCGCCATCACGCCGAGCGCACCAAACAGCGCATTGGTGATGCAGGTCGAGGTTTCCACATTGCCGGCCACCACCGACGCGGGTGGATGCGGGTTCAGCATCGAGCCGGCGGGAATGATCACCCTGAGCGGCTTCAGGCAACCGGCGTTGAGCGGAATGTCGTCATCGACCAGCGTGCGGAACACATACAGCACGGCGGCCATGCAGACGGCCGTCGGCGCGTTGAATTTGTTGGTCTGCTGGGGCGAGGTGCCGCTAAAGTCGATCTCGGCGCTGCGATGGTGCGTGTCGACGCGAATCGCCACCTGAATCTGCGCGCCGTTGTCCAGCGGCAGGGTGAACTCACCGTTTTTCAGGCGCGTGATGACGCGGCGCACCGACTCCTCGGCGTTGTCCTGCACATGGTTCATGTAGGCCAGCACCACCTCCAGGCTGAATTGTCCGACCATCTTGCGCAGCTCCTGCACGCCTTTTTCATTGGCGGCAATCTGCGCCTTCAGATCGGCCATGTTCTGGGCCGGGTTCCTCGAAGGGTAGGGGCCGCTCTTGAGCAGCGCAATCATCTCGGCCTCGCGCAGCACGCCGCGCTCGACCAGCAGAAAGTTGTTGATCTGCACGCCTTCCTCCTCGATGCGCGTGGAAAACGGCGGCATCGAGCCCGGCGTGATGCCGCCGATGTCGGCATGGTGACCGCGCGAACCGACGTAAAACGTGGGTTTGTCCTGCGACGAGGTGCCCAGATACACCGGCGTGATCACCGTGATGTCGGGCAGGTGCGTGCCGCCGTGGTAGGGGTCGTTCAGCACAAAGACATCGCCCGGCCGCATCTTGCCGGCGCCAGATCGCAGGTCCTCTTCGGCCCGGCGGATCACGGTCTTGATGCTTTCGCCCATGGAGCCCAGGTGCACCGGCATGTGCGGCGCGTTGGCGATCAGGCTGCCTTTGGTATCGAACAGCGCGCAGCTGAAGTCCAGCCGTTCCTTGATGTTGACCGAGTAGGCGGTGTTCTGCAGCTGCAGCCCCATCTGCTCGGCAATGTTCATGAAGAGGTTGTTGAAGACTTCCAGCAGCACCGGGTCAACGGTGGTGCCTGCCGCGAATTTGATAGCGCGCTTGACCCGCCGGTCAAGGACCAGATGGTCCAAAGCCGTCAAGGAAGCCGCCCAGCCGGGTTCCACCACCGTGGTGGCGTTTTTCTCGGCAATGATGGCCGGGCCGCCGATGATGTCGCCGGGCCGCAGGTCTTCGCGCACCACCAGCGCCGCATCAAGCCACTGGCCGGCTGAGTACATGCGCACGCCGTTCCTCACTTCCGGGCGGCGCGGCACCACGCGCGGCGCGTGCAGCGCGTGGCGCGCTTCGGCCGGCGCGTCGCCAGCCACGACCGACTCCACCGACACGGCTTCCACGATCAAGCCCTTGCCCTGCATCAGGAAAGAAAAGCGCTGGCGGTAAGCAGCCTCGAACCCGGCCTTGATCTTCTCAAGGCCGCCAAAAGGCACGATCAGCGCCGCGTCGCTGCCTTCGTAGCGCAGATGCACGCGGCGGTGCGTGGTGATCAGGCCGGTGCCGGACTGCTGGCGCTGCAATTCGGCTTCGGCGCTGGCCGCCAGCGCATCCAGCCTGGACGCGACCTCGGGCAGCGCCGCCCCGGAAAGCTTCAGTTCGACCGCCTGCTCACGAATCACGTTCTGGTCGGCCAGGCCCATGCCGTAGGCGCTGAGCACCCCGGCCAGCGGGTGCACCAACACCCGCGTCATGCCCAGCGCATCAGCCACCAGGCAGGCGTGCTGGCCGCCGGCGCCGCCAAAGCACTGCAGGGTGTAGCCGGTGACGTCATAGCCGCGCGCGACCGAGATCTTCTTGATGGCGTTGGCCATTTGCTGCACCGCGATGTGAATAAAGCCTTCGGCCACGTCCTCGGCGCTGCGCCCGGTCTGCCGCGCCAGCTTGTCGAACTCGTCGCACACGGCCGAGTGACTCAGCGGCGCGTTGGCCTTGGGGCCAAACACCTTGGGAAAATAGCGCGGCTGCAGCTTGCCGAGCATCACATTGGCATCGGTCACGGTCAGCGGCCCGCCGCGCCGGTAGCTGACCGGCCCCGGGTTGGCGCCGGCGCTCTGCGGCCCGACGCGAAAGCGCTCGCCGTCAAATGTCAGGATCGAGCCGCCGCCCGCCGCCACCGTGTGAATACTCATCATGGGCGCGCGCATGCGAACACCGGCCACCTGGGTTTCAAACTCGCGCTCGAATTCGCCGGCGTAATGCGACACGTCGGTTGAGGTGCCGCCCATGTCGAAACCGATCACCTTATCGATTCCCGCGATGGCCGCCGTCCGCGCCATGCCGACAATGCCGCCGGCCGGGCCGCTCAGAATCGCGTCCTTGCCCTAAAACGCCCGGGCATCGGCCAGGCCGCCCGAGGACTGCATGAAGAAGAGCTTTACCCCCGGCATTTCGCCCGCCACCTGCTCCACATAGCGGCGCAGTATGGGCGAGAGGTAGGCATCGACCACGGTGGTGTCACCGCGGCTGACGAACTTCATCATCGGGCTGGTTTCATGCGAAGTGCTGATCTGCGTGAAGCCGACTTCCTGCGCGATACGCTTGGCCGCCTTTTCATGCCCGGTGTAGCGGTAGCCGTGCATGAAAACAATCGCAACGCTTCTCAGCCCGCGTAGGTATTGCGCAGTCAGCTCCTTTTTAATAGTACTTCATCCAGCGTCTGAAGCAGTTCACCCTGCGCGTCGACGCGCTCCTGGGCCTCGACCACGGAGCAGTAAAGCAACTCGGGCAGCACGATGTTGCGGTCGAACAGGCGCGGGCGGTTCTGGTAGGCAATGCGCAGCGCATCGCGAAAGCCCCTGGTGATGACGAGCAGCGTGCGCTCCCCCTTGCGCTCAAGTAGTGCATTGGTGGCCACGGTAGTGCCCATCTTGACGCACTCCACCACGTCCGAACGAATCGGCCCCTCAGCACCGGGCCCGAGCAGGTGGCGAATGCCGGCCACCGCGGCATCGCGGTATTACTCCGGGTTGTCGCTCAGCAGCTTGTGCGTGACCAGCGACCCGTCGGGGCGCCTGCCGACCACATCGGTGAAGATGCCGCCCCGGTCGATCCAGAACTGCCAGCGCTGGCCTGCGCCGGGAGCAATGGGAGCAGTTTCTTGCGCCATCTATTTTCGCCTCTCAAGAATGGGCCTCGGACCATGCCGCCGGCCTGCCGCCAGCGTCGGGCTATTTTGCCGTGCCGATGGCGCGCATCATGCAGCGGGCGCTCCGGGCAAAATACAGGACATGCCTTCCATTATTGCCATCTGTATCGGTGCCTCGCTGGGCGCGCTGTCCCGTTGGGGCCTTGCATTGTGGCTGACGCCCGGCGGCGTGATTCCCTGGGGAACGCTGGCGGCCAACCTGCTGGGCGGCTATATGATCGGCGTGGCCATCGCGGTGCTCCAGTCCATGCCGGAGATTGACCCGGTCTGGCGTCTGCTGCTGGTCACCGGTTTTCTGGGCGGGCTGACGACCTTTTCCACCTTTTCGGCGGAGGTGGTGATTTACCTGATCGAAGAGCGCTACGGCCTGGCGGCGACTGTCGCCCTGCTGCATGTGCTCGGTTCACTGGCGATGACGGCGGTGGGGATTAAAAGCGCCATGTTTTTCATGGCATCCCGCGCCGGCTAGCGCATTGCCTGCGATGGCCCCGGGATTCCCGACCGCCCAAATATCCAGTATGACGGCGGTTCAGTTCTGCAGTTTTTCAGGCATCAGCCCAGGCCGATAGGTGCCGGCGCCTTCATCACGATCCGGGTGAACAGGCGGTCATAGGCCGGATCGGGCTGGTACTTGCCCGTCAGAGGGTCACGGTTTTCCTCGAATGCCGCGTCAAGCTCCTTCCAGTCGGCCTCGCTCAACACCTTCTCGGCTTCAGGCAATATCACCGTTTCCTCCAGCCGCATGTGCTCCAGGTAGAAGCTCACGTATTGCTTGCACTGGTCCGTGAAGGCCGGCCTGCGCGGCTCCCCCAGCAACTCCCACGCCAGCAGCGAATGCTGCAATTCGCGAACCGTTTTCTCGCCGCTCATGTGGTCGCGCTCAAGCTGCTCCACGACCGGCATGACGGAAGGCGCCGCGCGGACCACGCGCGGGAACAGCAGGTCGGACTCCTTGGGGTGATGCAATCGCTCGGGAAACTCGTCGATGTAGAACAGCATGGCGCGCAACACGTCAAAGAACTGCTCCGGGTTGTCACCGGGTCCGCGCTCGACCATCATGGTCATGGACCTGAGCATGGCGGCCAGTGACGAATGCTCATCACGGATGATTTGCAGGCTGGCGTGTTTGATGGCTGTCTCCCGGGTATAAAAATGCTGACAGCCTGAAGAATGCCAGACATGGCTCCGCCCTGCTATGACGCAGGTCAAGATTTCAGCAGGCAGTCGCCCGCTCTCCGGGATTTTTTCAGCGCCTCGCCGTGCTCAGTGCGCGTGCGCGCCGTGCTGCGCGGGCTGCTCACCAGTCTTTGCCGGTGCAGCGCCGGGCGCTGTGGTGCTGACGGGCGCCTTGATCTCCAGCTGGCTTTCCACGCCCCTGGCGTCCTTGAAGTGCAGCGTCAGCGGCACTGTGCTGCCCTTGGACAGCGGCTGCTTCAGGTCCATCAGCATGAGGTGGTAGCCGCCGGGCTTGAGCTCCACGGCCTTGCCGGCAGGCAAGTCCAGCACGGGCAGCGCGCGCATCTTCATGACATCGCCCTCCATCTTCATCTCGTGGACTTCGGCCACGCCGGCCACCGGCGTCGAAACGCCGACCAGCTGCGCGCCGTCCTTGGCGGTCAGCGTCATGAAGCCGCCGCTGGACTTCTGGCCTTGCACGGTCGGGCGTACCCAGGCCCTGCTGACGTCAACGCCCTGCGCATACACGGCGCTGCCGGCCAGCAGCAGGCCGGCGGTGAGGAGTTTGAGGGTAAGTTTGGTTTTCATGAGGTTCTCCAGAGGGTTAAAGCTTAAGGATTGAGGGTCAGGAATTGAAAAATCAGGCGATTCAGTGCTGATGGGTGCCATGCCCGGCCGGAGCCGGCTTGGCTGCAGGCGCCGGTGCGCCAGGTGCGCCGGTGACATCGAGCAGCACGGCAGGCGACTTCAGGTCTTTGGTAGATGTGCCCGAAGCCGGCATCTCGCTCCAGTCATTGCTGCCGTTTTCGCAGGTCTGCAGCACCTTGAACCACAGTGGGCCGGCCGCTAGCGGCAGCGTGCCGCGCAGCATGAATTCGTCGAAATACGCGTCCTGCAGCGCGGCCTCCTTGCTGGCCGCCGTCCAGCTCACGACGCTGACGTCTTCCGTCACCGCCTTGCCGTGGCTGTCATAGGGCTGGGCCAGTTTGGCCTTTTTGACGGCCAGCGTCCAGCCGGCTTTCGGGTAAGGCTTGGCGCCCTGGAAACCGGCCGGAAGCTGCACCGTGATGCCGGTGGTGGCCAAGCCGTCACAGCCGTGGCCGACCTGGAATACGGCCTTGTAGGCGCTGCCGGCCGGCGCGCTGTTGGCCCCCAGGGAAATATGGGAAAAAGCGGGCAAAGCGCCCATGCAGAGCGTGCTGGCAGCGACGATTTTTGCAGCCATGGATGAGTTCATGAGAAATGTTTTTGTCAAGTTGAAGGAGGTCGGGGGCTGGCTTTCGCGGCCCTGCCGCAGCACAGGCGGCTCAATGCACGGCAGAGGCTTGGGGCAACCATCCAGGCCGTGAACGGAACGATGAAGGGCGCACGGCCGCAAGGGCCAGCGCGCTTAGGCAAGCCTCGGCAGAGGCGATTCAGTTCAAAGCGACGGAGGACCGCGGCTGAAGGGCAGCCCGGTGACGGCGGCGACAAGGTTCGCCGGAACATGCTGCGCGGCCACTTGCTGGCCGGCAAAGGTGGGAAGCACGCTGACGACCAGCGGCGGCAAGGCCCAGCCCAGCGCGCCGCACAGGTCGCAGTGCGAACCGGCCTGGGGCGCATCGCCCGAGCCGGCATCTGCGCTGCTGCCCGATGCCGCGTTGTTAAGACTGCAGATGCCGCCCAACTGGCCGCTGCGCACTTCCTCGGCCAGCATGGACACTGGCGCCGCCAGGGCCGACAGCACAGCCAGAAAACCCAGAAAAGCGGCCAGGCGCGCCCACACGGGCAGGGATGGGCGAGCGTGGGAAGGTCGGGACACGGCGAAAGTATAAGTTGTAAAAATTGAAGGTACGCCGCCCGCCGGCGGCGTATTCGGTGCCGCTCGCGTGCGGGAACCGATGCGGAGTCCCGCTGCCCGGTCCATGCCGGGCGAGGAGATTCCGGGTGAAGTGATGAGCGCGGCTTCAGGCAGCGGCGCCCCTTTGGGCAAGCTGCCCGCTCTTGAGAAACTGAGGGGCAGATTGCGCAACGGCCTCGCAGGGTGTACAAATACGATAACCTGTCGAGGAGCACCCATGATCGTAATCGCCTTTCGATCGCGTCTCAGGGACGACGTCGACCCCGCGGAGTTGGCCCGCCTCGGCGGCCGCATGTACGAACTGGCAACGGCTATGCCCGGCTTCGTGTCGTACAAGGATTTCACCGCCGAGGACGGCGAGAACGTCACGATCGTCGAGTTCGAATCGCTCGAGACACTCGCGGCTTGGCGTAACCACCCAGAGCACCGCCAGGCCCAGCAGCGCGGCCGCGACGCATTGTTCAGCGAGTACCACATCCAGGTTTGCGAAACGGTACGCGACTACGCCTTCCCGCAAACCACTTGAGCGAGGCACCCCCGATGACCAAGGCAATCCCCATGACAGCCGGCGGCGTCTCTTTCCTGGTGGAAACCGATGACGCGGTCGAGGTGCCCGTCGCGTTCCGGCGCTCCGCTGGCGTAACACTCGAAGGCGTTCCGGCGGGCATGGACGCCGTTGCCAGCGTCGGCGACCTCGAGCGCCAGTTCGCCGAAGTGCAGAACCTCATCCTGACGTGCTGCAACAGCCTCTACGAAACCCTCAGCCGCCTTCCTCATCCGGAAAAGGTGGCGGTCGAGTTCGGCGTCAAGCTGGGCGGCGAGGCCGGTGTGCCGATGCTTACCAAAGCCTCCGGCGAGGCGAACTTCAAGGTGTCGGTCGAATGGAAGCCGATCAAGGGGTAGCGATCAAGCCACCGCTGTACGTCGTGCTCATCATGGGCAAGACAGCGAACGGCACCCCCGTGCACGCCACGGGCTTCCTCGTCGACGCGAAGGGCCATGTGGCCACTTGCAAGCACGTCGTGTGTCCCACCGCCGACGGCAAACCGGTGACCGAGTTGTTCGTCGATCTGCCCTACCCGGCCAGGCAACCCTACGCCTACCGGGTCGTGGCAACGTCGGCCGACGACCTCGCGGTGCTGGAGAGCACCGTGCCGCTGGACATTCCGGTGCCCGAGCCGCTGTTGCATGACGACCGGGCACGCGACATCCAAGCCGGCGATGCGGTCACCGTCTGGGGATATTCCGCGGCGGAGCACTACACGCAGGCCCAGCGCATTGATTGCGTGGTCAGCGGTCTGAGCGGGCCGCACGGCAGGATTGGGCTCGCGGGCAACGTCAATCCCGGCGATAGCGGCGCGCCGGTGCTAGACCGCAACCTTAACGTGATCGGCATTGCACAGGCGAAGGATGCGAAGCGCGACGGCCAGGCGATGGCCATTCCGGTTTCCCTGCTGCGAACGCTCTTGCGCGAGATCGGCGTGGGGTCAGGCGCGGCCGCCGACACGGGCGCAGACGTCATTTTCCAGGCACCTTCGCTGCCGGACTACTCGCTGGTCGGCCGCGACCCGCTGCTGCACGATCTAAAGCTCCAACTCGCCGGCGGGCGCCACGTGGCGCTGTGTTTCAAGCCGGGGGTCGGCAAGAGCGCGTTGGCCACCGCGCTGGCGAACGATCGTGAGGTGCGCACGCGCTTCGACAGCGGCGTGCTGTGGGCCAGCCTGAATCTAAAGCCGAACGTGTTGTCTGAACTCAAGAAATGGGGCGTCGCGCTCGGGCTGCCTCCTGAAAAGATGGAAGAACTGGACCAACTGCAACTGGCGTCTGACCCGAAGGCCGATCCTGCGCAGGCCGCGAAGCAGGCCATTGAGCAGTGGGCCGAGGCCTTGAACCGGCAGATCGGCGCGCGCCGCATGCTGCTGGTGATCGACGACGCCTGGGATCTCGAACCGGCCAAGGCGCTGCTGCTGAACGCGCCCAACTGCGCCCACCTCGTCACCACGCGCGAGCAGGCCAAAGTGGCCGGCATGCTTGGAAGCAGCTTCGACGTCCACGTCGTCGACGAGTTGAGCGAGGCCGACGGCATCGAGTTTCTTCGCCAGCTCGCGCCGAACGCGGTGAACATGTTTCCCGACGAGGCGCGCAAGCTCTTCCACGCGGTGGGCGGGATGCCGCAGGGGCTGCTGCTGCTGGGCATGCACCTGCGCCAGGTATCGTGGTCCGCACAGCGCCGTCGGATCAGCGACGCCTACCGCGACATCCAGACCAATCTCGAAAAGCGGCTCGAACCCCTGCACCGCGCCATCAAGATCAGCTACGACGCGCTGCCCGACGACGAAACGCGCTGGGCCTTGCGGGCGCTGTCGATCTTTCGCCCGAAACCCGGCAAGTTCTCCGAGGAGGCCGCGCTCGCGGTGCTGCGCAAGCCCGCGAGCGTGATCGACAAGCTGCACGATTCCGGCCTCATCGAGACGATGAGCCGTGGCAGCGATCCGCACAGTCTGCCCTACACGATGCATCGCACGATCGCCGAGTTCGCGCGCGGGCTCCTGCCAAAGCGCCAGGCGCAGACGCTGCACCGGCGCGCCACCGAGTACTTCTCCAAATGGCTCAAGGAATACGAGGAGGCGGAGCACGACCCCGGAAGGTATGGCTACCAGTACCGCTACGAGAACGAGCCCTGGCAGGACGCGATGGACGACTTTCTCTACCACCTCGCGCACGCCGGCGATACGGCATCCGCCATACTCGATTTCAGCAGCATCTACTTCAATGCCTTCTGGTGGTGGGGCTGCTACGCCGAATTTCCTTTCTGCACGCGCCTGTTGCAGCAGGCGGCTCCGAAGCGCCTGTCCGCGGAGGCGCGCCGCGCGCTCGACCTGCTCGCGGCGTTCGACGCGGCGTATCCGAAAGAAACGGCGCGCCAGAACGGCGGCGACTGGCGCAAGGTCGAGGAGTCGCTCACCAGCTTGCGCGAACTTGGCGGGCTCGACGGGGACGTGAACGGCCTCACGGACAACGCCGCCCGCTACACGCGCGCCCTCACGGACATCTTCCTTGCCGAGGCCTTCCGCTTCGGTCACAAGGACTACGCGGAGGCGGAGCGCCTGTACAAGGACGCACTGTCGCTGCTGCCCGTTAGCGACTGGAGCAGGCCGTGGGTGCTGTACCACCTGGGTGACCTGTTCCTCGAGGTCGCGAGGTATGACGAGGCCGGGCGCCAATGCGCCGAGTGCCTTGCGCTCGCCGAGGCCGCCGCGATTCGGTTGAAGGACCGCGACAATGAAGTGATCGCCAACGCCTACCGGCTGCGCTCCGAGGTGGCAGCGCATTTCAGACGTCACGACGAGGAGCTCGAAGGCTACCGGCGGGCGGTGCTGCACGCTTATGCATTCCAGGCCATACCCGAGCCGCCCGACACCTACACGGTGCCGTTCTACCGCCAGATCACCGGGTGCACGGCGCGCCTGCTGCAAACACTCCACGGCGCGGAGCCGGAGCGTGCGCTGGCTTACTGCCGCGAGTTGCGCGACTACTGGTCGTCGTACCGGGAGCTTGCACATGTGGCGCCGGGCGCCGTGTCAGAGGCGGACGTCGAGACCATGTTGCGGGCGGCTGCTACGGATGACCTGTGCGCCTACCTGTTCCCCCCCGCGCCGACACCCGATGAAATGCACAAGCGCGGCTCGCACTACTTTAACGAGGCGATCGCGATATTCAACGAGAAGCTGGGCGATTCGTGAGCGGCACAGCGGCTGCTCGCCGCGAAGCACCTGCAGCACCGTGGAGTGGAGTTCTCGCTGGCACAAGGGGCTCAAGGGTCACGGGGCTCAAAGGTCAAGGATCAGGTCTTTCAATGCACTATTTACCACACTGACGACGCCGACGATCGCCAAGACTGGCTGGCGCTGCCAGGCAGTCTTGCCAGCGGCTTATCGGGGTGGGTGCATGGCTACTGCCTGATGGACAAGCACTGCCACCTGCGGGCGCAAACGCCCGAGGGTGGCCGTGCTACGTCGTGCTCAAGCCGGCGCACTCGCCCAGGGTGGCATGCTCCGTCAGCTTCAACGGTCTTTCGTATTTCACGCAGGCATTGAGGCGCCAGGGCGGCTACCAGGCGGGCGCAAGATTGTCTTAACGATTGGCAGCATTGTCCTAACGCTGTTCGCTTGCCTGGCGCTAGGATTTGCGTGAAAGCGGTGTAGGGCAATGCGGGGGCCTGAAACCTCCCGCCGCAGGCCGGGGCCGGCTTCATGACAGTACCGGTTGGTACAGTTACTTAAATGCCTTGCTGCATGACCCGGCTACGCCACCTCCCGCCTGCCGGACAGCCGCGTTTTTCCATATTTCAAGGAGCCTGCTATGAACGACGTTACGGGAATTAAAAGCGGCGAAGCTGCCAACGGGAGTGGCGGCACGCCGGCGGGCCAGGGCAATCAGTGTGACGGGGATGAGCATCCGGCCTTGAGCGTCGCGGTCGAGCGGTTTGGACCTGACCAGTCGATGATCGATGCGGCGGTCTCCGCCCTGCTGGCTCATCCGGGTGTCCGGCAGGCGCTAGGCGCGAACGAACATCGGCTGCTGGACTTCCGTGTGGAGCATCAGGCCGACCCCTGCGCCGAGCAGCGGGTCGGCGCCGCTAAAACGGTGCTCGCCTGTCCGCCCGAGCACTTCGCTGCAATCATTTACGACTACGCCGCGAACCAGGTGCTCGAGGTGCGCGGACCGCTGTACGCGCTCGACGCGGCGGCGCCAGAAGCGGTGACGGTGCGCATGCTAGGCCATCAGCCCTTGCCGAGTGGTGATGAGTTCGCGGCCGCGGTGGACATCGTCATGCACGATAGGGAACTGCGCGAGCGAGTGCGCTCCGGCGAGCTTGCCGTCTATCGGCCGATGCCGCCGGTAGTCGATAGACAACTGCCCGATGGCCGCGTGGAACGCACCTTGACGGTCGGACTGCGCGCCACCAGCGCCGAGGCGCCATTCCACGAAGTCGTGGGCGTCAGCATGTTCGACCGCCGCGTGCTGCGCGGCGCAATCGACGGCGTGGTGCGGCCAAGCGCTCACGTCTGCGAGCCGCCGCCCGGCCGTGACCCCTACGGAACGAGAGGCGGCTTGAGCGGCCAGTGCTGGGTGACGGTCACCAGCGGCGGGCAGACGCTCTGGCACTTTCTTGCCACCCGTCCCGGCGCATCGTCGGGCACCAATGGTTCGGGCATAGAGCTGCGTTACGTCGACTATCGCGGCAAGCGCGTTCTCTACCATGCTCATGTTCCCATCCTCAACGTGGAGTACGGAGCGGACGGCCAGGCGATCGGCTGCGGCCCGACCTATCGCGATTGGCAGAACGCCGAAACGCCGTTCGAGGCGAACGGCACGGCGGTCGCTCCCGGCTTTCTGCTATGTCCGCAGCCCGCGCGCACGATCATCGACAACAACACCGACGCTGGCAACTTCGCGGGCGTGGCGATCTATGTCGACGGCCCGGAGGTGGTGCTCGTCAGCGAGATGCAGGCGGGCTGGTACCGCTACATCACCGAATGGCGCCTGCATGCGAACGGTACGATCCGCCCGCGATTCGGTTTCGCCGGCACGCAGAACCCGTGCACCTGCCATCTGCACACCCATCATGCCTACTGGCGGCTTGACTTCGACATTCGCACCCCGGGTCACAACATCGTCGAGGAGTTCAACGATCCGCCCATCGTCGGCAACAGCAACTGGCACACCAAGCAGTTCGAGATCCGCCGCGTGCGCGACCCGCTGCACAAGCGCAAATGGCGCGTGCGCAACACACTCAGCGGCGAGGCCTACACCATCGTGCCGGGGCCGCATGATGGCGTGCCGACGCCCTACGGCGTTGGCGACCTGTTCGTGCTGCGCTACCACGGCGGCGAACTCGACGACGGTCAGGGCTTCACCACGGACCCCAACCTGAGCCGGGCGCACATCGACAAGTTCATGTCGCCGCCCGAGTCGGTGGTGGATACCGATGTGGTGATCTGGTACGCCGCCCACTACGTGCACGATGCGGGCGTCGAAGTGGGCAACCGGGTGGGGCCTGATTTGGTGCCGTCCGGGTGGTGAGAAGGCCAGGAAATCCGGCCCGATAAACGCCGTTCGCCGGGTTTCGGTTCAAGACTTCAATCTGTTTGCCGCAAGGCGCTGCCGGATGGGGTTTCCGGCCGGATGAAGGTCGATGGCAAGGCCCCCAGCCAAGTCAGGGGTTCAGGAGTCTTTATATGGCTGAACAAGAAGAGGACAACAAGGCAATCGCCCCCCCGCCTTCCGGGGAGGGTTCCGAATACGGCTTTTACGGGGTGCTGGTTTGGGCCGCTATCGGCGCCATATTCGCCTGGAGGACAAAATCCGGCGAAGAGTTCCTGCGTAGCTACTGGTGGGTGGCCGTGGGCGTGACGATTCTGATCCTGCTCGGACTCAAGGTGCCAGCCATTGACCGGTGGTTGAAAGTCCTTAGCGTGGAAGCCCGAACAGGCCTGATCGTGTTCGCCGTCCTGCCGGTCATCCTGCTATTGGTCACGGGCATCGTGCTGCTTCCAGAATCCTATCGCGTGGTCGCGATGCGAGGGCTGTTTCTCACGGTCGTCGTTCTGCTCCCGGCAACGATGTACTACCTGTTCATCGTCACGCGCAAGGACAGCCTGCTCAATGAATACATCGCCATTCTCGACCGCCTGGGTCTGATGCAGCCAAACAGACTCAAACTGCACTGCGAGGAAGGGGACAACGGATCCTATGAGCTGCTGCTGGGGCCGCGGCTGCGGATTGAGACCTATCTGCAACGCTTCGAGGCCGCCTATGGTCCGATCGGGGTTGAAAGCCGTGAGGAATTCATGAGCACCCTGCTGCGCGCCTTCGATCCCGACCGCAGCGGTGACGACCGGCGGCTCCATCGCCGCTCCTCGGTGGGTTTCACGGAAGTCTTCAATCTCGCGACAGCCGTCCCCGTCATCCTCGCCACCGCCCTGAGTGCCCTTGGATGGTTGATGATCCTTCCCCCGGTCCTGCCGAACTCGCCCAGCAAGATTTTCGATGGCTTGCTGACATCGCTGGATCCAGCCGCGGGGCCGGTGGGCTTCGCCTTTCTGGGCGCGTACTTCTTCGCCCTGCAAACCCTGTTCCGGCGCTATGTGCGGCGTGATCTGCGCGCCAGCGCCTACGTCTCCATCAGCATACGCACCGTGCTCGCGGTCATCGGCATCTGGGTTGTGGTCCAGTGCATGGCCGTGCTGCCGGAGGGCAGGCTCGCAAGCGTCGGGAATTCAATCCAGACCTTGAGCGTGACCGGCTTCGTGCTCGGGGTCTTTCCGCAGGTCATGTGGCAGTTTGTCAAAAAGTTCCTGAGCACGGTAACGCTTGCCAAACTGGCGATCCCGAGCCTGAGCAGCGAATTGCCCCTGAGCGACCTTGATGGCCTCACGGTGTGGCACGAGAGCCGGTTCGAGGAAGAGGAAATAGAGAACATTGCCAACATGGCCACTGCGGACCTGTCAGACCTGATGCTCAACACGCGCATAGCCGAGGCCGGATCATCGACTGGGTTGACCAGGCCATGCTTTACGCCCAGATCGGACCGGATGCTGGGGGCTCGAAACGGCATGGCGCTCGCTACGCGCTAACCTGAATATTTCACGTTAACCCTCAGAAAAATAGATGAAATCTATTGGAACCCTTTCCCTTGTTGCTTGTCTCACTATGCAATTAGGAGCAATCAGGGATGCCAAACTGTACCG
>JBKJKI010000203.1:0-8086 GCA_046597475.1 Polaromonas sp. | reverse complement strand
GAAGCCGAACGATGATTTCAAAATGGAGGCGGACTAAGACGCGTCGTTCAGGCGACGCGTATCCGGACTTTCAGTCCGTAATACGAACCCACCAGCTTTAGCTGGTGGTTGTTTAGTGAATCTCAACGGTTCGACTGGGGAACTGCCGGGTCAGCTGATCCGGACTTGTGTGATTTTTGAGGATGGTGCGGCAACGCGACCCAAGCATGAAGGTGCACGGGCGAATCCAGCCACTGCTCTGGTCGCAAGCACGATGGTGTCACTGTTGGCAGCGTCGCGCGCGTGTGTGCTGTTGCGTGCTTGGCTGCACTCATGAAACCACGTCCTCTCGTCCAGGGCAGCGCTTGAATGCGGAGTGATCGAGCCGTATTTGGTCACGCAAATCAACAAGAACTTTACGCAACTTCACGCGCTTTACCCCTATGCGCGCACCATGTGTTTTGATCTGGCGGATTTTAGCGGCAGGTTCAGGAGCGCCGACGCAGCATCAGCCCCAGCGCGATCAGCCCAATCACAACAAAGCAGACGAAAGACCAGTTGGCAATCGAGCCGCCCAGAAAGGTCCAGTCAACCTTGGTGCAGTCACCGCTGCCCTTGAAAATCATGGGAATGGCGCGTTTGAGGGGAAAGGTCTCGATCATTCCGTAAAAATCGCGGCCGCAGCTTGAAATTTCGGGCGGATACCACTGCAAAAAACTCTGGCGTGCCGCCACGAATGCCCCAAAGCCGGCCAACAGGACCAGCAGGCTGGCGCCGCCCATCAGCAGCGAATTCCTGTTCGTGAAGGCGGTGAGCCCCGCCACGATAGCCACCAGCACCAGCACATAGCGCTGCACGATGCACATGGGACAAGGCTCCAGCCCCACGACATGCTGCAGGTACAGCCCAAAAGCCAGCAGGGCCACGCAGCCCAGAGAGACCAGCGCCAGGATGCGGCGTGGCACCGCGTCAAAATATCCGAGAAGCATCGTCATCCTGTTTATCCAAGGTGTTTACCGGTGCACTCCCTCAAGGGCTGCACGCCAATTCAACAAAGCGCGGCTTGCGCGGCGTCGGCCCGGTTATTGTTGCGCAAATGGCGCTCCATTGAGCCGCCGGCTGTTGGTGCACCGGGCTGCCAATAAGTTCCTGGGCTGGCGCCAGATCGCAAGGCGCTCAGATGCCGTCCCCGGCGTCGACGAATACCCGGGCCTTGCGCGGTGTCACCACCAGTGTTTCGCCCTCCTTGAAGCCCAGATCCCTGAACTTCTGCGCCGGCATCTGCGCCTCGATCAGGGTGTCGGCCGCCGGGTTCTTCGCCTGCTGGTCGTTTTCAACGGGAAGCAGTTCCAGCCTGGCAATCGGGCCGATGACAATCGCCCGGTCCAGTTTGGCCACGATGCCTTCGGCCCCAGGTGAGTAGCGCTGCACGTCCAGATCGTGCGGGCGCACATAGGCAAAGGCCTTGGCGTTTTGCGCGCCGCTGTGCTCGGGTGAGTCGAGCTTCATGCCTTCCAGATGCACCTCGCCCTCATGGGCGCGGCCATGAAACAGGTTCACGTCGCCCAGGAAGCCATAGACGAACGGGCTGGCCGGGTGGTCCCAGACCTGCTGCGGCGAGCCGATCTGCTCGACCTTGCCGGCATTCATCAGCACCACGCGGTCGGCCACTTCCAGAGCCTCCTCCTGGTCGTGCGTGACAAAAATGCTGGTGACATGCAGGTCGTCATGCAGGCGGCGCAGCCAGCGGCGCAGCTCCTTGCGCACCTTGGCATCGAGCGCGCCGAAAGGCTCGTCGAGCAACAGCACCTTGGGCTCAACCGCCAGCGCGCGCGCCAGGGCGATGCGCTGGCGCTGGCCGCCCGAAAGCTGCGACGGGAAACGGTCGGCCAGCCAGTCAAGCTGAACCAGGCTGAGCAGCGAGTGCACTTTTTCCTTGATCTGCGCTTCGCTGGGCCGCTGGCCGCGTGGCTTGACGCGCAGCCCGAAGGCGACGTTTTCAAACACTGTCATGTGGCGAAACAGCGCGTAATGCTGGAAGACGAAGCCCACCTGGCGCTCGCGCACATGCACGTCGGTGGTGTCCTCGCCGCTGAACAGGATGCTGCCCTGGTCTGGCGTTTCCAGCCCGGCAATGATGCGCAGCAAGGTGGTCTTGCCGCAGCCCGAGGGGCCGAGCAAGGCAACCAGCTCGCCCGCGTGAATGTCAAGGCTGACATCTGCGAGCGCCTGGAAGTTGCCAAACTGTTTGCTGACATTGCGAATTTCGATACCCATGATTTTTTTCCAGCTTGTTTTCAACCAACGGCGGCAAGCGCTTGCGGCCGTTCAGGGGGCAGCCCGGCCGCCGCCTTTATTTCAGCGTCGTGGCGCCATTCGGCGACCGACTTGATGGTCAGCGTGACCAGCGCCAGGATGGCCAGCAGCGAAGCCACGGCAAAGGCGGCGACGGACTGGTATTCGTTGTAGAGGATTTCCACATGCAGCGGCAAGGTGTTGGTCTGCCCGCGAATGTGGCCGGACACCACCGACACCGCGCCGAACTCGCCCATGGCGCGTGCATTGCAAAGAATCACGCCGTAGATCAGCCCCCACTTGATGTTGGGCAGGGTGACATGCCAGAAGGTCTGCCAGCCGGTGGCGCCCAGCACGATAGCGGCCTGCTCCTCGTCGCTGCCCTGCGCCTGCATCAGCGGGATCAGCTCGCGCGCGATGAAGGGAAAGGTCACGAAGACGGTGGCCAGCACGATGCCGGGCACGGCAAAGATGATCTTGATGTCGTGCGCCTGCAGCCAGGGACCGAACCAGCCCTGCGCGCCAAACAGCAGCACGTACATCAGGCCGGCGACCACGGGCGAGACCGAAAACGGCAGGTCGACCAGCGTGGTCAGAATCGACTTGCCGCGAAACTCGTACTTGGCAATCGCCCAGGCGGCGGCCACGCCAAACACCAGGTTGAGCGGCACGGAAATGGCGGCGGCAATCAACGTGAGCCGGATCGCCGACCAGGCGTCGGGCTCCTGCAAGGCCGCCAGGTAAGCGCCAAAGCCCTTGCGCAAGGCCTCGGTGAACACGGCGGCCAGCGGCAGCACCAGAAACAGCAGCACGAACAGCAGCGCCACCGTGATGAGCGTATAGCGCACCCACGCGGCTTCGGTGGTGCCGGCCTTGGCACGGCGAATGGGTTTTGATGTCGAGTTGCTCATGCCGGTGCTCCCGTGCTGCGGCGCTGCCAGGTTTGCAGCCCATTGATGACCAGCAGCAACAGGAAGGACATGAGCAGCATCACCACGGCCACGGCGGTGGCGCCGGCGAAGTCGTATTGCTCAAGCTTGCCGATGATGATGAGCGGCGTGATCTCGGAAATCATCGGCATGTTGCCGGCAATGAAGATCACCGAGCCGTATTCGCCGATGGCGCGGGCAAAGGCCATGGCAAAACCGGTCAGCAGCGCCGGCGTGATGTGCGGCAGGATCACCTTGGTGAAAATCTGCAGCCGCGTCGCGCCCAGCGAGGTCGCGGCTTCTTCCAGCTCTTTTTCGGCGTCTTCGAGCACCGGCTGCACGGTGCGCACGACAAAGGGCATGCCGACGAAGATCAGCGCGATCACGATGCCGGCCGGCGTGAAGGCCAGCTTGATGCCCATGGGCTCCAGGTACTGGCCCAGCCAGCCGTTGCCCGCCAGCAGCGCCGTCAGCGAAATGCCGGCCACGGCGGTCGGCAGCGCAAACGGCAGGTCCACCAGCGCATCGACCAGTTTCTTGCCCGGGAATTTGTAGCGCACCAGCACCCAGGCCAGCAGCAGGCCAAACACCAGGTTCACCAGCGCGGCAATCAGCGAGGCGCCGAAGGTGAGGCGGTAGGACGCCAGCACGCGCGGCGAGGTGACGGCCATGACAAACTGCTCCCAGGTGAGGGTGAAGGTTTTCAGGAACAGCGCGGAAATCGGAATCAGCACGATCAGGCTGAGGTAGAGCACGGTGTAGCCCAGCGTCAGCCGGAAGCCGGGCAACACGCGCCTGGGGGGTCTTTGAGACATTTTTATTCTTGAAGCAGCAAAAGCCGCGCGGGGAGGCGTCGGACGGAAAAAGCCCCCTTCAGCATGAAAGGGGCGGCGCAGGGTGCGAAGTGGCAGGCGTCGCGGTCAGCCTGTCAATTATTTGACGGTGTAGAGCTTGTCGAACTGGCCGCCATCGTTGAAATGGGTTTTTTGCGCCTCGCTCAGCGAGCCGAACATGTCCTGCACCGTGAAGAGTTGCAGGGGCTTGAAGGTCGCGGCGTATTTTTTCAGGATGGCCTGCGAGCGCGGGCGCATGGCGTGTTTGGCGGCAATTTCCTGGCCTTCGTCAGAGTAGAGGTAGTCCAGGTAAGCCTTGGCCAGCGCCGCCGTGCCTTTCTTGGCCACGGTGCGCTCGACGACGGCGACGGGGTTTTCAGCCAGGATGCTGATCGACGGGTAAACCGCGTCCACCTTGCCTTCGCCAAACTCCTTGTTGACCGACACCACCTCGGACTCGAAGGTCACCAGCACGTCGCCAATGTTGCGCTGCAGGAAAGCCGTGGTCGCATCGCGCCCGCCCTTGCCCAGCACCGGCACGTTCTTGTAGAACTTGCCGACAAATTCGGCGGCTTGCGCGTCGGTGGCGCCTTTCTTCTTGGCGTAACCCCAGGCGGCCAGGTAGGTGTAGCGGCCATTGCCGCCGGTCTTGGGGTTGACCACGATGATCTGGATGCCGGGCTTGGTCAGGTCGTCCCAATCCTTGATGCCCTTGGGATTGCCCTTGCGCACCAGGAACAGCATGGTCGAGGTGGTGGGCGATGCGTTGTCCGGAAAGCGTTTGGCCCAGTCCTTGGCCACGACGCCGGCGTTGGCCAAGAATTCCACGTCAGTCGAGGTGTTCATGGTCACCACGTCGGCGTCCAGGCCATCGGCCACCGAGCGCGCCACCGCGCTGGAGCCGGCATGGGACTGGTCAATCTTGACATCCTTGCCGGTGGTTTTTTTGTAATGGGCGATGAAAGCCGCGTTGTAGTCTTTGTAGAACTCGCGCGCCACGTCGTAGGAGCCGTTCAGCAGGGTTTGCGACGAAGCGAGGCCGCTGGCAGCCAGCGCCAGGCTTGCAAGAGCGAGTTTGAATTTTGAGGTCATGCGGTTTCTTAGGGAAGCAATGGATGAAAAGAAAGAAAAATCAGCAGGCCGGACACACGCTGGCGGAGCCTCAGCCGCGAGCGACTGGCCATGCCCGTGGCCGCTCGCCCACTTCAGGCGAGCCGGACGGGCTATTTCTATTTATTTATTGGGCTGGGGCGTGATGCGCAGGTAGGGCTTGACGGCCTTGAAGCCCTTGGGGAAGCGCTGGGCCAGCTCGGCCGGGTCCTGGATGCTGGGCACGATCACCACATCGTCGCCGTCTTTCCAGTTCACCGGCGTGGCCACCTTGTGGCTGTCGGTCAGCTGCAGCGAGTCGATCACGCGCAAGATTTCGTCGAAGTTGCGGCCGGTGCTGGCGGGGTAGGTGAAGGTGGTGCGAATGACCTTTTTCGGGTCAATGATGAACACGCTGCGCACCGTGGCCGTGGGGCCGGTGGACAAGGCATTCGGGTGAATCATGTCGTACAGGTTGGCTACCTTGCGGTCAGCGTCGGCCAGGATGGGGAAGTTGACCGTCGTGTTTTGCGTTTCGTTGATGTCATTGACCCACTTGCCGTGCGAGTCAAGCGGATCAATGCTGATGGCGATGGGCTTGACATGGCGCTTGGCAAACTCGCTGCTCAAGGCGGCAGTCTTGCCCAGTTCGGTGGTGCACACCGGCGTGAAGTCAGCCGGGTGCGAGAACAACACAACCCATGAGTCGCCAGCCCACTGATGAAAGGAAATCTTGCCTTCGGTGGAATCCTGGGTGAAGTCAGGTGCCGTGTCGCCGAGTCTGAGAGTTGTCATGCTGTGCGCTCCTTTGAGTTGTTGAGAATAAAACATTGTGAACAACAAAGCTTAAAACTCAAAAGAATATATTGCTCTTAATAAATGCATTTAAATGAATATTGATTAGAAAAAACCCAGGAGGTTGATGCGCTCATCGGCAGATGGGTTACTATTATTTTGATAGCTATAAATGACTGTAATCATTGGGCAAGCAGGTGATTTCGATCGGATTTTGTCTTTTTTCGCCAAACCGCTCACCGGCCAGGCTCCAGAATCCGCTCACCCTGCAGGTTCTGCCCCAGAAAATCCAGAAAGCTTCGCACCGCCGGCACCTGGCCGCGCCGTGACGGGAATACGGCATGCGCCATGCCGGGCCTGGGCGCCCAGCCTGGCAACACCGGCACCAGCAATTGCGCCTGCAGTTCGGCCAGGCTCAGGCTTTCCGGCAAAAAGCTGATGCCGGTTCCCGCCAGCACCGCCAGCTTCAGCGTCTGCAGGTCGTCCGCCACATAGCGCGGCCGATGTTCAAACACAAACTCCTCGCCCCCGGGCCCGACCAGTTCCCAGGCGCTCAGCCCCTCGGCCTGCGACATCGCCACCGTGTCCAGGCCGGCCAGGTCTTCGGGCCGTGCGGGCGTGCCCTGGCGGCGCAGCTGCTCGGGGCTGGCCAGCAAATGCCCGGCCGTGGCGCCCAGCTGTTTCACCACCAGGCTGCCGCTGTCGTCCAGCGTGGGCCGCACGCGCAGGGCAATGTCGATGCCCTCCTCGACCAGATCGACCACCCGGTTGGTCACGCGCATGTCGATCTTCACTTGGGGAAACAGTGCCAGGTAGCGCGGAATCAGGTATCCCAGCGAGCTTTGCGCCAGCGTCACCGGGCAGGTGATGCGCAAGGTGCCGCGCGGCTCGACCTGCATGTGCTCGACCGCCTCGGCAGCGGCCAGCGCCTCATCGCGCATGGCACTGCAGTGGCGCAGGTAAATCTCTCCGACCTCGGTCAGCGAAAGCTTTCGGGTGGTGCGCTGCAGCAGCCGCACGCCCAGCCGCGCCTCAAGTTCGGCCACGCGCCGCGACAGGCGCGACTTGGGCAGGCCAAGCGCGCGGCCGGCTGCCGCAAAACCGCCCCACTCGGCCACCTCGGCAAAGTACAGCATGTCGTTCAGGTCTTGCATCAGGGCAACTCCTTGAAGTGTTGATTGTCCTATTGGCAGAACAATTAATTGCAATTTTACGGACTTATCAGGGAATCGACTCACCCGCACAATCTATCCATGGCGGCGATTCAATGGCGCAGCCAAAACCCCATCCACTCATTCACTGAAACAAGGAAACCATCATGCGCAAGCTTCTTCACATCGACTCCAGCATTCTTGGCGGCAATTCTGTCTCGCGCCAGCTCACCGCCCAGATCGTCGCCTCATGGCGCGCAGGCCACCCGGCCACTGAAGTGAGCTACCTCGACCTGGCCGTTGAGACGCCCGGCCACTTTTCGGCCGATGCGATGGGTTTTCGCCTGCCCCCCAGCTCGGAGCAGCTGAACGAGGCGCAAAAACGCGAAAACGCCTTGTCGGAAGCGCTGGTTTCTCAGTTTCTTGCGGCCGACGTGCTGGTGATTGGCGCGCCGCTGTACAACTTCACCATTCCAACCCAGCTCAAGGCCTGGATTGACCGGATCGCGCAGATCGGCCGCACCTTCAAGTACACCGACAAAGGCCCGGTCGGCTTGGCCGGCGGCAAGACCGTGATCGTGGCGTCGACCCGCGGCGGCATGTATTCCACAAGCGACGCGGGCAACGCCATGGAGCACCAGGAAAGCTACCTGAAAACCATCTTTGGCTTCTTCGGCGTGACCGACGTGCGCTTTGTGCGCGCCGAAGGGCTGGGCATGGGTGACGCTGCCAAGGCAGCCGCCCTGGCAGCCGCCGAAGTGGACATCCTGGCGCAGACGCAAATTGCCGCCAACCAGGACCAGGCCGCCCTGGCGGCCTGAAATCGCCAGCGTCGGGGCGACAGGCCATTCATGAAATACAGGCCTGAGCGGCGATAGCCCAGCCTGAAACTCATCGAGTAACGCCGGATCAGTTTGAGTACCCGCTCATCTTGGACTCGTCTGGCTACCCGCGACATCAGGATGTCGTGGTTGACCCGGTCGAAGAATTTCTCCAAGTCGAGGTCAACCACCCA
>JBKJKI010000151.1:0-3031 GCA_046597475.1 Polaromonas sp. | reverse complement strand
CCCGAGAGCGTGCGGCTTTGCCGGTCCAGCGTCAGGTAACCAATACCCGCCTCAAATACCTGTGTGATGTGGGTATTGGTTACCTGACGCTGGACCGGCAAAGCCGCACGCTGTCGGGCGGCGAGGGGCAGCGCATCAACCTGACCACTGCGCTCGGCACCTCGCTGGTCAACACGCTGTTTGTGCTCGATGAGCCGTCCATCGGCCTGCACCCGCGTGACATGAACCGCATCACCCAGGCCATGCACCGGCTGCGCGATGCCGGCAACACCCTGGTGGTGGTTGAGCACGACCCGGCGGTGATGCTGGCGGCCGACCGCATGATAGACATGGGCCCGGGCCCGGGCGAGAAGGGCGGCCAGATCGTGTTTGACGGCACGCCCGAAGACCTCAGGCACGCCGATACGCTGACCGGCGCCTACCTGGGCGCCCGCAAGCAGGTCGGTTTGGGGCTAAGGCGGGCGGTGACTGACAGCACGCCGCGCCTGATCCTGGAGGGCGCGCGTGACCACAACCTGCAAAACCTCACGGTCGAGTTTCCGCTGCAGCGCCTGGTCTGCGTCACCGGCGTCAGTGGCTCGGGTAAATCGACGCTGATGCAGGACATCCTCGCGCCCGCGCTGCTGCGCCAGTTTGGCAAGGCGACCGAAACGCCGGGCCTGCATGACCGGCTGCTGGGCGCCGACCACCTGACCGACGTGGTGTTCGTTGACCAGTCGCCGATCGGCAAGACGGCGCGCTCCAATCCGGCCAGCTATGTCGGCGCCTGGGACGCGGTGCGCGAGCTGTTCGCGCAAGCACCGCTGGCCAGACAGCGCAGCTATACCGCCTCCAAGTTCAGCTTCAATAACGGCGACGGGCGCTGCCCGACCTGCGGCGGCTCGGGCTTCGAGCATGTGGAAATGCAGTTTTTGAGCGACGTGTATCTGCGCTGCCCCGATTGCGACGGCAAGCGTTACCGGCCCGAGATTCTGGAGGTCACGATTGAGCGTCAGGCCATCGGCCAGCTCAGGCCAAGGCTGCTGAATGTGTCCGATGTGCTTGATCTGACGGTGAGCGAGGCCGTGCAGTTGTTC
Organism: Polaromonas sp.; assembly: GCA_046597475.1. Lineage (GTDB taxonomy): Bacteria > Pseudomonadota > Gammaproteobacteria > Burkholderiales > Burkholderiaceae_C > Polaromonas. Next base: position 1,955 of record JBKJKI010000151.1, on the reverse strand, counting down.
GCGCAAGACCGCGAGGTGGTGCGCGCGCTGCAGCCGATTGTCGATGTCGGCCTGGAATACGTGAAACTGGGCCAGCCGGTGCCCACGCTGTCGGGCGGTGAGGCGCAGCGGCTCAAGCTGGCGGGCTTCCTGGCCGGCGCAAGCAAAACGGCGGGCAAAAGCAGGAGCGCCAACGGACAGGCGCTGGCGCTCAAGCAGCCGAATCGCGGCACGCTTTTCCTGTTTGACGAGCCGACCACCGGCCTGCATTTTGACGACATCGCCAAACTCATGCGGGCGCTGCGCAAGCTGCTGGAGGCCGGCCATTCGCTGATCGTCATCGAGCACAACCTCGACGTGATCCGCTCGGCCGACTGGCTGATCGACCTCGGCCCCGAAGGCGGCGAGGCCGGCGGCCTGCTGGTGGCGCAGGGCTCGCCGGAAGACCTGCGCCAGCACCCGAGCTCGCATACCGCGCTGGCGCTGCGTGAGTACGAGCAGGCCATGAGCCGGACCTGCCAGGTCGAAGAGCAGCGGCCCAAGGCCTGGAAGGCCCGGCCCGTTTTTTCCAACCTGATCCAGATCGTCAACGCCAAGGAAAACAATCTCAAGAGCCTGTCGGTCGATATTCCGCGCGGCAAGTTCAACGTGGTGACCGGCGTCAGCGGTTCGGGCAAGTCGACGCTGGCCTTCGACATCCTGTTCAACGAAGGCCAGCGCCGCTACCTGGAGTCGCTCAATGCCTATGCGCGCAGCATTGTTCAGCCGGCCGGGCGGCCCGAGGTCGATGCGGTTTATGGCATTCCGCCCACCGTCGCCATCGAGCAGCGGCTGTCGCGCGGCGGGCGCAAGTCCACCGTCGGCACCACCACCGAGGTCTGGCATTTCCTGCGCCTGCTCTACGTCAAGCTCGGCATCCAGCATTGCACCAAAGACGGCGCTGCCGTCATGCCGCAAAGCCTTGACGCCATTGCAGCCCAGCTGCTCAAGACCTTTCGGGGCCAGCACATTGGCCTGCTCGCGCCCCTGGTGATCAACCGCAAGGGCGTCTACACCGAGCTGGCCGACTGGGCCAGGCCACGCGGCTACACGCATCTGCGCGTCGATGGCGACTTCCTACCGACGACGAAGTTTCCGCGCATAGACCGCTTCAAGGAGCACACGGTGGAGCTGCCGATTGCCGACCTCCACATAGCGCCCGACAACGGGGCGGCATTGCGTGCCGCACTGGCTTCCGCGCTGGAGCATGGCAAGGGCGTGGTTCATGTGCTGGCGCCGCTAGCCGGCCTGCACGACGCGATGCTGGCGGGCGGCAGCACCCAAGCCATTGGCAAGCTGGAAGCCTTCTCGACGCGGCGCGCCTGCCCGGTCTGTTCGACGTCCTATCCCGAGCTTGATCCGCGCCTCTTCAGCTACAACAGCAAGCATGGCTGGTGCCCGGACTGCGTCGGCACCGGTGTCAAGCTCACCAGGGATCAGCGCAAGGTATTTGACGATTCGATACTGGGCGCCGATGAAAACAAGGGGCGCGAGCAGACCTTCGGCGAGCCCGAAACGGACGAGGTGCTCGATGCGGTCTGTCCGGCCTGCGAAGGCTCGCGCCTGAACCGGCAAGCCCGCGCCGTGAAGTTCGCCGGCGTCGGAATTGCCGACATCGCCGCCCTGTCGGTGACCGACGTGCGTGCCTGGGTGGACCAGCTGGCCCTTGGCGGGCGCGAAGCCGGCATTGCCCGCGACCTGATTCCCGAAATCAAAAGCCGGCTGGAGTTTCTTGAGGACGTGGGTCTGGGCTACCTCACGCTGGACCGCGGCGCGCCCACGCTGTCGGGTGGTGAGGCGCAGCGCATTCGGCTTGCGGCGCAACTTGGCAGCAATTTGCAAGGCGTCTGCTATGTGCTGGACGAGCCGACCATTGGACTGCACCCGCGCGACAACAAAATTTTGCTCAGTGCGCTGGGCAAGTTGAGCGAGCGCGG
>JBKJKI010000262.1:0-8271 GCA_046597475.1 Polaromonas sp. | reverse complement strand
GTGGCGCCGCAGTCCAGCGCGCCCCGGAAGATGTAGGGAAAACACAGGACATTGTTGACCTGGTTGGGGTAGTCGGAGCGGCCGGTGGCGATGATACAGTCCGGCCGCACCGCCTTGGCCAGTTCGGGACGGATTTCGGGCTCGGGGTTGGCCAGTGCCAGGATGATGGGGCTTGTGGCCATGGTTTTCACCATGTCCTGCGTGAGCACGCCAGCGGCCGAGCAGCCCAGAAAAACGTCGGCGCCGTTGACCACGTCCGCGAGGGTGCGCAGGTCGGTGTTCTGGGAAAAGCGGGCCTTGGACTCATCAAAGCCGCCCGGGCGCCCCTCATGAATCACGCCTTTGGAGTCGCACACATACACGTTCTCCCGGCGCACACCCAGACCGACCATGACGTCCAGGCAAGCCAGCGCCGCCGCCCCGGCGCCCGAGACGGCGATGCGGACCTCGTCAATGCGTTTGCCGACCAGCTCCAGTCCGTTGAGCAGGGCGGCGCTGGAGATGATGGCGGTGCCGTGCTGGTCGTCATGAAACACCGGAATGTTCATGCGTTCGCGCAGCTTTTTCTCGATGTAAAAACACTCTGGCGCCTTGATGTCTTCGAGGTTGATGCCGCCCAGCGTGGGCTCCATGGCCGCAATCATGTCCACCAGTTTGTCGGGGTCGCGCTCGGCCAACTCGATGTCAAACACATCAATGCCGGCAAACTTCTTGAACAGGCAGCCCTTGCCCTCCATCACCGGCTTGCCGGCCAGCGGGCCGATGTCGCCCAGGCCCAGCACGGCGGTGCCGTTGGTGATCACGCCGACCAGGTTGCCGCGCGAGGTGTAGTCGGCCGCCAGCGACGGATCGGCTTCAATGTCCAGGCAGGGGTAGGCCACGCCGGGCGAATAGGCGAGCGACAGGTCGCGCTGGTTGGACAAGGGCTTGGTGGCGTTGACGGAGATCTTGCCGCGCGTGGGCAGGCGGTGGTAGTCGCGGGCGGCGTCGCGCAGCGCGAGTTCGGCGGGAGAAAGTTGCGTGGTCATGGCGTTGTCTCCTCGGAAGTTCTGGAAATCGGAAAATTAAGCTGGGGGTGTACAGCGTAACCCAATTGAACCGGCCAACCGCTGTGCGGGCCGCCAGAATAAAGCCGTTGAGCGCAGGAAGTTTTCTTGAGCGCGACGGTCACGGCGGCCGCGCTGCTTGCGCCCGGTCTAGCTACGCTTGGCCCAGCGCATCATCACCATGTAGATCACCGCCCCCGCGACGGCGCCTATCACCCAGCCGAAGTTGTTCTCGGGCAGCACCTTGAGCAGCTGTGTGCACAGTTCCCAGCCGATGGAGAGCACGCTTGCGAGGCCGAGCGCAAGCAGGCCGACCTTGTTCCAGCCGCCGTCATAGTGGTAGCGGCCATTGGGCGCCATCGTATAGAGCTGAGCCACATCGACCACCTGCTTCTTGAGCAGGTAGAAGTCGGCCACCATCACGCCGAACATCGGCGCCAGCACCGCGCCGAAGACGCTGACGAACACAGTGATGGCCTTGGGGCTGTCGACGAAGATCCAGGGGCAGACCATGACGGCCAGGATGGAAGCGATCAGCCCGCCTTTCTTGAAGTCCACATGCTTCGGGAACAGGTTGGCGATGTCGTAGGCAGGGGAGACAAAGTTGGCCACGATGTTGATGCCCATGGTGGCGATGATGAAGGTCACGCTGCCCAGCACCACGGCCCACTTGTTGTCGATCCGCGAGACGATCTCTATCGGGTCCATGATCATGTGTCCGAACACCTTGGCGCTGCCTGCGGTGACGACCACCACGATGATGGCGAACAGCAGGAAGTTGACCGGCAGACCCAGGAAGTTGCCGACCTTCATGTCTCGCTCGGTTTTGGCGTAACGCGAGAAGTCGCCGAAATTGAGCAGCAGGGCGGCGAAATAGCTCACCACCAGCAGGATGGCGCTGCCCATGGCCATGAAGGATTCGGTACCGGTCAGCACCTTGTCGCTGAGCGTCAGGTCCAGCGAGTCCCAGCCGGCTTTCCAGATGATCCAGCCCATCAGCAGGAACATCACCAGGTAGACCGCCGGTCCGCAGAAGTCGATGAACTTGCGGATGGCTTCCATGCCGCGCTGGAAAATCAGCAGCTGGAAGAACCACATGAACAAAAAGCTGGCCCAGCCCAGCATGTCAAGCCGTAAAAAGCTGGTGGCATGCAGCGACGCGGCGGCCGGGAAGAACACCAGCACCAGCGTGGCAACGGCCTTGGAGGCGAAATAGGTCTGCACGCCATACCAGACGATGCCGACCACGCCGCGAATCACGGCGGCGAAGTTCGCGCCCATCACGCCCAGGCTGACGCGTGCCATCACCGGAAAGGGAATGCCCATCTGCTGGCTCGGTCGGCCAATCAAGTTCATCAGCACATTGACAATGCCGATGCCGATCACCAGCGCGCTGAGCACCTGCCAGCCGCTCAGGCCGAGCAGGAACAGGCTGGCAGCGAAGGTGTAGCCGCCGACGCTGTGGACATCGGACATCCACATGGCGAACACGCTGTAGGAAGACCAGGTCTTCTTCACGCCGGTAACCGGCGCGAGGTCTTCGTTGATGAGCCGGTCATCCGCGCCAGATACCCCGTGCTGGCTGTCTGCGGGCACCCGCTGGGAGACAGAATGGACAGTTGAACTCATGGGGTATTTTCTCCAGTTTAGACGGTACGCCAATTTGTAGACATGACTGTATACAAACGGCTGACTTTACCCTATTGTGGAAAACCCGAATATGGGCGGCAGGGCGGTCTGCCTGGCTGGAGCAGAAAAGGAGGGCTTGGTCTTACGACAAGGCCATTGAAATGTCGTTGGTGGGAAGCTTGCGATCGAAGGTGAGGTTTTGCTCGACATGCAGCAAGTGCTCGTTCATCAGCCGCACGGCAAGTGTTTCGTCCCTGGCGGTCAGCGCCTCCACGATGTCAGCATGTTCTTCGCTGGAGTGTTCGGCCGCACTGGCCGTCTGGTACATCAGGGTGATGAGCGCGCAGCGGGAGATCAGCTCCCCCAGTATTTGCGCCAGCACCTGGTTGCCCATGAGTTCGGCCATATGCACATGAAAATCGCCCAGCAGCTCGGTCCGACCGGAGATGTCGCCCCGCGCCAGGGCGGCTTTTTCCTGGGTGATGTGCTCGCTGAGCGACTCGATCCAGTCGGGTGTAAGGTCGCGCACAAAGGCACGGGTCATTTCGGTTTCCAGCATGCGTCTGACGGCGAACACCTGCCTGGATTCGCTGACTGACGGCGTTGCCACAAAGGCGCCGCGCGCCGGTTCAAGGCGAATTAGGCGGTTTTGCGAGAGCTGAAAGAGCGCCTGTCGGATCAGCGTGCGCGAAACGCCAAAATGGTCGGCCAGTTTTTGCTCGGCAAGCTTGGTTCCGGGTTGAAGCCGGTGGTCGACAATGGCCTTGGTCAGGGCTTGAACAATGGCTGAGGTGGTGGAGGATTCCATGGCCTGATCATAGTGTTTAACCATATGTATACAGATTGAGTGTTCAACATGATGGCGAAGGAAGGCTTGCGGTTCGGGCGTGGCCAGGCTGTCGGGCTCCGGTCGGCTGGGCAGGCTGTCCGTCATCACGCCGTCATGGTGCGGGATGACAATATCCTGCTCACCCACCTCTTTTTTTGCCATGAATGACACGTCAAACGCCGCCCTCGGCCGCCGCTAGGCACTGCTGCTTTCAGCCGGTGTCGCCGCCCAGCTGTTGATGCCGGCGGCGCGGGCGCAGGGCCTGGCTGCTTACCCCGAGCGGCCCGTCAGGATAATCGTGCCTTTTGCGCCCGGCGTCGGCACCGACGCCATGGCGCGCCTGATTGCCCAAAAGCTCGGCGAGGTAATGAATGCCACCTTTGTCGTCGACAACCGCGCTGGCGCGTCCGGGGCCATCGGGACGCAGTATGTCGCGCAGGCGCCCGCCGATGGCTACACCCTGCTGCTGGTGGCGTCACCCTTCACCACCGTCGCCGCATCCCTGCCCAGCGCCAACTACGATCCGCTGCGCCAGTTTGCACCCGTAGGCATGATTGCCACCGGCCCGCTGGTCTGGGCTGCCAGCACGAAGTTGCCGGCGAACACCATGAAGGAACTGCTCACCCTGGCGCGGCAAAAGCCGGGGGCCCTCAACTACGGATCGGCGGGCGCAGGCGGCGTCAACCACCTCGTGCTGGAGCTCTTGAAGGCGCGTACGGGCACTTTCATCACGCATATTCCCTACCGGGGTGTGGCTCCCGCGACGATGGACATGATCAGCGGGAAAATCCAGCTCATCACCGGCACGATTCCCGCCTTGCTGCCCTTCATCAGGAATGGCAGCATCAAGCCGCTGGCCGTGACCAGCGCCAAACGATCCAGCGCCTTGCCCGATGTTCCCAGCATGACCGAGGCCGGTCTGGCCGGCATCGATGTGGTGAACTATTTCGCTCTCATGGCGCCTGCCGGCACGCCAGCGGCCATCGTGAGCGCCCTGAACGCCGCGATCAACAAGGTCGTGGCCCTGCCCGAGGTGGTCACGCGGTTCAGGGCCGACGCGGTGGAGGCGGCACCGGGCTCGCCCGCTTTGCTGGGCCACTTCATCGAAGCGGATTACCGTGCCTGGCGCAATGTGGTTAAGACGCAGAACCTGAAAATCGAGTAGCTTTACCGCCAGCGGACCGGTGCCGGCCGGCGCTAGTCTTGTCCTTCCGTGAGGGTGTCGAGCTGAAACCGGCCGCTTTGGTGCCACAGCCAGGTGTCGGTGTAGACCACCTTGCCCAGCCGCGTGGGGGCGGGGAAGGGGGCTGCCTGCCGGACGGTCCGCTCGATTTCTGCCATGACCTCGGGCGCATGGCGGGGTGCGCGCAGCCAGTCCAGCCGCGTCACGCGGCCGCTGCGGTCAATTTCCACGTTGAGCACGCCAACCGCATACAACTGCGCCGGCAGGCGGCCCTTGTAGATGCGTTCGGCATTGAGGCCGTAGAGGTGGGTCGCGCCGTCCTGCCGGTAGGCCTTGGCCGATGCTGCCGACGAGGCCCGCGCCGACCCCCGTCTTTCCGTAACCGGCCCGCTGACGCCCGGGGCGCCCGGCTCGGGTGCCGTGGCCGGGGCACCGACCGGTCCGGTTTTGCAGGCGCTCACGACAGCCGCTGCCACGGCGAAAAAAATTCTCAGCAGCCACGAGCGGCGGGGTGTGGTGTCTGGCATGTCATGACTCATTGTTCAAGGCACTGGCTGGCCGGGTGGTTGACGGTTCAAATGGCTGCTTGGGCGGCGGGGCTGCGCGCTTGCTGCTAAGGTTACGTTGTGGTTAAGGCTGGCTTTGCGGCGCGTGCCATATGACATTGTCTGCGCTGCTGGCTCACATTACATCAATTTTTACCAACACCAAAGCCATGGTTTCCTGCCGCGCAAGCCGAAATACCCGGCGTTTCCTCGGCCAGCTGGCTGGCCAGCCGGCGGTGCTGGTGCGGGTGGAGTCAAGCCGGGGATCGGTGCCGCGAGAGGCCGGTACCTGGATGGCGGTTTTCGCCGACACCACGGTTGCCACCATTGGCGGCGGCCATCTTGAATATGCGGCGATTGCCAGGGCGCGCTCCATCCTGCAGGCTGGGGGAGTCAACGAAGGCGAAGCGCTGCAGGAACACTTTGCACTGGGCCCCAGCCTGGGCCAGTGCTGCGGCGGGGTGGTGCAGCTGCGTTTTGAGGCGGTTGACGCGGCCGACCTGCCCAGGCTGAGCCGGGCGCTTGACGAGCGGCTCGTGCCCGTGGCGCTGTTCGGCGGCGGCCATGTGGGTCATGCGCTGGTGCAGGTGCTGGCGCCCCTGCCGTTTTCACTGACCTGGATTGACAGCCGCGACGGGGTGTTTCCGGAGGATGTGGCGCCCGAGGTGATGTGTGAGCATTCCGAGCCGGTGCAGGCGGCGGTTCACGCCCTGGCGCCGCAGTCCAGGGTGCTGATCATGAGCTTCAGCCATGCCGAGGACCTGGACGTGCTGGCCGCCTGCCTGAAGCGCCAGCGGGCGCAGGCCGATCTGCCCTACATCGGGCTGATTGGCAGCAAGACCAAATGGGCCACGTTTCGCCATCGCCTGGAAGCGCGCGGCTTCACGGCGGCCGAACTGGAGCAGGTCACCTGCCCGATAGGCGTGCCCGGCATCACCGGCAAGGAGCCCGAGGTGATTGCCGTGGCGGTGGCGGCCCAGTTGCTGCAAACCGCGGGCAGGGCGTGAGCTGAAGGAGTCTGGGGAGTGCTATTCGAGGCGGCTACCGACCTGTCGATGATGACGCGCGCCGGTGTCGAGCGCATCATGCGCTTCGCCTTCAAGCTGGCGCAGTCGCGTCCACGCAAGCTGCTGACCGTGGTCACCAAATCCAATGCCCAGCGCCACGCCATGGTGATGTGGGATGAAATCGCCGTGCAGACCGCGAAGGAATTCCCGGATGTGACCTGGGACAAGGAACTGGTCGATGCCTGCACCACACGCATGGTCAACCGTCCCGCGACGCTCGACACCCTGGTGGCCACCAACCTGCACGCCGACATCCTGAGCGACCTGGCCGCCGCGCTGGCCGGCAGCCTGGGCATTGCGCCCACCGGCAATATCGACCCCGAGCGCCGCTACCCCTCCATGTTCGAACCCATCCACGGTTCGGCCTTTGACATCATGGGCAAGGGCCTGGCCAACCCCGTGGGCACCTTCTGGAGCTGCGTGATGCTGCTGGAGCACCTGGGCGAAGCGGAAGCGGCCAGCACCCTCATGGCCGTCATCGAGCAAGTCACGGCCGACCCGCTTCTGCACACCGGCGACCTCGGCGGCAAGGCCACGACGGCGCAGGTGACGCAGGCGGTGTGCGAGCGCATCGCCGGCGCAGGGCGGCAACGCCGGGCTGCCTGATCCGCCATTGATTCACGAGCCGCCACCGGGAGCGGCCGCGTCGCAACGCTTATTTCTACAACCAAGCAACCATCTTGAATGAATAAATTAAACGTTACCGGTGATCTCGTTGCGCCAAGGCGATTTGGTGCGGGCGATGGCGTTGAGGATGAGCAGCAGCTTGTGCATGCAGGCGACGAGAGCCACTTTCTTGGGCTTGCCCGCGGCCAGCAGCTTCGCGTAGAAGGCCTTGAGCACGGGGTTGAACCGCGTGCCCACCAGGGCGGCCACGTACAGCACACGGCGCACATCGGCGCGCCCGCCAAAGATGTGGCGCTGCCCGCGCAGGGTGCCCGAATCCCGGTTCATCGGAGCCAGCCCCACCAGCGCGGTGATCTGCTTGCGGCCCAGCTTGCCCAGCTCAGGCAATTGCGCCAGCAGCGTGCTGGCCGTGGTCGGCCCTACGCCCTTGACCGAGGTCAGCAGGCCGGCCAGGTCCGCATGATGAGCCTGGACGTGCTCGCGCAACTGGCCATCCAGACCCTGCAACTGCGCGGCAATGGCCTGCATGATCTGCTCGATGCTGGGCTTGGCCTTGACATGGGCCACACCCAGGCGCTGACGTTCAGACACCAGCATGCCCACCAGTTGCCTGCGCCGGGTCACCAGGGCGGTGAGTTCGCGCTGCTGCTCATCGGCCAGCGCGCGCGGCTCGTGCCCCTGGGCGTCGAGCATGGCGGCAAAGTCGCGCAGGGCCCGCGCGTCGATGCGGTCGGTCTTGGCCAGACGGCCCGTGCAGCGGGCGAAGTCGCGCGCCTGGCGCGGGTTGATCACCGACACCCGCAGACCGGCAGCGGCCAGCGCCAAGGCCAGGTCTTGCTCGTAGCCGCCAGTGGCCTCGAGCAACACCAGGCGCGGCGCCAATGGAGCCAGCAGTTGGCAAAGCTCGGCGTGGCCAGCCTCGTCATTGCCCAGACTCAAGGTCTGCGCTTCACCCGTTGCAGCCACTTCGAAGCTGCTCTTGGCGACATCAATACCGACGTAAACAGATTCACTCATGACAGTTCTCCGGCTCCCAGCCTAACGAATGCGAAATGTGTTCGATCAACCATTCGGGATGCAGCAGAACAAAGAGACCACCAACGTGCGCCTTGTGCTTGTATCCGGGCTCGCGCCCCAAGGAGACTCAAGCTGCACGCTGGCGAGTCAACCCGCTCAGCGTTCAAGCGGCCAATCAACCGCTTGACTACTGAAGTTTGAAGCAATTTAACCTAGAAACGGCAGTTAGGTCTCGCGCAAAAATAAATTGATAAAGTTTTAAGAATGTGTTCTAAAGCGGAATGCAAATTGCAGCCGCAATAGAACTGATCGAATCGAAGTACCGAGC
>JBKJKI010000144.1:0-6717 GCA_046597475.1 Polaromonas sp. | reverse complement strand
GGCAGAAAACCCTTTTACGTCTGCGTTGGCCTGGATGGCTCAGTCCTGCCGGCCCAGCAGCAAATACTCCATCAGCGACTTTTGCGCATGCATGCGGTTTTCGGCCTCGTCCCACACGACTGACTGCGGCCCGTCGATGACTTCGGCCTCGACTTCTTCGCCCCGGTGCGCCGGCAGGCAGTGCATGAAAAGCGCGTCGGGTTTGGCGACCTTCATCATCTCCCGGTCCACACACCACTTGGCAAAGGCCTTCTTGCGTGCTTCGTTCTCGGCCTCGTAGCCCATGCTGGTCCAGACGTCGGTGGTCACCAGGTCGGCACCGGCGCAGGCCTGCATCGGGTCCTTGAAGACCTGGTAGCTGTCGGCCGAGCGGATGCCGGCAATCGACTGGTCCACCTCGTAGCCGCCCGGCGTGCTCAGGTGCACCTTGAAGCCGAGGATTTCGCTGGCCTGCAGCCAGGTGTTGGCCATGTTGTTGCCGTCGCCCACCCAGGCCACCGTCTTGCCCTTGAGGGAACCCCGGTGCTCGATGTAGGTGAAGATGTCGGCCAGGATCTGGCAGGGGTGAAATTCGTTGGTCAGGCCGTTGATGACCGGCACGCGCGAGTGCGCGGCAAAGCGCTCGATCTTGGTCTGCTCGAAGGTGCGGATCATCACCAGGTCAACCATGCGGCTGATGACCTTGGCGCTGTCCTCGATCGGCTCGGCCCGGCCCAGCTGGCTGCCCTCGGTGGTGAGGTTGACCACCGTGCCGCCCAGCTGGTACATGCCGGCCTCGAAGCTCACGCGCGTGCGGGTCGAGGCTTTCTCGAAAATCATCACCAGCGTGCGGTCGATCAGCGGCTGGTGCTTTTCGTAGGCCTTGAACTTTTTCTTGATGAGCGCGGCGCGCTCGAACAGGTAGCCGTATTCATCGGCGTTCAGGTCGCTGAATTGGAGGTAATGCTTGATCGGTTTTGCGGTGCTGGTCATGCCGGTGTGCCTTCCTGCAGCAGTTGCTTGATGAGCGGCGCCAGAATCGCCACCACTTCGTCAGCCTCGGCTTTCGTCATGATGAGCGAAGGCACCAGGCGGATCACCGTATCTGCAGTGACGCTGATCAGCAGCCCGTTGTCGGCAGCGCGGCTGACCAGGTCGCCGCAGGGTTTCGTCAACTCAAGGCCAAGCATCAGGCCGCGACCGCGCACCTCAACGAAGCCTGGCAGCCCGGCCAGCTCGCGGCTCAAGGCGGCGCGGAGATGGTCGCCGACCGTGACGGCATTGGCCAGCAGACCGTCTTCTTCCATGATGCGGATTGTTTCCACGCCGGCCCGCATGGCCAGCGGGTTGCCGCCAAAGGTGGTGCCATGGTTGCCCGGGCCGAAGATATGGGCGGCCCTGGGGCCGGCCACCACCGCTCCCACCGGCACGCCCGAGCCCAGGCCTTTTGCCAGCGGCATGACATCGGGCTTGATGCCGGACCACTGGTGGGCAAACCACTTGCCGGTGCGGCCCATGCCACACTGAACCTCGTCGATCATGAGCAGCCAGTCGCGCTCATCGCACAGCTTGCGCACCTGCCGCAGGTAGTCATCCTTCATGCTGTGGACGCCGCCTTCGCCCTGGATCGCCTCAAAAAACACGGCGACCACGTTGGGGTTGCCCTCGGTGGCGGCCTTCAGGGCCTCCACATTGTTGATGGGCACGCGGATGAATCCTTCGACCAGCGGGCCGAAGCCGGCCTGTACCTTGGGGTTGCCGGTGGCACTCAGCGTGGCAATGCTGCGGCCGTGGAAGGCCTTTTCATAAACCACGATCTCGGGGCGGTCAATGCCTTTGTCATGGCCGAACTTGCGCGCCAGTTTCAGCGCAGCCTCATTCGCTTCGAGTCCGGTGGAGCAGAAAAATACGTTCTCCAGGCCTGACAGTTCCACCAACTTGGCTGCCAGTGTTTCCTGAAGTGGCACATGGTAGTAGTTGGACGTGTGAATCAGCTTGCCGATCTGGTCTTGCAGCGCGGGAACGAGTTGGGGGTGGTTGTGTCCCAGCGTGTTGACGGCAATGCCGCCTAGGGCATCGAGGTATGACTTGCCGTTCACGTCCCAAAGTCGGCAGCCCTGGCCATGCGACAGCGCTATGGGCAGGCGGCCATAGGTGTTCATGACGTGGGGAGAAGCAGCTTCGATGTGGCCGGGAAGGGCAGCGGTCATGGTGAGGACTCCAGGGACAGTGGCAAAAAGAGAAAAACCACGCTAAGAGTAGCGAGGTCTGGACTGATTTTAGGCGCAGACCGGGCGTGCCGATGTGACGATGCCGCATCACAGCGATGCGGCAGCGGCATGCAGGCAGCGAGCCCTGGGCTGGGCTGAGTCTTATATAAGATAGAATTGTTGTGCGGTGCAGCATGGGGTGATACCTTGCCCCTGGCCCGCAAGAAAAGCCCTCCACCCGATGGTCTCCAAAACCGCCAAAGAAGTTTTCATTCAGGGCGTCACCCATGATGGAAAAACCTTCCGGCCCAGCGACTGGGCCGACCGCCTGTGCGGGGTCATGAGCCAGTTTCGCCCCGGCGGCCCCCTGCGCGGCAGCCATCTGACCTACTCGCCCTGGTGCGTTCCCACGGTGATCAATGGCATCAAGTATGTGGTGGTCAACGCCGAACTGCGTGACGCTGAACCCATGGCCTGGGATTTCGCCATCAACTTTGCCAGGGACAACAATCTGCAAATGGCCGAAGCCTGTCTGCTGCCCGACGCGCCCCGGTCCTGAGCGGTCGGGGCTGGCCTTGCGCTCCGCCCCCGAGATCGCACAGACGTAAAAAAACCGCCTGAAGGCGGTTTTTTTACTTTTGCTGCAGCGCACCCTACAAAACGGCGGAGCGGAATATCCTGGGAAATGCCGTCCGGGCGATTTGCCTAAATGATTAGGCGGCTTTCAGGGCCAGGGCTTTCACCTTGGCAGACAGACGGCTCTTGTCGCGAGCGGCCTTGTTCTTGTGGAAGATGCCCTTGTCGGCAACCGTGTCCACAATGCTTTGAGCCTTGGCGAACAGGTCCTTGGCTTTGTCTTTGTCACCGGCTGCAACGGCTTTTTCGACGTTTTTCACAGCGGTGCGGTATTTGGAGCGCAGCGAGGTGTTCGCGGCGTTGAGTTTGACGTCCTGGCGTACGCGTTTGCGGCCGGAGGCGAGGCGGGGGTTCTTTTTCTTGGGTTTGGCGGTTGCCATGGTAGTGTTCCTTTAATCCTGGGAGGAGTCTGTGGATGATGCAGCAAAGCCTTGGATTATAACCCCCACGTTCGTTCACTGCGTGTAACTCTCTGCCCCCCGAGGGGGCGCTGCGCCTGCGGCCTGGCAAAGCCAGTTCCGTGGCCCCTGCTGGTGAATGCGGGAACGAACCGGCGCTGGCAGTTGTGGCCCCCTCGCTTGCCGCTGCGTGTGCTGCGCGGCTAAAAAGGGAGCGCGGCGCCAGCGAATAAACTCCCCCAGTGTCACTTTTCAAATCCGCCTCCACCGTTTCCCTGTTCACGCTGCTTTCCCGAATCACCGGCCTGGTTCGAGAATTGCTAATTGCATCGACCTTTGGCGCCAGTGCCGTGACCGATGCTTTCAATGTGGCTTTTCGCATTCCCAACCTGTTTCGCCGCCTCTTTGCCGAGGGCGCCTTCAGCCAGGCCTTTGTGCCGGTGCTGGCGGCCAGCAAGGCGCAACACGGCGACGCGGCCACGCGGCTGCTGGTTGACCGGGTGGCCACGCTGCTGGCCTGGGCGTTGCTGCTGACCTGCGTGATCGGCGTGGCGGCAGCACCGGTACTGGTCTGGGCCATGGCCAGCGGACTGAAGCAGGACCCGCACGGTTTTGAAGCCGCCGTGATCATGACGCGCTGGATGTTTCCGTACATCGCCTTCATGTCGCTGGTGGCGCTGTCATCGGGCATCCTCAATACCTGGCGTCGCTTTGCCGTGTCGGCCGTGACGCCGGTGTTGCTCAATCTCTCGATGATTGGCGCGGCGTGGCTGGGCGCGCCCTGGTTCAAGACCCTGGGCATCGAGCCGGTCTACGCCCTGGGCGCGGGCGTGATGCTGGGCGGGGTGCTGCAGCTCGCGGTGCAGGTGCCGGCACTGCTGCGCATCGGCATGCTGCCTAAAATCGGGTTGAATTGGGCTCATATCCAGGAGGCGTGGGCGGACCAAGCTACAAAAAATATAGCAAAACTGATGGTTCCGGCCTTGCTGGGCGTGAGCGTGGCGCAGATATCGCTGCTCATCAACACCCAGATTGCCTCGCATCTTGCACCGGGAAGCGTCAGCTGGCTGACCTATGCCGATCGCCTGATGGAGTTCCCGACCGCCATGCTGGGCGTGGCGATCGGGGTGGTGCTGATGCCGCAGCTGGCGGCGGCCAAAGGCGCGGGCGACAGCGCCAGGTATTCCGCCATGCTGGACTGGGGACTGCGCGTGGTGGTGTTGCTGGCGGTACCCTGCGCCGTGGCGCTGCTGACGTTTGCCGAGCCGCTGGTGGCCACGCTCTACCACTACGGCGTTTTTTCCGATCGTGACGTGCAGCAGACCACGCGCGCGCTGATGGGCTATGGCGCGGGCCTGCTGGGCCTGGTCGCCATCAAGGTGCTGGCGCCCGGCTTTTATGCCAGCCAGGACATCAAGACGCCGGTGCGTATTGCCGTGGTGGTGCTGATCGTGACCCAGTTGCTCAATCTGGCGCTGGTGCCGTATTTCCAGCATGCCGGGCTGGCGCTGGCGATCGGCATGGGCGCCTTGATCAATGCCTTGTGTCTGCTGGTGGGGCTGATCCGGCGTGGCAGTTATGCGCCAGCGCCCGGCTGGGGTGTATTTTCCTTGCAGGTGCTGGCGGCCAGTGCGCTGCTGGCGGTGTTTTTGCTGTGGGCTGCCGACGCGGTCAACTGGCTCGGCCTGAAGCACCTGTATGGCCGGCGAATCGGCTTGCTGGCCCTCGTTTTATGCACATCGGCAGCTATTTATTTTGTAGCGTTGTGGGTTTCTGGCCTGAAGCTGCGCCAGTTGCTGCGGCGCTGAACTGGCGGGCTGGCGGAGCTGGCCGGGTGCTCAAACCCGACCCGGAACTGCCTCAAGGTCATTCCCGGCCGTTCCCGCCGGCCGGGCCAGCGACCGCCAAACCACAATTTCCAGAACCTTTCAGGTCGGCAGGCTATCGAACGCTTGAAAAGCTCACGGATTGTGAGAAAGTAGCGTCATGCAATTAAATCTGGCCGTACCGTCTCCGCTGCAATATTTTTCAAGCCTGGTGCAAAGCGATGCGCATTTTCCCTTGCTGGAAGCGGCCATCTGCCTGGCCCAGGACGAGTATCCCGATCTGGACGTCGAGCAGATCCTGGGCGATGTGGACCAGTTGCTGGCGCGCGTCAAACGCCGGCTTCCCGGCGACGCGCCGGAGCTGCAGCGTTTGCGCGCGCTCAACCAGTTCTTCTTCCGCGACCTGGGTTTCGGCGGCAACATCAACGACTACTACGACCCCGACAACAGCTACCTCAACACCGTGCTGCGCACGCGGCGGGGCATTCCGATCACGCTGGCCGTGCTGTGGCTTGAGCTGGCAATGGGTCTGGGCCTGAACGCGCGGGGCGTGGCGTTTCCGGGGCATTTCATGGTCAAGGTCAACCTGCCCAAGGGCCAGGTGGTGATCGACCCCTTCAGCGGCCAGTCATTGAGCCGCGAAGAACTGGCAGAGCGGCTGGAGCCCTTCAGGCAGCGCAGCGGCATAAGCGACGAATTCGAAGTGCCCATGGGGCTTTACCTGCAGTCCACGCCGCCGCGCGAGATCATCAGCCGCATGCTGCGCAATCTGCAGGATATTCACAAGACCCAGGAAGACTGGCCGCGGCTGATCGCCGTGCAGGACCGCCTGATCGTCCTGCAACCCGATGCCTGGCCCGACTACCGCGACCGCGGACTGGCCTGGGCCGCGCAGGGCGATGTGGCGCATGCGGTGGCGGATCTGGAAACCTATCTGGCGCATGCGGAAGACGCGCTGGACATCGATGCCATTACCGATCGCCTGGCCGAGTTGCGCGAAGGCCCCGCCTGAGGGTGAAAAACCGGTTATTTCAGTGAAATAGCCTTCAAGCCCATATTCTTCGGTCATTATTAGCTATCATATAGATAGCCTCTAAAAGGCCAGACCAAGGCCATCGCCTCTAAATTGCGGCCGGTTCTCTGCGCACGGTCTCCATATAGTCCTGATCCCATTCTGCGTGGCGGCGTTTGCCCTGAATATCGGGCTTTTTCGTCGTTTCCTGCTTGAGCCGAGTCAGCGCCATGCGCCGCAGGCGGGCGAAATTGGCTGGTGCATTGTTTTTGCGCACCTGACAGGCATCTTCCCTGAAGCCCACGTCCAGCGGACCAGTGCCACTCGTTGTCTTGCTGCCCCATTGACTGCGCACGGCCTTGGCAAGCACCTCGGCGCCCGTACTTAAAGGCAAGCTGCCGATGTGTTGGCTGTCTTCACGGCTGCCCTTGCCCGTTGCGCCTGGCGCTGTCTGCGTGCCAGCATGATCGCCTGAGAGAGTGAGAGTTTTTCTCTTGCCCCCTGAATCTGGCACGGAACTGGCATGTTTTTTCGCATGATGAACCCGACTGATAGTGAATTCCAGGCAGCCGAGGCTGGCTTGTTCGAAGACTTGCCCCAGCCAAGCGAAGCGCAGTTACAGCAGGCACAAGCCAAGATGGCCAGCAAGCGAGTCC
>JBKJKI010000112.1:0-10208 GCA_046597475.1 Polaromonas sp. | reverse complement strand
GCTGTGTGCGGACCTTCAGGATGTAGGCGATCTGCATCGGGCCGAACGTCTCGAAGAACTTCATGCCGTGGTAGCTGGGGTCGGGTTCGGTGAGCTCGGGGAAGCGGCCGTTGCCCCAGGGGAAATCTCCCTTTTCGATGATGATGCCGCCGATGCTGGTGCCGTGACCGCCGATGAACTTGGTGCAGGAATGGATCACGATGTCGGCGCCGTGCTCGAAGGGTCGGCACAGGTAGGGACTGGAGACGGTGTTGTCCACGATCAGCGGCACGCCGGCAGCATGCGCGATGTCGGCCAGCGCGGCGATGTCGGTCACGTTGCCCAACGGGTTGCCGACCGACTCGCAAAACACCGCCTTGGTGCGCGCGTCGATCAGCGGCGCAAACGAAGCCGGGTCGCGCGGGTCGGCAAAACGCACTTCGATACCCTGCTGCGGAAAGGTGTGGGCAAACAGGTTGTAGGTGCCGCCATAGAGCGCCGACGACGCAACGATGTTGTCGCCGGACTCGGCAATGGTCTGAATGGCGGCCGTGATTGCCGCCATGCCCGAGGCCACAGCCAGCGCGCCAATGCCGCCTTCGAGCGCCGCCATGCGGGCTTCCAGCACGGCATTGGTCGGGTTCATGATGCGGCTGTAGATGTTGCCGGCCACCTTCAGGTCGAACAGGTCGGCGCCGTGCTGGGTGTCGTCAAAGGCGTAGGCGACGGTCTGGTAGATGGGCACCGCCACGGCCTTGGTGGTGGGGTCTGGCGTATAGCCGCCGTGAACGGCAATGGTTTCGATTTTCATGGACTTCCTGCGCAAAAAAAGTCCAAGGCTAGCAGGCCGCGCCGCATTCGTCCAACCAGGCGTCGTTAACCATTATTTTGATAGCAAACTATACCCATGCCATATAGGCTATCGACCTATTTGTCAATAATTTTCAATGAACAGCAGCGCCGGGGTTTCGAGATAGCCGCGCAGCGCCTGCACGAAGCCTGCCGCGTCCACGCCATCAACCACGCGATGGTCGAAGGAGGACGACAGGTTCATCATCTGCCGCGCCACCACCGCACCGCCGCGCAGCACCGGCCGTAGCGCGATGCGGTTGACGCCGACGATGGCGACCTCGGGCGCGTTGATCACCGGCGTCGAGACGATGCCGCCCAGCGCGCCCAGGCTGGTGACGGTGAGCGTCGAGCCTGAAAGCTCGCCCCGCGTGGCCTTGCCGCTGCGCGCGGCCGCGGCCAGGCGCGCCACTTCCGCCGCGCTGGCCCACAGGTCCTGGGCCTCGGCATGGCGCAGCACCGGCACCATCAGGCCGGTGTCGGTCTGGGTGGCAATGCCCAGGTGCACCGCGCCATGGCGCGTCACGACGCCGGCTTCGTCGTCAAAGCGGGCATTGATCTGCGGGAACTCGCGCACCGCCAGCACCACGGCGCGCAGCAGCAGTGGCAGCAGCGTCAGGTGGCCGCGTTGCGCGCCCCATTTCGCGTTCAGGCTCGCGCGCAGCGCCTCCAGCTCGGTGACATCGACCTCTTCGACATAGGTGAAGTGCGGGATGCGGCGCTTGGACTCCTGCATCTTTTGCGCGATGCGGCGGCGCAGGCCCAGCACAGGAATGCGCTCCTCATCGTCGCGCGGCGCCAGGCCAGCGCTGGCCGCTACGGCGGCTGCGCCCCTGGCCGGGCCATGCGCGGCAACATAAGCATCAAGGTCGGCCTGCATGATGCGCCCGCCCGCACCGCTGGCGGCCAGCTGCCGCAGGTCCACACCCAGTTCCCAGGCGCGCCGGCGCAGGGCGGGCGAGGCGATGGGTTTGTCACCCACAGGCTGGCTCGGGGGCCTGGACGGGTCGGGCGCAGGCGCTGCCGCGACGGCCACGATGGGTGCCGGCGGCGTGGCCGGAGCCTTGTCCTGCGCTGCCGTGGCGCTGCCGGCTTCGGCCTCCGCCACTTCGATGCGTATCAGCTCGGCGCCCACGGCCAGCACTTGGCCGACCGCGCCGCCCAGCGCCAGCACGGTGCCGTGCACAGTCGAGGGAATCTCGACCGTGGCCTTGTCGGTCATCACGTCGGCCAGTATCTGGTCCTCGGTCACGGCCTCGCCGGGCGCCACGCGCCAGGCCACCAACTCGACCTCGGCAATGCCCTCGCCCAGGTCGGGCATCTTGATGATGTGAATGCTCATGATGCCTCCCGACGGGCCGCCCCTGGGGAGGCATGCGCCCCTGAGGGGCTGAGGCCTGCGGCTCCAAGCCGGCCGGCGCCGGTTTGGACAGGCCAAAGAGCCGCTGCGTCTCGCAGCGGTTCGTACAGCGAGCGAAAGTGAGCGTGGGGGCTCATCTCATGCCTCCATCACACGCCTGAAGGCCGCCGCCACGCGCGCCGGACCCGGAAAGTAGGCCCACTCCTGCGCATGCGGGTAGGGCGTGTCCCAGCCGGTCACGCGTTCGATAGGCGCTTCCAGGTGATAAAAGCAGTGCTCCTGCACCAGCGCCGCCAGCTCGGCGCCAAAGCCGCTGGTGCGCGTGGCCTCGTGAACGATCACGCAGCGACCGGTCTTTTTCACCGAGGCCACCACGGCCTCCAGGTCCATGGGCCAGAGGCTGCGCAGGTCGATGATCTCGGCGTCAAACCCGCTTTCCTGCGCCGCCGCCTGGCAGACGTAAACCATGGTGCCGTAGGTGATCACCGTCAGTTCGGCGCCGGCGCGGAACACCGCAGCAGACTCCAGCGGCACGCTGTAATGACCCTCGGGCACCTCGGCCAGCGCGTGACCTGTCCAAGGCACCGCCGGCCGCTCGTGGTGGCCGTCGAAGGGGCCGTTGTACAGGCGCTTGGGTTCGAGAAAAATAACCGGGTCATCGTTCTCGATGCAGGCGATCAGCAGGCCCTTGGCGTCATAGGGGTTGGATGGCATCACGGTGCGCAGGCCGCAGACATGCGCGAACACCGCCTCCGGGCTCTGGCTGTGCGTCTGGCCGCCAAAGATGCCGCCGCCGCAAGGCATGCGTATCGTCATGGGCGCGGTGAAGTCGCCGGCCGAGCGGTAGCGCAGCCGCGCCGCTTCGGAGACGATCTGGTCGTAGGCCGGGTAGACGTAATCGGCAAACTGCACCTCGACCACCGGGCGTAGGCCGCAGGCTGCCATGCCGATGGCCACGCCGACAATGCCGCCCTCGGAGATCGGCGCGTCGAACACGCGCGAGCTGCCGTATTTCGCCTGCAGGCCGTCGGTGCAGCGGAGCACGCCGCCGAAGTAGCCCACGTCCTGGCCAAAGACCACCACCTTGTCGTCGCGCGCCAGCATCACGTCCATGGCCGAACGCAGCGCCTGGATCATGGTCATTTGCATGGCCAGGCCTCCCGCCGGGCCGCCCCAAGGGAAGGCCGCGCCCCCTCGGGGGGCAGGAGCAAAGCGACGTGGGGGCTGTCCATCCTAGGCCCCGAACAGTTGGCTGCGTTGTTGGCGCAAATGCTCAGGCATGTCCTTGTAGACATCCTCGAACATCGCCGCCGCGCCGGCCATGTGGCCGCCGGCCAGCGAGCCGTAGCGCTCGGCCTCCTTCAGCGCGGCGCCGACCTGCGCCTCCAGCTCTTTTTGCGCGGCCTCGTGCTCGGCCTCGCTCCAGGCGCCCAGCTGCATCAAATGTGTTTTCAGCCGCATGATCGGGTCGCCGAGCGGAAAGCGCGCCCAGTCGTCGGCCGGGCGGTAGCGCGCCGGGTCGTCCGAGGTCGAGTGCGCGCCACCACGGTAAGTCACCCACTCGATCAGCGTCGGCCCGAGGTTGCCGCGCGCGCGCTCGGCCGCCCAGCGCGAGGCGGCATAAACGGCCAGAAAATCGTTGCCGTCCACGCGCAGCGAGGCAATGCCGCAGCCCACGCCGCGAGCGGCAAACGTGGTGGACTCGCCGCCGGCAATCGCCTGGAAGGTCGAGATCGCCCACTGGTTGTTGACCACGTTGAGGATCACCGGCGCGCGGTAGACATGGGCAAAGGTCAGCGCGGTGTGAAAGTCGGCCTCGGCGGTGGCACCGTCGCCTATCCAGGCCGAGGCGATTTTCGTGTCGCCCTTGATCGCCGACGCCATCGCCCAGCCCACGGCCTGGATGAACTGCGTCGCCAGGTTGCCCGAGATGGTGAAAAAGCCGGCGCGCTTGTACGAGTACATCACCGGCAGCTGGCGCCCCTTGAGCGGGTCGCGCTCGTTGGACATCAGCTGGCAGATCATCTCCACCATGTCGATGTCGTCGCGCGCCAGCAGCAGGCCCTGCTGGCGGTACGTGGGAAAGCACATGTCGCCGGGCGCCAGCGCCATGGCCTGCGCGGTGGCGATCGCCTCCTCGCCCAGGCACTGCATGTAGAAAGAGATTTTTTTCTGCCGCTGCGCGATCAGCATGCGGGCATCGTAGGCCCGCGTTTTCATCATCGCCCGCAGTCCCTGGCGTAACTGCTGTGCGTCAAGCTGCGGCGCCCAGGGCCCGACGGCGCGGCCTTCGTCGTCGAGCACGCGCACCAAGCTGAAGGCCAGGTCGGCGGTAGCGGCCGGCATTGCATCGACCGGCGGACGCCGCACCGCGCCAGCCGGCGACAGATGCAGATAGGAAAAGTCGGTCTCGTGGCCGGGACGGCCCGAGGGCTCCGGCACATGCAGATGGAGTGCTTGGTTTTGCGTCATCCCCGTCACTTGGGACTCATCGTAGACCTGAGCCGGCCGGGGTGCAAGCAGGCCCTGAAAACCTCATTGCCGCCGAATCATTCCTTTTTTTATAGCAAACTACACCCATGCTGTCTGGACATGAGGCCGATTTGGCCCGTAAACCCGGGCCAACCGCGCTACTTCAGTGCGCCAAAGACTTTCCCGATAATCGCACTGCCCGTGCCCACCGGGTCCTGGCGGATTTTCTTTTCCTCTTCGCCAATAATGAGGTAAAGGCCATCGAGCGTCTTGCCGGTCACGTAGTGCTGGAGGTTGGCGTCTTCCTTTTTGACCAGCCCAAAACCGGCGGCCTTGCCGGCGAATTCGTTGTATTTGTTGGCCAGCCCGACCTTTTCAGTGGCCTGGTTCACCACCGGCAGAAATTTCACGCCCAGCGGGGCACGGGTTTTCTCGGCAAAGAAGTTGGTGACCGAGGTTTCGCCGCCGCTCAGGATGTTCTTGGCGTCGTTAACATTCATGGCCCTCACGGCGCCCACCAGCAAGTCCTTGCCCATGGGCACTGCGGATTCTGCGGCGCGGTTCATGGCGGTGACGAGTTCGTCAATTTTCTTGCCCTGACCGAAGTTTTTCAGCAGTTTCGACGCATCTTCAAGATATCCGGGCAGCGGAATGCGAACTTTTGGGTTGCCGAGGAATCCATCTGCTCTACCGAGCAGCGAAACGGCCGCCAGAGCACCCTTTTCAAGCGCGGCTTTAAGGCCCTTGCTGGCATCGGCATTGCTGATATCGCCCAGCGACAGCGCATGGGCCTGCTGGCAGGTGGCCCATATCAGCAGGCCGAGCGCGCTGGCACCGGCCTGGTTAAAATTTCGGCGTTGCATGACAAGGTCCTTCCGATGAAAAAACTTTCTCCCATGGCAGTATGCCGCATCGTGCTGGCAGGCGCGCTGGTGCTGGGTGGCGCGGCCTTTCTGTCAGGCTGCAGCGGCGCGCAGGCAGCGCCGGAGTCGACCTTCGTGCTGCTCGACGGCAGCAAGCAGACCACCGCCGACCTCAAGGGCAAGGTCACGCTGGTCAACTTCTGGGCCACCAGCTGCGTGACCTGTGTGGCGGAAATGCCCAAGGTCATCTCCACCTACAACAAGTACAAGGCCCAGGGTTACGACACGCTGGCGGTGGCCATGAGCTATGACCCACCAAGCTATGTCGTCAATTACACCGAGACGCGCCAGCTGCCCTTCAAGGTGGCCATCGACAACACCGGCGCGGTGGCCAAGGCTTGGGGCGACGTGCAGCTCACGCCGACGACTTACCTGGTCAACAAGCGCGGCCAGATCGTCAAGCAGTTCGTGGGCGAGCCCGATTTTGCCGCACTGCACCAGCTGATTGAAAAACTGCTGGCCGAGACGTAGGCCCCCACGCTTGTCGCTTCGCGTACTGCGCTGCCCCCCGAGGGGGCGCTGCGCCTGCGGCCTGGCAAAGCCAGTTCCGCGGCCCCTGCTGGTGAAGAGTAGTTTGCGGAGTTTCCCGTGAGGAAGACGAAAAAGGCCGGTTGCTGAAAGCAGCCGGCCTTTTTTCTTTTGCCCCTTTCAAGTTCGAGCCGCAGGACCGGCTTTGCCAGGCCGCAGGCGCAGCGCCCCCTCGGGGGGCAGAGAGCGACACGCTAGTAGCGCGACCGTGGGGGCCCTTATTTATTGCGGAATGCGTCGTGGCAGGACTTGCAGGTATCGGCGGTGGACGCAAACGCGGTTTTCAGCGCGTCGAGGTTGCCGGTTTTGGAGGCCGTCGCCAGTTTCCCTGTCTCGACCACCAGCTTGTCGCTGTGCTCCTTGAATTTGGCCTGCTCGGTCCAGATTTCAGGCTTGGCCTTGGTGTTGCCGCCCTTGTCGGTGCCGGGGCCAAACGCCGCCCACGGGAGTTTGGCCATGTCGGTAACAATCGCGGCGTTCTCCGCTGCGGCCTTAGCATCGAAAGCAACTTTTCCGTTGGCCATGGCGCCTATGCGCCCAAAATGCGTGCCCATCACGGTCAGGGCACCCTGACGGTAATGGATGGCATCTTCGGCCTTGGCAAACTGCGCCGAGGCCGGAGCAGCCAGCGCAAGCAGGGTCGTTGCTGCAGCGAGGCAGACAAAAGCTTTCATATTTTTTTCCTCTTGGGGGTTTTTAGGATGGAGACCGGCAGCTTCCTCATATTTGCTGCCAGACTGCTGGAGTTTAGTGAAGTTTGACAAGTTCCCCAGGAACTAATGGGCCGGGGGTAAGCCCAAGAAGTCAGCGCCGGACTCCCGGCGCGGCAGGTAGAAATCAACAAGCGGCGAATGAGGAAGCGAATGCATCACCCTGAAATTCTGAAGAAAGTGCGGGTCTGGGATCTGCCCACGCGCGTGTTCCACTGGTCACTGGCGCTTTGCACGCTGGGCCTGGCGGTCAGCGGCATCACGGGGGGAAGCGCGATGGTCTGGCACATGCGCCTGGGCTATGCGGTGCTGGCGCTGCTGCTGTTTCGAATTGCCTGGGGTCTGGTGGGCGGTCGCTGGTCGCGCTTCGGCGCCTTTGTCTATGCGCCGCGCAGCGTCATCAACTATCTCAAGGGCCAGGGCAGGCCCGAGCACAGCGTGGGCCACAGTCCGATCGGTGCGGGTTCGGTCTTTGCCATGCTGGCGGTCTTGCTGGCGCAAGTCGGTACCGGCCTGATGAGCGATGACGAAATCGCCTTTTCGGGGCCACTCACGAGCATTGTGTCGAACGCGACGGTCAGCCTTGCCACCAATTACCACGCCAATATTGGCAAATGGCTGCTGCTGGCGCTGGTCAGCCTGCATGTCGCCGCCATCTTTTTCCATCTGCGGCGCAAGAACAACCTGCTGGGTGCGATGCTGCACGGCGACAAGGAGCTGCTGGTGGCGGCACCGCCGTCGCGAGACGACAGTGTCTCGCGCGTGGTCGCGCTGCTGCTTTTCTCAGCCTGCGGGGCGCTGGTCTATTGGGCGTCCA
The DNA here is from genome assembly GCA_046597475.1 of Polaromonas sp. GTDB lineage: Bacteria > Pseudomonadota > Gammaproteobacteria > Burkholderiales > Burkholderiaceae_C > Polaromonas. The sequence continues at coordinate 2,570 of JBKJKI010000112.1, read as the reverse complement.
CCCTGGCACTGCCTGCGGCTTGAGGCCCACGGCGCGCGCCGGGGCGGTGAGGCGAAAGCCGTTAAACTGGCTGCCGACTTCCTCTACACGACCCTGTGCCCCGACCCTCCATTCAGCTCATCACCCCCTGCACTCCCGAGCAACTGGACGCAACGCGCCAGATATTGACGGAATATGCCGAACAACTCGGCATTGATCTGCGCTTCCAGAACTTTGAGGCTGAACTGGCGGGCCTGCCTGGCGACTATGGCGCTCCTGGCGGCGCGCTGCTGCTTGCCGTGGTCGACGGTGACGTGGCCGGCTGCTGTGCGCTGCATGCCCTCGATTCCGTTGACTATCCCAATGCGGCCGAAATGAAACGCCTGTATGTGCGCAAGGCGTTTCGACGCTTTGGCCTGGGGCGGCAACTGGCTGAAGCCGTGCTGGACCTGGCGCGGGTGGCGGGCTACCGCTGCGTGTTGCTCGATACGCTGGACGACATGGAATCGGCGCGAGCGCTCTATGCCGACCTGGGCTTTGCGGACATTCCGCCCTACTACCACAACCCGATTGCCGGGGCCCATTACCTGAAGGTTGATTTGTAGGAAAATCGGCCTATAACCCAATGGCTACGGGCATCTATTGCTATTTTATCAATAGCATTCGCCGCGAGCACAAAAAAGCCACCGCAGCTGCTTGCGGTGGCTTCTGGCTTGGGAGCTGAGAAGCGTCAGGCGCTGGCTTGTGCCAACAGCGTGGCCGCGTCGCTGACCTCGAATTTTCCGGGGCCTTCAATATTCAGGCTCACGACCTTGCCGTCCTTGACCAGCATGGAGTAGCGGTTGCTGCGCAGGCCCAGGCCCTTGCCGTTCAGGTCCAGCGTCAGGCCGGTGGCCTTCGCAAAGGCGGCATCGCCATCGGCCAGCATGCGCACCTTGTCGCCAGTCTTCTGTTCGCGTGCCCAGGCGCCCATCACAAAGGCGTCATTCACGCTCAGGCACCAGATCTCGTCGACGCCTGCCGCCTTGAGTTCGGCTGCCTTCTCGACATAGCCTGGAACATGCTTGGCCGAGCAGGTCGGCGTGAAAGCACCTGGCACGGCAAACAGGGCAATCGTCTTGCCCGCGCTGGCCTTGACGACATCGACCGGATTCGGGCCGATGCTGCAACCGTTGCCTTCAACTTCCACATATTCCATCAGGGTTGCCGAGGGAAGGGTATCGCCTACTTTAATCATGGGTGCTCCAGGTTCGCAATAAAAAGTTGATGTCCATGCCATTTTGACCGACCCCGAGAGCCGCTGGGCAGCCATGGTCTTTATCGGAGTGCAAGGAAAGACGGAAACAAAAACGGCCCACACAGTGAGCCGCTTTTGATGAGCAGTGTCAAAACGCTGAGGTTTTAGACCAGGGCGCCCTTTTGAACCAAACGGGTTACAACCCAGTTCTTGGTCTTGGAGATAGGACGGCTTTCGGTGATCTCGATCACGTCGCCCATCTTGTACTCGCCCTTTTCGTCATGGGCGTGGTACTTGCTGGACAGGGAAACGATCTTGCCGTAGAGCTCGTGCTTCACGCGGCGCTCGACCAGGACCGTCACGGTCTTGGAGCGACGTGTGAAGCACGAGCTGTACGGAAAGATCGTCGCCAAGTCGAGCAAGTACCACGCGCACGACGAAAAGGGCGAGTTCCACACCGGCGACGTGATTGAGATCACCGAAAGCCGTCCGATCTCCAAGACCAAGAACTGGGTCGCAACCCGCCTGGTCCAGAAGGCGGCCGTGGTTTAAGCCGCGTCCTGCGTTCCCCCCCGAAACGGCCCACAATGTGGGTCGTTTTGCTTTGGGGTGACGAGCGTTCACCCAGTTTCCAGCCCAATTGCAATCGACACCTCGATCGAATCATTTCAGGAGCACATCATGATCAAAGTCGGCGATTCCATTCCTTCGGCCACCCTGCAGGAATTTTCGGAAGTCGAAGGCAACGGCTGTAGCATCGGCCCGAACCCGGTTGACGTGACCAAGGCAGCAGCGGGCAAGACCATCGCCATCTTCGGTCTGCCGGGCGCCTTCACCCCCACCTGTTCAGCCAAGCACCTGCCGGGTTACGTTGAACACGCGCATGATTTCAAGGCCGGCGGCGTCGACGAGATCTGGTGTGTCAGCGTCAACGACGCCTTTGTGATGGGTGCCTGGGCGCGCGATCAGAAGACCGGCAGCAAGGTCCGCATGCTGGCCGACGGCAGCGCCGACTTCGCCAAGGCCACCGGCCTGACGCTGGACTTGACCGGGCGCGGCATGGGCCTGCGCAGCACCCGCTATTCGATGCTCGTCAAGGACGGCAAGGTGGCCGCGCTGAATATAGAAGGGCCGGGCAAGTTCGAAGTGAGCGACGCTGCCACGCTGCTGGCGCAGGCCAAGGGCTGAAGCCCACGCGGGCAACGGGTGAACGTTCAAGCAGCGGCGGCCCGCCGTTTGAACGAACGGTCAGCGATAGCTGCATGCAGCGCACGCTACCGGCTATTTCAGGTCGACCTTGAGGTAGTGCGAGCCCGCGATCGGGTTGTGATAGTAGGGAGGGATTTCCTGGAAA
>JBKJKI010000263.1:0-55291 GCA_046597475.1 Polaromonas sp. | reverse complement strand
CGGTGGCAAACCAGTCCTGAAATTCAATCCAGTTGCTTGGGTAACCTTTGTTTCCACTTTGCCAAATTTCGTTCACCACGGAATGATAGGCTTTGTGGAGCTAAGTGGATAGCCCTTATAAATGAACAGGTGTACTGATACTACCAAAGTCGCCGACCCTGCTTTGCAGTCCACTCGTCTCCTGGACCAGATTCGGGAGCGCATACCGCAGCTTCACCATAGCGTGCCAGTTAAATGGCACGGACTGGACTGATGTCAACCTCAACGCTTTTCCTGGGCACCATTCGCCACCTGGCCCAGCGTGAGCGCAATGCGCCGCCGCAGCCGTGCCGCCCCCTCGCTATCCCCGCCCTGCTCCGCCCGCTGGGCCTGCACGCCCAGCCAGGCCAGCAGCGGACGGCGCCAACCCTGGCTTGATGCCGTGTCGATGGCCTGCGCGATGACGGCCGGGCTGGCCTTGCCGGTCTGCAGCAAGGCGCCGGCGGCCACCAGTTGCGACAGCGGGTCGGTCATGGCCTTTAGCGCGCTGCCATCACCGGAGGCAGCGGCGCGCTGCGTTTCGGGCAGCAGGGCAATGCTTGACGGATTGACCTGGCCGCGCAGGTAGTCGGCATACGCAGCCTGGGCTGACGTCGCATCCGGCCGCAGCGCTTCAAAACCGGCACAGGGCTCGAACACCAGGCTGGCCACGCGGGTGGCGCAGTGCAGCAGTTCGGCGGTGGCGAGCAAGTCGGCGCGGCCGGTGCGCGACAGCTGCTCACGGGCGCGCGCCAGCTCGGCCGCTTCGACGCGGCTGTTGCCCTCCAGATAGGCGGCGACGGAACGCTCCATGGCGCCCTTGGCTTCGAGCTGCCAGTCGGGCGGCTTGGGGCCGCTGGCGCAGGCGCTCAACAGCAGGGCAAAGGCCAGCGGCGCGGCAATTTTCATGGCGGTGTTCACTGGAGTTCCTTCGTGCTGCGCACTGCGGTGCGAGTTTGCTTGGGGGCGGCCCGGCGCGGCGCTCATGGCAGTTTCATCTGGGCGTCACGGGCAAACGGCCATTTGCGGTTGATTTCATTGACCAGGCCTTCCACCTTGCGTAGGCTGGCGTCCACCTCGGCGCGCAGGCTGCCCAGATCGGCCGTGGCGTCCTTGGCATTGGAGGTAATGGACTGCGCATCGACCAGGATGGCATCGACTTTTTTCAGGCTGGTGCGCGCTTCGCCCAGCATGGCATTGAGTTGCACGACGGTGGCGCGCGTTTTAGGCAGCACGCCTTTCTCGCCAAACACCTGGCTGTCGGCCTTGGCCGTCATGCTGTCGAGCCGGCTCAGCAGCGCATTGGTGCGGTCCAGCGTGACGGCAATTTTTTTGGCCTCGGCTTCGCTGCCCAGCAGCACGGTGAGCGCGCCACCGGGTCCGTTGAGCCGATCGGTCAGGGTCTTCAGGTTGGCCATGCTGGCACCGACCGAGCCACTGCTGCCCGTCAGGCTGTTGAGGTTTTCAATCAGGTCCTTGGCTGCCGCAATGACTTTGGGGATTTCCGCGCTGGCGTCGCCCTGCAGCACGGTGCGCACCGCGCCATCCGGCAGGGCCGGGTCGCCCAGCAGGCCGGTGTAGGCGCGGATATTGGGCCCGCCCACAATGCCCTTGACCAGGGTGAACACGCTGCTGGTGCGCAGCCAGTGGGCGTCCTTGCTGGCCACGTCGACCAGGATGCGTGCCTTGCCGTCCTCGGCCAGTTCAATGCGCCTGACCCGGCCAATCGGGAAGCCGGCAAAGGTCAGGTCCATGCCGACGACCACGCCTTCTGAGTCTTCGGCCATCAGCACGAGCCGCTGCGTCGTCTCGAATGCGCCGCGTGCATAGGCCACGTAGAGGGCCGAGCCGCCCACCAGAAGCACCATGAAGATCATCAGCAGCCTGGCCTTGAACTCGAGATTGGCCACGGGCGCGGCGCGCTCCGGGTCGCGGCTGCCGGGCTGCCCGGGCAAGGGGTGTTGGGGTGAACTCATGGAGATGTCATTGGGAAGATATCAATAATAGTTGCCGACCAGCGAGGCCACTTCAATCAGCAGGATCACGGCAAACATGCGCACCAGCCCGCGCATTTCCGCACTGGTACGGACACCGTGCCCCTGCATCCCGGGGATGCCGTAGAGCGCCGAGGCCATGGGAATGAGCGAGACCGACAGGCTGAACAGCAGGGTTTTCAGCATAAAGATAAGCGTTACAGCCGGAGTGAACACCTGGCCAAACAGCCGGGTATAGCCCGCCAGCCCCGACACGGCAAAGCCGTAAACGGCGATATAGGCGACCACCAGGGCGACCACGCAGCTCAATGCCGCCAGCGTGATGCCCGAGAACATGCCGGCCACCACGCGCGGCAACACCTCCTGGCGTATCGGCTCGACCCCCTGCCGGCGCATCTCGTCGAGCTCGCCGCTGGCCTGCATGGCGGTCAGCTCGGCGCCATCGGGAATGGTGCAGCGCAGCGCCACGAACAGCGCTGCCGTCAGCGGAATCAGCTCCAGCACCAGCACGCGTATGACCACCTGCAAGGCGTATTGCGACAGGCCGTAGCTGAGCGCGGTGACGACGACGATGCGCGTGATGACCACCGTCACCAGCGCGCACAGCACCGAAAAACCCAGCAGTATGGGCGCCGTATTCAGATAGATGTGCCGGCCCAGCACGGCGCGGTTGCCGCGGCTGTAGCTAGCCGGCGACAGGGCCAGCACCATGATCAGCGCGCCCAGGTGCAGCAGTTGCCACCACTCGACGATCCACAGCTGCGCTGTCCGGCCCGAACGGGTCATAAGCTGGTACCAGGGATCGCTTGGGGTCATGCAATCATGATAACGGCGTGTGCGGCCCTTCCCTGTAGGATTCGCCTTCCAAATTCGTCACCCCCTTTTCAGGCCAATGCATACAAAACCTCATGTCGCTTCAAACCTGGACCGCCTACCTGCTCGCTTCCATACTCATCGCGTTTTCGCCCGGCTCCGGGGCGGTGCTGGCCATGAGCCACGGCTTGAGCTACGGCGTGCGCCGCACCCAGGCGACCATCGCCGGGCTGCAGGCCGGGCTATTGATCATCCTGCTGGTGGCCGGGGCCGGTGTCGGCTCGCTGCTGATTGCGTCAGAGCTGGCCTTCAACGTCGTCAAGACCCTGGGCGCGGGCTACCTGATCTACATTGGCTGGCAGCAGTGGCGCTCCTCGGAGGCGCTCACGCCGGCCGACAGCGGCACGCCCGCCAACGGCACTAAGGCCTTGTCGCCACGCAAACTTTTTTTCACGGGCCTGCTGACCAATGTCACCAACCCCAAGGGGATTTTGTTCATGGTGGCGGTGCTGCCGCAGTTCATCAACCCGACGCGGCCACTCTGGCTGCAACTGCTGGTGATGGCGGTCACGACGGTGGCGGTTGACCTGGTGGTGATGCACGGCTATGCCTATGCGGCCAGCCGGCTGCAAAAGCTCTTCAGGAACGCCCAGGCCGTGAAATGGCAAAACCGGGCCTTTGGCGGGCTGCTCATGGCCGTGGGGGCGGGCCTGTTTTTCGTCAAGCGCGGCCAGCAGGCGCTGCAGCCGGTCTGAGGCTGCGGGCCGCGACCGCTATTGGCCCTGCGCGGGCAGCAGCCGCAGCAGCTTGCCGTTGCTGCTGTCGGTCAGCACATAGAGCAGGCCGTCCGGGCCCTGCCTGACGTCGCGAATCCGCTCGCCCACTTCGGTCAGCAGGCGGCTTTCGCGCACCACCTTGCCGGCAAAAGGCTGGGACAGCTCGATGCGGTCAAGGTAGCCGAACTTGAGCGAGCCCACAAACAGGTTGCCGCGCCAGGCCTTGCCATAGCGCTCGCTGCTCAAAAAAGCCATGCCCGAAGGCGCGATCGACGGCACCCAGTAATGCAGCGGCTGCTCCATGCCGGCTTTTTCGGTCAGCCCCTCGCCAATCTTGCCGCCGCCGTAGTTTTCGCCATAGGTGATGGCGGGCCAGCCGTAGTTGGCGCCCGGCCTGGGCAGATTGATCTCGTCGCCTCCCTGCGGACCGTGCTCGTGCATCCAGAAGGTGCCGTCGGGCGCTAGCGTCGCGCCCTGGCTGTTGCGGTGGCCATAGCTCCAGATTTCAGGCAGCGCCCCGGGCTTTCCGACAAAGGGGTTGTCACTTGGCACCGTGCCGTCCTTGTTGATGCGCACGATCTTGCCCAGGTGGTTGTCGAGCTTTTGCGCGTCTTCCTTGCGCGAAAAGCGCTCGCCCAGCGTCAAAAACAGCTTGCCATCGGCTTTGCCGCCCACGCCGGGCGTCCGGCTTTCCACAATGCGGCAGCCAAAATGGGCTGTGCTGGCCACTTTGGGCTTCTGGCTGAAGATGACCTTGAGGTTTTCCAACCTGGTCTCGTCGGCGCTCAGCGTGGCGCGCACCAGGGCCGTGCTGTTGGCGCTGCCGGTCGGCGCGGGCTCCGAAAAACAGAAATACAGGACGCGGTTGCGGGCAAAGTCGCTGTCAAGCATGACATCGAGCAGGCCGCCCTGCCCGCCTGCCGCAATCGGGGGCAGGCCGGCCACCGCGCCGCCCGGCCTGCCGTCGGCGCCGAGCACCCGCATGCGCCCGGGCCGCTCGGTGACGAGGAATCGGCCATCCGGCAAAAAAGCCAGGCTCCAGGGGTTTTGCAGGCCGCTGGCGACGGTCTCGGCGCGAACGCCCTGCGCATGAAGCTGTGCCGCGCAAGCGAAAAATACTACAAAAACAATAGCAAACAACAGCCGTCGATAGTGGACAAGATGCATATTTATCCCCTAAACACCGCCAGATGCCGTCCTTGACTCCTCAAAACTCCCCAAAAAAGCCGCGAGCGCAAAAACTATTTTGGCGTGTCGAATTAAATCATTACAAATCAATGACTTGGCAGTGCGCCCGGGTAAAAACCCGCAATTGACGTAGGATCAAACCTTCAAGTATGCTCCAGCCCATGCGAATTTTTACCCCTGCTCTCGTCATTGTCACTGCCGCGCTCTGCTTCAACACCGCACACGCAAGCCCCGGCAACTCTGGCGACGACATGGACAGGCTGCTGGCAGACAAGGGCCTGCTCACCCAGATCGACCAGGTTCGGCAGAACGTCAGCAACAAGGCCTCGGCGCTGGTAGTAACCGCCATGGGTTTTCTGGGCGTGCCCTACAAGCGGGGCGGAAACAATGAACACGGCTTTGACTGCAGCGGTTTTGTACGCAGCATGTACCAGCAAAGCGTGGGCCTTTTGCTGCCACGGCGCGCCGAGCAGCAGGCGGCAGCCACTGAAAGCATTGAGAAAAGCGATCTGCAGCCAGGCGACCTGGTGTTTTTCAACACCTTGAGGCGCACGTTCAGCCATGTCGGCATTTACGTCGGTGAAGGCAAGTTCATCCATGCGCCCAAGCCGGGGGCCGAGGTCAGGGTCGAAAGCATGGGGGTGCGCTACTGGCAAACCCGTTTTGATGGTGCCCGCCGCGTGACGCCGCAAGGGCGTGACGCGCAACCGCAACAGGCACTGGCTCAGGCCACACTGGCAGACATCAAGGCCCAGTTCCTGCAGGATCAGGATCAGTACCGGCGCTAGGCGCCAGCAAGGCCGGCCCGGTGCCCGATGCAGCGCCGCATCGGAACAAAACCCTTCCAGAGCCACGCCCCCTTATGGGCTCACTTCTTCAATGGCGTTGGCCGTCTGCAGCGCGTGGTCGGCAATCTGCTCCGACATCAGCGCCAGCGAAGCCAGCGGGTAGGTGCCGCTGATGATGGACTTGTAGGCCACTTCTGCGGCCACCGCGTCCTGGCCCAGGCCTTCGGTCGCCGCGATGATGCACTCCTCAATGCTGCCCAGCCCGGCGTCACCAAACAGCTCTTCGCCTTCATAAGTGACACGGTATTCGTAGAGGTCTGGCAGCAGGGGATCAATATGGAAGCGGACAATCATGACGGTTCAACATTCCTGTGATTAGGTTACAGCGAAAAAAGATCCAAAACCCCCTGCCCCGCCGCGCGTCCACTGGCGAAACAGGCCGTCAGCAGGTAGCCGCCAGTCGGCGCCTCCCAATCGAGCATTTCGCCAGCGCAAAACACCGGCTGCGGCAAGCCTGCGGCTGATGCAATTCGCAGCTGCGCATCCAGCATCTCAAACTTGACGCCGCCCGCGCTGCTGATGGCTTCGTCAATCGGCCGGGCCGCGATCAAGCGCACCGGCAGCGCCTTGATGCCTGCGGCAAGCTTGATCGGGTCGGCGATCTCGTCCTTGCCCAGCATCTCATACAGCATGGCAGCCTTGATGCCATCCAGATTCAGGCGGCTTTTCAGGTGGCTGGACAGCGAGCGCGAGCCGCGCGGGTGGCGCAGCTCGACCAGCACCTGCTCCGGTGATTTGTCGGGCAGCAGGTCAAGCAAAAAAGTGGCGCTGCCATGGGCGGCGATTTCGTCGCGCAGCAGGCTGGAGGCCGCGTAGATCAGGCTGCCTTCAACACCCGTGGCGGTGGCGACAAACTCGCCTCTGCGGCTGAAGCTGCGGCCTTGCGAATCGGTGAAATGGATGGCAACCGACTTGAAAGGCTGGCCGGCGAAACGGCTGGCGAAGTGTTCGGTCCAGCCAGGCTGCGGCGGCGGGCTCTGGCCGATGAGCTCCTTGAGAAACTCGCGGCGGGTTTCACCCTGCTCCAGTGTTTGCGCGACAGGCCGCGCCACCACGTCAAAGCCGCAGTTCGACGGCTGCAAGGGCGCGACCGCCACGCCACGCCCGGCCAGCAGCGGCACCCAGGCGCCATCAGAGCCAAGCCGCGCCCAGCTGCCGCCGCCCAGCGCCAGCACCACGGCGTCGGCCTGCGCCAGCACCTCACCGGCGGGCGTCGAAAATTTCAGCGCGCCATCGTCAGACCAGCCCAGCCAGCGGTGGCGCATCGACAACTGCACGCCCGCATTGCGCAGGCGGTGCAGCCAGGCGCGCAGCAGCGGCGCGGCCTTCATGTCCCTGGGAAACACCAGGCCGGAACTGCCCACAAAGGTTTCCACGCCCAGCGCATCGGCCCAGGCCCGCACCTGATCGGGGCCAAAGGCGGCGATCATCGGTTGCAGGGGCGCGCTGTGCTCGCCGTAGCGCCGCATGAAAACCTCGGGCGGCTCGGAATGGGTGAGGTTCAGGCCGCCCCTGCCGGCCAGCAAAAACTTGCGGCCGACCGAAGGCATGGCATCGTAAAGCCGCACGGAAAGCGACTGGCCGGCGCTGGCCAGTACTTCGGCCGCCATCAGGCCGGCCGGGCCGCCGCCGATGACGGCGACATGCAGGGGTTTTACGGGAGGTGTTGAATCGTTCAAAAGGAAATCCGTCTGCACAGGGTGCAAATGAGGCCAAAAAACTGGCGGTATGCAGCGACTCAAACTGCCCGCGCACCAGGATTGCTCTGTTTTTGATAGCTGAATGCGACCGCAGTATATGGACTGCGACGTAAAAAGGCCTGTTTTTCACCGAAAACAGGTCCGGAACGGCCTTGCTGGAGGTTCAATTATTGCAGGTCACCCCATTTACAACCCAGGGAGTCAGCCAGCGTTCCTCAAGCCAGTTCCACTACGGTGCCCTGCCCGGTCAGAAAAGCCGCTCTGACGGTAGCCTGCGGATAGATCAGCTGTACCGCCGCCCGGTAATTACCCAACTGCGCTCTGAGCGCTGGCTGCAACTCCGGATCAAAGGCCGATTTGTAGTCAAGCACCCACCAGTGGCCTTCATGGCCCGCGTCTCTGCGCCGCACCAGCCGGTCCAGCCGCAGGGGCTGGCCCTGGTAGACCAGGTCGACTTCATTGCCCTGCCAGGCCACGACAGCCTCATTCCAGGCCCAGGCGCCCTCGCCTTGCGCAATTCGCTGGGCCAGCGTGCAGGCCTGGGCGGCGTGCGCCGGGCTCAGGCGAAACTCTCTGGCGACCGCGTCCACATGCTCGGCAGAGGACTGACCGCCCCACTCCAGCAGGCGGTGCATGGCCTTGCCAATGCGCGCGCTGGCGGAATCCTCATCCACGGGCGATTCGCCGGCAGGCCTGGGCTGCAGGGCGTCCGGCAATGCCGGCAGTTCGGGCAGCCTGAAGATGTCGGCATCCCCGGCGGCAGAATCCTCGGCCACGGCAAGCGGTGAAACGGGCGCGGCGATTTCCGCCATCAGGCCATCAGCCAGGCCCTGCAGCCCTTGCAGGCGCTTGCACCAGCTGTCTGTCGTTGGCCGGTGCGGCTCGATGGAGGAAATCACCAGGGTGTTTCGCGCGCGCGTCAGGGCGACATAGAGCGCGTTGAGCTCCTCGCGCTTGCGCGCTGCCTGCTCGGCCGCCAAGGCATCCTGCGCGCAGGCCGGAGGGCGACTTTCACTGACCAGAAACACGAATTTGCGCGGTTCTGTGGCTTCGCCCGGCCAGTCGATGAGCACGCCCATGCTGTCGGCATTGCGCTCCACGGTGTCGGTATCGAGCAGCAGCACGGCCTCGGCTTCAAGCCCCTTGGCGCCGTGAATGGTCAGCAGGCGAACTGCTTCGCTGTTGACCGCCGCTGGCGCCAGCGTGCCGCCGGCCTTGGGCGCGCGCACCAGGCCGTAGGGCGTTGCATAACGCCCGCCGTCACGGTCCAGCGCCACGGACAGCAAGGCGCTCAGGTTGGCCAGCACGGTCTGGCGCTGGGTGGCGGGTGCCGCTGCCACGAAGCATGCCAGCACGTCGCCATCGTCATAGATGGCTTGCAGCGCGTCATGCGGCGGCAGTTGCTCGACCCAGCCCTTCCAGCGGGTCAAAATGGCCGACAGCCCTTGCAGTTCGGCCGTCAGTAGCTCTGTTTTTTGTAGCAATTCGTACCAGGGCAGGTTCAGTTCGCGCTGCAGCAGTGCAATCCTGACCAGGGAGTCATCGTCCAGACCAAACAGCGGCGAGCGCAGCGCCCTGGCCAGCGACAAATCGTGTTGCGGCGACACCAGCGCATCGAGCAGCGCCACCACGTCGAGCACCTCGCAGCAGTCGATCAGCTCGGTTTTCTCGCCAATCTGCGCCGGGATGTGCAGCGCCCGCAACTCGTCCTGCAGCGGCAGCAGACCGGCCCGCTTGCGTGACAGCACCATGATGTCTGAGGGTTTGAGGCCAAAGGCCAGTTGCGCGGCGATCCAGCTCGCCGCCTGACGCGCCTCCAGCGTGCGCAGGGTTTCCTCGGGCAGTTCGCGCGGCGTGCTCAGGCTGTCGCGCCACGCGCCGGCCGGGGCAGCTTCGGAATCGTCGTCGCCAGGCCGGGGTATCGGTGGCAGTCGGCCCGTCGCCCCGGCTTTTCGGGAGTCCGTCGTGTGGTCCCGAAATCCGTCGTAGCCGTCGACCTCGCGCGCCTTGCCCATGACGGCATTGACGGTGGCGATGACGGCCTGCGCGTTGCGGCGGGTGTGGTCGCAGCTGAGCAAATCACCGCCCAGGCCCTCGACCACAAAAACCTGCGCGGCGCGAAACACCTGCGGCTCGGCGCGGCGGAAGCGGTAAATGCTTTGCTTGGGGTCGCCGACCAGGAACACGCTGGGCGCGGCCCCGGCGCCGCCATAGCCGCTCAGCCAGGACGAAAGCGCCTGCCACTGCAGCGGGTTGGTGTCCTGGAACTCATCGATCATCAGATGCCGGATGCGCGCGTCCAGCCGCTCCTGCACCCAACCCGCCAGCACCGTGTCGCCCAGCATGACGAGAGCCGCGCGCTCGACATCGTTCATGTCAACCCAGCCGCGCTCGCGCTTGAGCTGGGTGAACTGGGCAATCAGCACCCGGCTCAAACGCGCCATGCGCTGCTGGTGGGCCCAAGCCTCGTGCTGCTGGCTGGCAGCCTGCACGCGCAGCACCAGCTCTTGCGCCTGCCGGACGGATTCGATGCCGGCGATTTTTTCGCCGAATTTGCGCGGTGTGCCCTTGTCGGTCAGCAGCGCGGCAAAGACGCCCGGCAGGTTTTGCGAGCTCAGGGCCTGCTCCAGTTCCACGCCCTTGGCCGAAAAGGTCGGCGCACTGGCGCGGCCCAGCGTTTTTGCCGCATCGAATAGCAATTGCTGGTTGGCCGCTACCGCGCTCAAGCTGTCTTCGGGCGCGCCCTGCCCGGCAAACTCGGGGAACTGCGCCGCGAAGGGCTGGACCGAGGCATCGACCACGCCTTTTTCGTCGGCCAGCGTGAATTCGGTGCGTTTGTCCAGCGCTCCCTGCAAGGCCTTGTCGGTCTGGAAACGGCCATGGACCAGCACCAGGGCTTCGAAGTCGGCCTTGAGCGCCGCATCGTCCACCACCGCCGCGTAGAAGCGCCGCCACACCAGCGCCCGCGCCGGTGCGTCGTCCTCCAGCAGCTCGTAATTGACCGGCAAGCCCAGCCTTTGCAGGACGGCCACGGGCGCGCTGCGCAGCAAGGCGGCAAACCAGCTGTGAAAGGTGCGAATCTGCACCGCCCGCCCGCTGGCGAGCAGGGAGCGGTACAGGTTTGACAACCGCCGACGCAACTCCGGGTTGGCTGCGGGGTCGACCTGGCCTGCAACGCCGCGCATGAGCAGTTCCTTGCGCAAGGTTTCGTCGTCGGCGTTCGTGAAGGTCTTGAGCCATTCATCGAGCCGCTCGCGCATTTCACCGGCCGCTTTTTTTGTGAAGGTGATGGCGAGAATCTCATGCGGCCGCACCGCCTGCGCGCCCGCGTCCGTGCCCGAGCCGTCAAGCAGCGCCCGCACGATGCGCGACACCAGCATCCAGGTTTTGCCGGCCCCCGCGCAGGCCTCGACCGCGACACTGCGGCGCGGATCGCAGGCAATCGCGTAAAACGCCTCGGCGGAAACGGGCTGGCCGTTGCATTCGTAGGCGGCGGTCATACAGTCCAGAAGTCCTTGCGGCACAGGCCGCGCGCCGCGCAGTAATCACAGGCCTTGCCCTCACCCAGCGCGGGCAGTATCGCCCCCTTGGCGATGCGCGCCATGTCGAGCAGGATGCTGTCAATCAGGGCATCGCGCAGCGCCACGATGTCGGGCTGTTCGTAGGTGCGCGTCGGCTCTTTTTCACCCAGGTTGACGTAGGCCGCCGCCAACGTGTCGTCGGCCATCAGCGCGGCGTAAAACGCCAGCTGGGTGTCTTCCGGGCCGTCCTTGATGCGCTGGGCCGTGGTGGTGCGCGGCTCGGTCTTGTAGTCGATCAGCAGTGTGTGGCCGTCGACAGCGCGGTCTATGCGGTCGATCTTGCCCAGCAGCGTGAGCTCGCCCAGCGGCATCTCGCGCCAGGTTTCTCCCTCGTCGAAACGAGCGCCGCTGGCCTCGTGCCCCGCCAGCCAGACGAGGTAGCCTTCACGCACCGGCCCCCAGGCGGCGGCGAACGGCAGGAACTCGCTGTCGCTCATGCCGAGTTCCTGCGTGGCGCGCTCGGCCGCTAGGTTAATCATAGCTACCCGTGCCGGTAAATCCTGGACTGGAGCCGCTTTTAATGCATTATGGAAGTGGTGCAGCAAGCTGTGCAGCCAATTGCCGAAATCGCGCTTGCCCAGCTCGCTTTCCAGCTCTTCAGGCTCCTGCAGCCCGAGCTGGCGCAGGGCAAAAAAACGGTAAGGGCAACGGCGCAAGTCTTCATAGCTGCTGGCCGAGAGCCGGGTCAGCGGCAGGGCCTCGCCGGTCGGCAGCGGGCGCGGTGTCGGCAGCGCGGCGACCAGGCGCTGGCTGCGCGGGTCTGGCGCCATGCCGGAGGCGCGATCCAATCCACCCCCCAGCAGCAGCTCCTGCACAAATCCGCTGGGCATCAGGTGCTCGCCGCCTTCGCTGCTACGCCACAGCACATCGACATGGGGCAGCCGCAGCGCGTAGTCCCAGGCCTGCCTGGCCGCGCTGGCAAGCGCCTCGCGGGGCGGCAGGCCGAGCAGTTCGCGCTGGCCTGGCGTCCACTGGCCCGCAGGTTCGGGCGATACCGGCAGCCGGATTTCGTCGCAGCCCGGCAGCACCACGGCCTGCATCGCGCGCCCCAGCAACTGGGCTAGCGGCAGGATGACGACCTGCTCAGTAGCGGGATGCGGCGGCGAAAACCTGGCAGCCTCCAGCGCCTGATTAACCCAACTGGTGAACTCGTTGAGCTTCATGACCGGAGAATCCTCAAACTCCTGCCCGGCGCCTTCATGCAGGCGAAGCACGTCCAGCACGGACTGGCCGGCGTCATCGAGCGTCAGCGCCTCCCACTGTCCGGCTGACTGCAGCGCGGCGCGCAGATCGCGCAGCCAGGCCGCTAGCGGCCTGGCGCGGGCCAGGGCTTCACGCAAGGCGTTCACGGGCAGCACCAGCTGCTGGGTGGCGGCCAGTGCCGGCAGCGGCGCGCTGGGCAACTCGCGCCAGGCGCGTACGCCGAATTTCCGCAACTCGGTTTCGGCCGCCGTCACACGACCGGCAGCATATGCGGGTGCGTTTTTCAGCCAGTCAAGCACGGCGTCGGTCGGCGCATCCCAGGGCAAGGCGCGCAGCAGCCCCATCAGGCTGGCGGCGGCGCGCGTCGTCGAGAGTGCCCAGCCGGTTTCATCGCGCATGGCGACGCCGCGCTCGGCCAGCATGGCGCCCACCCGGCGCGTGAGCTGGCGGTCCTGCGCAATCAGGGCCACCGGGCTGCGCCCTTGCGCCAGTTGCGCCAGCACACAGGCCGCCGCCCGCCCGGCCTCGTCCTCGGCATCCCGCGCGGCGTGCAGCGACGGCTGGGGCGCGCCCGGGCCATCAGGCCCCGACAGGGGAATGCACAGCGCAATGGAGCTAGCACGTTCGCCAAAATGCTGCTTGAGCGCCTCGCTCAGCGGCTCGGCCTGAAAGCCGTCCAGCACCACCAGCAAGCCGACCTGCGCCTGAAACAATCGATCCGTCGGATAGGCGGAAGCCGCGGCCCAGGCCAGCGCGATGCGCCCCACGGCGGCCTCCAGCGCCAGCACGGGCGAGTCCAGACCCTCGCCCAGCGTTTCCGCCAGGTCTTCGCTCCAGGCTTGGCGACGGGCCGGCAACTGGGCCGCCGCCACCCGACCCAGGCTCCAGGCGGCCTCAACCAGTCGCCCGGCCAACGCGCCCTGCTGCGCCGCCAGGCCGGCGCGCTCCAGCAGTGAGGCGGCTGTCAGCATGTCAACCGCCACATCCATGCGCAGATCAATGCCGGACGGGACAAACACCCCCAGGGAGCCGCCCAGGCTGCTGGCCCAGTTCATGGTGGTTTCAAAACGCGGCACAAAAAATGCGTCGCCCGCCGCTTCGGCCCAGGCCTGGCGCGCCTGCTGGATGAGTTGCGCGTAGGGCAGCAGCACCACGGTTTCAGCCGGGTGCACACCGCGCGCCCGCAGCGTTGCGGCGAGTGCGGCCATGGCTTGCCGCCAGCACCGCGCGGAAAGGGAGTATTCAGTACTGACCGGCTGGGCGGCATCAAAAAGCGGCATGGACAAGCAGGTGAATTTGCAGGGACTGGAAAGGACTGAACTCAAAAAACGGGTGACGCGCTATCAGGGCGATAGCCACCACCCGGTCAGCCCGGGCGATGTTTCTGCCACAATAAGTAAGACTTTAGCCGCACAACGTATCGTAACCAGCCCCAAGGAATCTACATGGCGAACGAACTGATCAAACACACCACCGATGCCACCTTTGAAGCCGACGTACTGAAAGCCACCCAGCCCGTGCTGGTTGACTATTGGGCTGAGTGGTGCGGCCCCTGCAAGATGATTGCCCCGATTCTTGACGAAGTGGCCACCGGCTACGAGGGCAAGCTGCAGGTTGCAAAAATGAACGTCGATGAAAACCGCGAAATCCCCGCCAAATTCGGCATCCGCGGCATCCCCACGCTGATGCTGTTCAAGGACGGGCAATTGGCTGCAACCAAGGTCGGCGCCATGAGCAAGGCCCAGCTGACCGCATTCATCGACCAGCAACTGGTCTGATCCCGCTGCGCTGGCAAGCGGAAGGGGGTTTTGCCGCTTTCCTCGCCAGCGCCGGTGCGCGCCAAGGCCACGCGCGCCCCGGACAGCAGTCCTTTGACATCTTGTTTTTCGCGTCGATTTTCCTGTCATAATCTGCAATATTCACTCGCTGGCGTTTGCCATCGGGTTCGAGTTCCCGGTTTGTAAGCCTTCTTGTCCAGAGCGGCTTCTTTTCAGACCTCCCCCCCGTTTTTTAATGAACTCCGCAAGGAGTAATTCCATGCACTTAAACGAACTCAAGGCACTGCACGTGTCTGAAGTCCTCAAACAGGCCGAGGCCCTTGAGATTGAAAACGGTGGCCGCATGCGCAAGCAGGAGCTGATGTTTGCCATCATCAAGAAGCGTGCAAAGACCGGCGAAACCATCACGGCCGACGGCGTGCTGGAAGTACTGCCCGATGGCTTCGGCTTTTTGCGCGCGCCCGACTCCAGCTATACCGCCAGCACCGACGACATCTACATCAGCCCGAGCCAGATTCGCCGCTTCAACCTGCACACCGGCGACATGATAGAAGGTGAGGTGCGCACGCCCAAGGACGGCGAGCGTTACTTTGCCCTGAACAAACTCGACAAGATCAACGACGGTGCGCCCGAGGACAACAAGCACAAGGTCATGTTCGAGAACCTGACGCCGCTGTTCCCGCGCGAGCAACTCAAGCTTGAGCGCGACATCAAGGCCGAAGAAAACCTGACCAGCCGCATCATCGACATCATTGCCCCCATCGGCAAGGGCCAGCGCGCCCTGCTGGTCGCGCCGCCCAAGTCCGGCAAGACCGTGATGATGCAGAACATCGCCCATGCCATCACCGCCAACTATCCCGAAATCGTGATGATGGTGCTGCTGGTGGACGAGCGCCCGGAAGAAGTGACCGAAATGCAGCGCAGCGTGCGCGGCGAAGTGATTTCATCGACCTTCGACGAACCCGCTGCACGTCACGTGCATGTGGCTGAAATGGTCATCGAGCGCGCCAAGCGACTGGTCGAACTCGGCAAGGACGTCGTCATCTTGCTGGACTCCATTACCCGCCTGGCCCGCGCCTACAACAACGTGCTGCCCTCGTCGGGCAAGGTGCTGAGCGGCGGCGTCGACGCCAATGCGCTGCAGCGCCCGAAGCGTTTTTTCGGTGCGGCTCGAAAAATTGAAGAAGGCGGCAGCCTGACCATCATCGGCACCGCGCTGGTCGATACCGGCAGCCGCATGGACGAGGTCATCTTTGAGGAATTCAAGGGTACGGGCAACTGCGAGATCCACCTGGACCGCCGCCTGTACGAAAAACGCGTGTTCCCGGCCATCAACCTCAACCGCAGCGGCACCCGCAAGGAAGAGCTGCTGCTGGCGCCCGAAATCCTGCAAAAGTCACGCATTTTGCGCCAGTTCATGTACAACATGGACGAAATCGAATCGATGGAGCTCATGATCAAAAACATGAAGGCGACCAAAAACAACCACGAATTCTTCGACATGATGCGAAGAGGCGGTTGACTGACCCACGCTTGTCGCCTCGCGTACTGCGCTGCCCCCCCGAGGGGGCTGCTGCGCCTGCGGCCCGGCAAAGCCGGTTCCGCGGCCCCTGCTGGTTTGGAGAGGGCATCTCGCGCTGCGTCGTTGACTCGTTGCTTGCCATACATGGGAACACTCAATACCATGTTTTTCATGCAATAATATAGGGCTTCATGGAAAGTGCCGGGAACTGGTTCCGGTGGCTGCCAAAACGATGAAAAAGGAAAGATCATGAAAGAAGGCATTCACCCCAATTACCGCGAAGTTTGTTTCCTGGACATGTCCAACAACTTCAAATTCGTGACCCGTTCCTGCGCTAACACCAAAGAGATGGTGAAAATGGAAGACGGTCGCGAACTGCCGCTGTACAAGCTCGATACGTCCAGCGAATCGCACCCCTTTTACACCGGCACGCAAAAATCAGTGGACAACATGGGTGGCCGCGTTGAGCGCTTCCGTAACCGCTTTGGCAAAACCGCTGCCAAGGACGCAGCCCCCGAAGCTGCTCCAGCCGCTGCCGCCTAAGCTGCGAATATCCCATTCGCCAGCCTGCGATAAAAGCAGCCTGAATTTCAGGCTGCTTTTTTTTCGGCAAAATTTATGCCCGCTGTCGCCCTGCCACCGGGGATGCGGCGCATAGCCAGCCAGACTGGCACTCCAAGTTCTTCCGATCGTCCGCCTCCCGCTCCCCGACCATCCAGCCGTTTTGAATAAACCATCGCCAGCCATCATTGCCCAGTCAGCTGTCCGCCGCTTGCCTCGCCTGGCACTGCTGCTGTTTTGCCTGGCCTATATATTGCCGGGGTTTCTGGGCCGCAGCCCCTGGAAAAATGAGGATATCGCCGCGTTTGGGGTGATGCGCGAGCTGACGTCCGCCGCGGCGAACTGGCTGCAGCCTCAGTTGCTCGGCCAGGTGACCGGCTTTGACGCACTGGCGCCCTACTGGCTGGGCGCTGCCGCCATCCAGGCGCTGCCATTTCTGGATCCGGCCTTTGCCGTGCGCATCCCGTTCATCGCTCTCCTGACGCTGACCCTGCTGGCCACCTGGTATGGCATCTACTACCTGGCACGCAGCCCGCAGGCGCAGCCGGTGGCCTTTGCTTTCGGCGGTGAGGCCGGGCCGATTGACTACGCACGTGCCATCGCCGACGCAGGCCTGCTGGCGCTCATTGCCAGTCTGGGCCTGGCGCAGTTCTCCCACGAAACAACCCCGGCACTGGCGCAGCTGGGTTTTACCGCCCTGACGTTTTACGCCATGGCGGCCAGCCCGTACCGCCAGGCCACCAAAATCCTCGGCCCGGCACTGGGTCTGGTGGTGGGTCTTGTTGGACTCACGCTAAGCGGCGCCCCCACCCTTGCAGTGCTGCTGGGCACCGGCGGCGCGCTGGTGGAATGGGCCCACAGTCGCTGGGGCAGCGATGCGGCCGATGCGGCCGATGCGTCCAGCAAACGCCAATCCTGGCAGTGGGTACTGCTGATAGCGGGCGTCACACTGCTGATGAGCCTGCTTGCCTCGGCCCTTGATTTGTGGCGCTGGCGAATTCAGCTGCCCGGCGCAGGCGGCCAGACAAGCTGGAATGACTGGCAAAGCCTTGGGCGTTTGCTGTTGTGGTTTACATGGCCGGCCTGGCCGCTGGCACTATGGACGCTGTGGCGCTGGCGCAGGCAACTGGCCAGCCGCCACGTCGCCCTGCCGCTGTGGTTTGCCGGCATGGCCGTGACCGCAGCGCTGACGACCACGGCCTCAGACCGCAGCCTTTTACTGAGCCTGCCACCGCTGGCGGCACTGGCGGCGTTTGCGCTGCCAACACTGCAGCGCAGCGTGGCGTCCCTGATCGACTGGTTCACCCTGCTGTTTTTTACCGGGTGCGCGATCATCATCTGGGTCGTGTGGATTGCCATGCAGACGGGGGTGCCCCGGCAACCGGCGGCCAATGTCGCCAAGCTGGCACCCGGCTTTGAACCGGGTTTTTCCTGGATCGCCTTTCTCGCGGCCGTGGCGGCGACGCTGGCATGGACCTGGCTGGTGAAATGGCGAACAGGCGCCCATCGCGCGGCGATCTGGAAGTCTCTCGTTTTGCCGGCCGGTGGCGCCACCCTTTGCTGGCTGCTGCTGATGACGCTCTGGCTTCCCCTGCTTGACTACGCGCGCAGTCTGGCGCCCTTGTCGCGTCAGGTGGCAAGTCTGGTTGACAAAAACGCCTGTGTTGAAATCTACGGCGTCGGCAGTGCCCAGATTGCAGCGCTGCAATACCACGGCAGGCTTGAGCTTCGCCGCGCCGGGCCGCAGGCGTCATGCCCCTACCTAGTCGTCGATGTCAACGCGCAAGCCAGCCTCGGCGACGCGGTCAATTTGCCGGAGTGGGCGTTTCAGGCCACCGTGCGCAAGCCGACGGACAAAACCGAAAACATGCTGGTGTTCAAACGGGTCAGCATCGAAAGTCCAGCGACGCCGGCAATCAACTAGCGCTGTCTCATGAGTAGCGAACTCAGGATCGTCAGCCACCATGCCGCTACCATTCTGGTGGGCCAGCTGGCCGTCATGGCATTTGGTGTCGCCGATACGCTGATAGCCGGGCGCCACAGCGATGCGGCGCTGGCAGCGTTGTCAGTGGGCTCTGCCCTTTACATCAGCGTGTATGTCGCGCTCATGGGCATTGTTCAGGCCTTGCTCCCGATCTGGGCCGAATTGCTGGGTGCGCGTCAGCACCGGGCGGTTGGCCGCTCGCTCAGGCAAAGCCTGTATCTGTGCACTTTCATTACCCTGGCAGGCATGGTGGCACTGCTGTTTCCCGGTCCGCTGCTGCGCTGGGCGCAAGTACCCGAACCGATGCAGGCAGAAGTTCAACGCTATCTCGGTGTGCTGGCGTTTGCCTTTGCGCCCGCGCTGCTTTTTCGCATTTACAGCACCTTCAACCAGTCATTGGGAAAACCGCGACTGGTCACCTGGCTGCAGGTGCTGGCGCTAATGGTCAAGATTCCGCTCTCCATCTGGCTGGTGGGCGGCGGCGCTGGTGTCAAACCCATGGGCGCCGTCGGCTGCGCCTGGGCCACGCTGGTGGTGAACTATGTGCTGCTGACAGTTTCCGTGCTGATGCTCAGAACGCAAGACATCTACCAGCCCTTTCACATCTGGCGACGCATCGAGCCGCCCGACTGGCCGCAGCTGCGCAGTTTCGCACGGCTGGGCATTCCGGGCGGGCTGGCCTACCTGGTCGAGGTCACCTCTTTCACGCTCATGGCGCTTTTCATTTCAAGGCTGGGGACGGTGGCCACAGCCAGCCACCAGGTGGCGGCCAGCGTGGCGGCCGTGCTCTACATGATGCCTTTGTCCATGGCCCTGGCCTGCAGTGCCCGTGTGTCGTTCTGGCTGGGCGCGGGTCGGCCGGACCATGCAAAACTGGTCGTTTTATTGGCAATCAGGCTTACAGCCCTTATGGCATCGTCATTTGCCGCTATTGTTTCAATAGCTTGCCGGATCCTTGCAAGCTGGTATTCCGCCAACCCGGAGATCGTCGCGCTGGCGTCTTCGCTGCTGGTATGGGTGGCGTTTTATCACGTTGCCGATGCCATTCAGGCCCTGTGCGCCTTCTTGCTGCGCTGCTATCGCATCACCCTGGCGCCACTTTTTCTCTATGGCGTGCTGCTCTGGGGCCTGGGTCTGTTTGGGGGCTACCGGCTGGCTTACGAGGGCCTTGGCGCACATGCTCCGACCCAGTCCGCCAGCAGTTTCTGGGCTGCCAGCACAGTCGCCATCGGTCTGGTGGCCGCCTGCCTTTCGGGCTTGTTATGGTATGCCGTGCGGAAAAGCGCAAGAACCGGGCCCGGCAAGACTCAGGCAGCCTGAAGCACGCGGACCCTGGTCGCAGGAAAGACTATGGAAAAGCTCGCGCCCTGGCCAGCCTGGCTTTCAATAAGAAGTTCGGCCCCGTGTCGTTGGGCGACGTGCTTCACAATCGCCAGGCCCAGTCCGGTTCCGCCAGTCTCGCGCGAGCGGCTGCGGTCAACGCGGTAAAAACGCTCGGTCAGCCTGGGCAGATGTTCGGGCGCAATGCCCGGGCCAGAATTCCTCACGCGGAATTCCCCGCGCCCGTCAGCGAGCAAGGTCCAGCTCACGCGAATCAGGCCGGCCTCCGGCGTGTAGCGCACGGCATTGGCGACCAGATTGGACAAGGCGCTCCAGACTTCTCCGTGGATACCGGCTATTTCACAGGCCGGACCGCGTTCAAAAGTCAGCTGGTGGCCAGGCGGCGCCAGTATCACCGAAAGCGCTCTTGCCTCCTGTTCGCACAGGGCAAGCAAGGTTGCCGTGGACATCCATTCGCTGGCGCCAGGCAAGGGGCTGCCCTCCAGTCGCGACAGGGTCAGCAGGTCATCCACCAGCGTCTGCATGCGCTGCGACTGCTGGGCCATCAAGGCCAGGAAGTGATCGCGCTCGGGCTTTTTCAGGGGCAGCGTCTGCAGGGTTTCGATAAAGCCTGACACCACGGTCAGCGGCGTACGGATTTCGTGCGACACATTGGCGACAAAATCCCGCCGCATCGCATCGGCCTGCTCAAGAGCGGTAATGTCGCGCGACAGCAAGAGCTTGCGGTCATTGCCGTATCGGTGCACATGCACCGAGAGCTTCACCGGCCTTGCCTGCATGCTGAAATTGCCGGGAATAACGACCTCATGCAAAAAATTTCCCGAAGCCATGTAGGCCTTGAAGGCGGGCTCGCGCACCAGGTTGGCAATGTGCTGCATGACGTCGCGTTTGGCGTCAAATCCGAAATGCTGCGCCGCGGTCTGGTTGCACCACTCGATGCGCTCCTGGGAGTCAAGCAGCACCACGCCATTGGGTGAAGCCTGGAGCGCGGCGAGAAATTCCTCCAGCCGAGCCTGGCTTTCCCTGAACTGCTCCTCACGATTTTTCAGCAAACGGCGGACCCGGTCCGCGATTTCGCCCCAGACACCCGGCAAGCCGGGTTGGGCGCCGGCCAGCAGCAGGGGCGTATCGTTGCTTTGTTCAGAGCGCAGCCACCCGAGCAGGTTTCTCGCATAAAAGCTGTCCAGCAATTGCCAGATGGCGGCCCCCAGCAGCAGCCCCCACCCAAGACCCTCTTTCGACGCCGCCCACCACCCCAGCGCGCCCCCGGCCACGGAGCACAAGGCAAAAACAAACCAGCGCCGGATCATATTCCCGAGGGTGCCTCCGTCGCCGCCGGCTTGCGGGCTGCCATTCGCGTCAGCCGGTAACCCGAACCGCGCACCGTTTCCACCATGGCGCCGGCAGCGCCCAGGGCTTCGCGCAGACGCTTGACGTGGACATCGACCGTGCGCTCTTCAATGAACACATGGTCGCCCCATACCTTGTCAAGCAGGTTGCTTCGGCTGTGGACGCGTTCGGCGTGTTTCATCAGGTAATGCAGCAGCTTGAACTCAGTGGGGCCAAGCTTGAGCTCCTGGCCCTGGTAAGAGATGCGGTGCGTCGCCGAGTCAAGCACCAGCGCGCCCACGGTCACACTGTCGCTCACCGACTCGGGCGCGCGCCGGCGCAGCACGGCACGTATGCGCGCCAGCAGTTCCTGGGTGGAAAACGGCTTGGTGATGTAGTCGTCGGCGCCAGCATCGAGCCCGGCCACCTTGTCAGGCTCGTCGCCGCGCGCCGTCAGCATCAAAATGGGTATGCTCTTGCTGCGCTCCTGCTTGCGCCAGTGCCGCGCCAGCGCCAGGCCGCTCTGTCCGGGCAGCATCCAGTCGAGCAAGATCACATCGGGCAGCACCGCATCAATCTCGCGCTGGGCTGCCACGCTGTCTTGCGCCACCGCAGGGCTGAAACCTCCGTGCCTGAGATTCACGGCAATCAACTCGGCAATAGCCGGCTCGTCTTCGACAATCAATACTCGGGGCAGATGTTTCATGAATTCACGACTTGACGGCGGTCTCGACCTGTTCCATCGAACTGTGCCGCACGTCGGCACCCTTGACGATGTAGATAATGAACTCGGCAATGTTCTTGGCATGGTCGCCCACGCGCTCGATGGCCTTGGCAATGAACAGCAGGTCCAGGCTGGCCGAGATGGTGCGCGGATCTTCCATCATGTAGGTGATCAGCTTGCGCACGAAACCGTCAAACTCTTCGTCGATCTGGTCGTCTTCCTTGAGGATGGAAACGGCCGCAGCCGTGTCCAGCCGGGCAAACGCATCGAGCGCCTTGCGCAGCAGACCCGAGGCCAGCTCCGCCGCCACCCGCAGGTCAGAGGAAGGCAGCGTGCGCGCCGCGCCACTCTGGATGATCGACTTGACCATGCGGGCAATCTTTTCGGCCTCGTCGCCCGCCCTCTCGAGGTTGGCCGTGGTCTTTGAGATGGCAATCAGCAGCCGAAGATCGCGCGCTGTCGGCTGACGCCGCGCAATGATGGAAGACAGCTCACGGTCAATTTCAATCTCCATGCCATTGACGCGGAGCTCGGCCTCGATAACCTGATCGGCGCTCTCGGCGCTGAACTGCGACAGCGCGTAAATAGCCTGGCGGATCTGTGACTCCACCAGGCCGCCGAGTTCCATCACCCGCGATGACACCGTATTGAGCTCGCTGTCAAACTGCGTGGATAAGTGTTTATCAACCATGTTGTTCCTTTTGGATGTATTCGCCGTTGCAATCGGAGCTGCACCGTATAAGGCGCTCAATGCCGGGCCAACGGGCGTCGCGGGTCCGGCTTCGCCGGCCCGCAGGCGCCGTCCCCCGGAGGGGGATTCCGGCTACACGCAGTGAGCCGGGAAAGGGGGGAGGCATCTTCATCCGAACCGGCCGGTAATATAGTCTTCTGTCTCTTTGCGCCTGGGTTTGAAGAAGATGTCTTCGGTGGCACCAAATTCAACCAGGTCGCCCAGATACATATACGCCGTGTAGTCACTGACGCGGGCGGCCTGCTGCATGTTGTGCGTAACGATCACCACCGTGTAGTCATTCTTGAGTTCGGCAATCAGTTCCTCGACCTTGGCCGTGGAAATCGGATCCAGCGCCGAGCAGGGCTCGTCGAGCAAGAGCACTTCGGGCTTGATGGCAATCCCGCGCGCGATGCACAGGCGCTGCTGCTGGCCGCCCGACAGGCTGGAGCCGCTCTGGTTGAGCTTGTCCTTGACCTCTGCCCACAGCGCCGCCTTGCGCAGCGCCCACTCGACGCGCTCGTCCATGTCGGCGCTGCTCAGGCTCTCAAACAGTTTCACCCCGAAAGCGATGTTGTCATAAATCGACATGGGAAACGGCGTCGGCTTCTGGAACACCATGCCCACCTTGGCGCGAATCAAGGCCACGTCTTCCTTTGACGTGAGCAGGTTGGCGCCGTCAAACATCACTTCGCCTTCGGCCCGCTGCTCGGGATACAACTCGTACATGCGGTTGAAAATCCGCAGCAGCGTGGATTTTCCGCAGCCTGAAGGGCCAATGAAGGCGGTGACCTTGTTCTCGGGGATTTCCAGATTGATGCCCTTGAGGGCGTGAAACTTGCCATAGTAAAAATTCAGGTTGTTCACCGAAATTTTCGACTTTTCGCGTGGCGCGGTGAGGGTTTCCATCATTAACCTTGTTTCCTAGTGGATGCGGCGGCGCTCAGGTCGGCGCTCAGTGCTTGTGGCGCGTCAGCACGCGCGCGAGAATATTCAGGCCCAGCACCGCTACCGTGATGATGAACACCCCGGCCCAGGCCAGTTGCTGCCAGTTTTCGTAGGGGCTCATGGCAAACTTGAAAATGGTCACCGGCAGGCTGGCCATGGGCTGGTCCAGGTTTGAAGTCCAGAACTGGTTATTCAGCGCGGTGAACAACAAGGGCGCGGTTTCGCCGGCGATGCGGGCCACCGCCAGCAAAATGCCGGTGATGACGCCTGAGCGGGCCGCCTTAAGCGTGATGCGGGTGATGACCTTCCACTTGGGCGCGCCCAGTGCATAGGCCGCCTCGCGCAGTCCGGGCGGGATCAGCTGCAGCATGTTTTCCGTGGTGCGTATCACCACCGGAATCACAATCAGCGCCAGCGCCATGACGCCCGCCCAGCCCGAAAAGGAATGAAAGCGGCTCACCACGACGGCATAGACAAACAGGCCAATCACGATCGATGGCGCAGACAGCAGGATGTCGTTGACAAATCGCGTGAGCGAAGCCAGCGGACCCTTGGTGTTGTACTCGGCCAGGTAAATGCCGGCCATGATGCCAATCGGTGTGCCGACGAAAGTGGACAGCAGCACCATCAGGAAGGAACCGTAAATGGCATTGGCAATGCCGCCAGGCTCGTTGGGCGCTGGCGTCATTTCAGTGAAAGTGGCCAGCGTGATGCCGCCTATGCCCAGCCTGACGGTTTCCCACAGGATCCAGAATAGCCAGAACAGGCCAAAGCACATGGCGGCCAGCGACAGCAGCAGCGCAATCTGGTTGACCCGCTTGCGCCTGGCGAATTTGCTCAGGCGCGCATCCTGCAAAACGGCGTTCACTGGAGTACCTTCGTGCTGCGCACTGCGGTGCGAGCTTGCTTGGGGGCGGCCCGGCGCGTCGCTCATGTCTTGACCCCTTCATTTTTTTGCAGCTGCGACAGCAGCAGCTTGGACAGCGACAGCACCACGAAGGTGATGAAAAACAGCACCAGGCCCAGATAGATCAGCGACGCCTGGTGCAGGCCCTCAGCCGCCTCGGCAAATTCATTGGCCAGCGCCGACGTGATGCTATTGGCCGCCTGAAAAAGACTCAGGGAATCGAGCTGGTTGAAGTTGCCGATGACAAAGGTGACGGCCATGGTTTCACCCAGAGCACGACCCAGACCCAGCATGATGCCGCCCATGACACCGGACTTGGTATACGGGAGCACCACCTTGTAAACCACTTCCCAGGTGGTGGCGCCCAGTCCGTAGGCAGACTCCTTGAGCAGCACCGGCGTCACCTCGAACACATCGCGCATGACCGACGCAATAAACGGGATGATCATGATGGCCAGAATGATGCCTGCCGACAAGATGCCTATGCCTACCGGCGGCCCGGAAACCAGCGCCCCGAGGTAGGGAACGCCGCCAAATGCACTTTGCAGCGGCTGTTGCACGTAGGTTGCAAGGATGGGGCCAAACACCAGCAGGCCCCACATGCCGTACACGATGGAAGGCACGGCGGCCAGCAATTCGATGGCCGTGCCCAGCGGCCTTTTCAGCCAGGCCGGAGACAGCTCGGTCAGAAACAGCGCAATGCCAAAGCTCACCGGCACGGCGATCAGCAGCGCGATGAACGAGGTCGCGAGCGTGCCATAGATCATGACCAGCCCGCCATACTCGTTCTTGACCGGATCCCACACGCTGCTGGTCAGAAAGCCCAGGCCGTACTTGCTGATCGCCGGCCAGGCGCCTATGACCAGCGACAGCAGGATGCCGAACAGCAGGCTCAGTGTCAAAAGGGCCGCCGCCAGCGCGGCCCAGCCAAAAAGCCGGTCCGGCAAGGGGCTTCGCCGTGCAGGCGGAGCAGGAGGTGGATTGGTCATGTCGCGTCCGGTCACTTTTGCCGGGAAGTCAAGAGCAGCCCGGCTAGCCGGAAGTGTAGAGGACACGCTCACCCCTTATGGATAGAAACTGAAGCGAAAAACCGGCACGGAGAACGGGCGCGGAAAACGGGCGTTTCGCGGCTTACTTGTAGGCGACGGCTTTGCCCGACCCATCCTTCACTTCGCCCCAGGCCTTTTCAACAATCGCCTTCACGCTGGCGGGCATGGGCACGTAGTCCAGGTCATTGGCGGTCTTGTCGCCATTCTTGTAGGCCCACTCAAAGAACTTCAGCGAAGTCGCAGCCTGGGCAGGCTTGTCCTGGACTTTTTGCAGCAGGATGAAAGTCGCGCCGGTGATCGGCCAGGCATCCTTGCCAGGCTGCTCGGTCAGGATCTGGTAAAAGCTCTTGGACCAGTCCGCACCCGAAGCCGCCGCCTTGAAAGCCACATCCTCGGGCGAAACGAAGTTGCCGGCGGCGTTCTTGAGCTGGGCAAAGGTCATCTTGTTCTGCTTGACATAGGCGTATTCGACATAGCCAATCGAGTTGGGCAGCCGGCCGACAAATGCCGCCACGCCTTCATTGCCCTTGCCACCCGCGCCCACCGGCCAGTTCACTGCCGTGCCCTCGCCCACCTTGGCCTTCCACTCGGCGTTGGTCTTGCTCAGGTAGTTGGTGAAAATGAAGCTGGTGCCGGAACCGTCGGCGCGGCGCACCGGTGCGATGGCGGCATCGGGCAAAGCTAGCGTGGGGTTCAGCGCCTTGATGGCCGGATCGGTCCACTTGGTGATCTTGCCAAGATAGATATCGCCCAGCAGCTGGCCGTTCAGCTTGAGCTGGCCCGAGGCAATGCCCTTGATATTGACGACCGGCACCACACCACCGATGACGGTGGGGAACTGCATCAGGCCTTTCTTGGCAAGCTCTTCATCCTTCAGGGGCGCATCCGACGCGCCAAAATCCACCGTTTTGGCTTCAATCTGGCGCAAGCCGGCACCCGAGCCCACTGACTGGTAATTGATCTTCACGCCAGTCGCCTTGTTGTAGTCAGAAGCCCACTTGGAATAAAGCGGCGCCGGAAAGCTGGCGCCGGCGCCCGTTACATCCTGCGCTGCCGACAAGGTGGCAAACGACATCAGGGCAGAGCCCAAGGTCACGGTCATGGAAGCTTTGAGAATCGATTTCATCAGGAGACCTTTGCAGTTGGTGGAAAAGATGTCGCAACTGTAAAAGCCTTATGTGACAACGATGTGACAAATATTGCCAGGCGGGCGGCTATTTCCGGTCATTTTCTGCCGTCACAAAACGGTCAAATAACCGTCACAAAGCTGTCACCCAAGGCTTTTACGCTTGGCGCTGTATTAACAAGAAACCAACAAGGAAACTCCTCCATGTGGACACGCCGCACCCTCTTTGCAGTCGCTACCCTTGCCGCCCTGGCAGGCTGCGCAACCCCGTCCCGGCCCGTTCCAGTGGCCGACGCCATTGCCGCGCAGACCGAACTGACGACGCTGAACCGCCTGATCGTCAAGGCCGGCTTGAGCGACACCCTCCGGGGAGCCGGTCCGTTCACCGTATTTGCGCCGTCCAACCAGGCTTTTGCCAGGATTCCCGCCCAGACCCTGGACGCGCTGGCCAAAGATCCGGCAAAACTCAAGGCGGTGCTCAGCTACCACGTCCTTCCCGGCAATCTCAAGGCTGCCGACATCAAGAACGGCAACAGCAAGACCGTTAATGGCGCCAGCGTGGCGCTGTCCAGGGCAGGCGACTTCGTCACCGTGGAAGATGCGCTGGTGCAAACGCCCGATATTGCTGCCAGCAATGGCGTGATCCACATCGTTGACAGCGTTCTCATGCCGCCGGCAGGCAAATAAGCCCCGTGGCCGGGCCACTAGCCCTGTTTCGCGATCATTTATGCCTTGAGCCCAATGGCTACGGTCATAGTTAGCTATTAGTTTCATAGTATTAAGAACCAGGCGGCGGCAGCGATGCCGGCCGAAGCACCCCATGCCGATGCCAGAATCTCTCCTCAGCCGCCGCCGGTGGCTGCAAGGCGCCAGCCTGCTGACCGCAGGCGCTGCAGCGCCGGGCTGGGCCCAGCCTTCGGGTTCACCGCGCATCACGGTGGCCCAGCTGGTCGATTTTTCCCCGTCCCAGCAGGATGTCTCCAGGATTTCCTGATTGGCTCGCGCGCCGCCTGGCAGGACATCAACCTGCGCGGCGGCATTCGCGGGCGCATGGTGCAACACCTGACGCTGGAAACCGACGGTACGCCCGCCAGCCTGCGCGCCGCCATGGACTCGCTGCAGGGCAACGCCGGCTGCGCGGCCTTGTCCGGCACGGTCGGCGACCCGCTGGCCAGCCAGGTCGCCGCACTGTCGCGCCAGGGCGGCCTGAACATCGCGCATGCCGCGCCCTGGCTGCAGAACTCCAGCCTTGAAGTGGATGAGAAGACATTTCCGATTTTTGCGGCCCGCCAGGAACAGATTGCCTACGCACTGAAAACCCTGTCGGTCATGGGCCTGAAAGACCTGGGTGCGGTGTACGCCAGCAGCCGCGACCATGCCGCCTACCACCTTGAACTTGAACGCATCGCGGCGACGATGCGGCTGCAGCTGCAGTCATTCCAGGGCGCTGGCGACCTGCGCATGCTCGGCCAGAAAATGACGGCGAAAACACCCGCCGTGCTGCTGTTCGTCGGTGGCACGCCGGAGTTGGCCCAGTTCAGCCAGGGCCTTGAAAAGCAGGCCCGCCAGCGCTACCTCGTGGCCCTGGCCGATGTGAACCTGCAGACCCTGCTGCAAATGGGCGCCGCGCGCAACACGCCGGTGATTGCCACCCAGCCGGTGCCCCTGGTCAACGCCAGCCTGCCCATCGTGAGAAGCTACCGTGAAACGCTGGCGCGGCTGTTCGACGAAGCCCCGTCCCCTTTGAGCCTGGCAGGCTTTATTGCCGCCCGTTACACCTTTGAGGTGCTTGGCGAAGTCGAAGGCACGCTGACGCGGCAAAGCGCCCTCGCCGCGTTTCAGCGACGCTCCAGCCGGGACATCGGCGGCTTTCGTGTCAGCTTCAATGCCCAGCGACGAAGTAATACCTTTGTTACGCAAGGCATGATGACGCCCGAAGGCCGGCTGCTAGGCTGATGCGCCCGTGTGCAATCAGGCGGATTCGGACAGCGCGCGAATGCTATGCTGAGCCTCCCAAAAGAAACTCAGACATGCAAAACGGAACGCTTCTCGCTGCTGTGGACCTGGGTTCCAACAGCTTTCGTCTTGAAATTGGCCGCTTTGACCACGGCCGTATCCACCGCATCGAATACCTCAAGGAAACCGTCCGCCAGGGCAACGGACTTGACGCGGACCGAAATCTGTCAGCCGGAGCCATGCAGCGCGGCTGGGACTGCCTGGCGCGTTTCGGTGAACGGCTCGCAGGTTTCCAGGAGGCGCAAGTCCGCGCGGTGGCCACGCAGACCCTGCGCGAAGCGCGCAACCGCGACGAATTCCTGGCACAGGCCAGGAAAATCATCGGTTTCACTATCGATGTCATCTCGGGCCGCGAGGAAGCCCGGCTGATCTACCAGGGCGTCGCCCATCTCCTGCCACAGTCTGGCCAGCGGCGGCTGGTGATCGATATCGGGGGGCGCTCCACCGAACTGGTCCTCGGCCAGGGTCTTGAAGCGGGCACCATGGAGTCCTACCGCGTTGGCAGCGTGGCCTGGTCGATGCGCTACTTTCCCGATGGATTGTTCAGCGCGCGCGCCTTCGAGATGGCTGAAATTGCCGCCAAGGCGGTGCTTGACGAGGCCGTCAATATCTACCGCGCCGACACCTGGGATGTGGCCTACGGCTCCTCGGGGACGATAGGCGCCGTGAGCGAGGTGCTGACCATCGCGGGCTGGCCTCCCGGTGTCATCACACGCGAAGGACTGGACTGGCTGCTGGAGCGCCTCATCAAGGCGCAAAGCGCCGACCGTCTGAAGCTCGAAGGCATGAAGGAGGACCGGCGCCCCGTCATTGGTGGCGGCCTGAGCGTGCTGCGGGCCTTGTTCGACCTGCTGGGCATAGAGCAAATGGAAGCGGCGCAAGGCGCGCTGCGCCACGGCGTGCTCTACGACCTGGTGGAACGGGACGAAGACTTGAGCGATCTGCGCTCGGTCAGCGTGCAACGCCTGGCCCATAACTTCAATACCGATGCAGAACAGGCCGGGCGTCTGGGCAAGGTGGCGCGCCACCTTTTCATGATGGCGCGCGCCGGCTTGAGCGAGGCGGAATCCGAGAGCTCACAGCGCAAGCTCGGCTGGGCCGCGCAACTGCACGAAATCGGCAGCCAGATCTCGCACAGCGACTATCACAAGCACGGCGCCTACATTCTGGACAACGCCGACGCACCTGGTTTCGCGCTTCATGAACTGCATCGCCTGAGCCTGCTGGTGCTCGGCCACCGGGGCAAGCTGCGCAAGCTCGATGCCGACTTTGAAGACCGCGTGTTCGTGCAGCAACTGCTCTGCCTGCGGCTGGCCGTCATTTTTTGCCATGCGCGGCGCGAACCTGAACTCCAGGGCTTGCAGCTGGAAGCGGTGGTCGACCCTGGAAGGCGCTTCGTCCTGAGCTGCCGGCCGGGCTGGGCGCGCGCCTTTCCCCAATCGGCGCATCTGGTTCAGGAAGAAGTGCTCGCCTGGCAAAAGACGCCGTGGACGCTGGTCGTTTCGGGCTTGTGAGTGCAACGGGGCTTGTCATTTTTTTTGAATCGTATAGCCTCAACAGCCCTCTCAACAAGAAAAAAAAAGAGACCCATGACCACTTTGAAAAAAACCGCCCTTTCACCAGTTCCTGCAAAAAAACCCGCGGGGACCGCACCGCAAGCAAAGGCAGGCGCCAGGAAAGCAGCCGTGAAACCGCTTCTTTCCAAAGCTTTCACGCCGGCAAAGCCAGAGAAGGCGGCCGTAACCCAAAAATCCAAGAAACCCAAGCTGGTCCGCGACAGTTTTACCATTCCAAAGGTGGAATATGGGGTGCTGGAAGACCTGAAGCAGCGTGCTGCCAGGCTCGCCTGCCCGATCAAGAAGAGCGAGTTGCTGCGCGCTGGCATCAAACTACTGGCCTCGCTGACTGACGCTGCCTACCTGGCAGCGCTGGAAGAGGTTCCCGCCATCAAGACCGGCCGGCCGGCGCTGAAGAAGTAAGAAATCGTTGCCCCACTTAAAGCAATTCGGGCGACTGCACGGCCTGCACGACGGTCTGGTTTTGACCCTCGCGCTCGCGTGAGCGCAGCCACCAGACCGCGCCTTTCTTGAGGGCACAGTCGCTTTCCTGAAAGCCCAGTAGCTGCGCGATGGTTTGCCCTAGCGTGGGTTGATGCCCAACCACCAGAATCGGTGACCTGGACGATGGCCATTGCACCAGCGCCAGCAGTTGCGCCGGCGCGGCACCGGGTGCCAGTTCCTCGCGAATCTTGAATTTTCGCCCCAGGGCCAGGGCGGTCTGCTCGCAGCGCCGGGCCGGGCTCACCAGGATGCGCGTACTGCCGGGCAACTGCCGGTCCAGCCAGCCCGCCATGCGCGCGGCCTGCTTTTCGCCCCGCGCCGTCAAGGCGCGCGCCAGGTCAGTTGATGGCTGCAAGTCGCCTTCAGGCGCGTCTTCTGCTTCGGCATGCCGCCAGAGAATCAGGTCCATGGTTTTAGCTTCCTTGTGATCCCGGTGCGCGATAGCGGGCCATCAGCGCGGCTTGGGCGCTGTGCCGCTGCGCCGGGTCAGCAGGATTCACCTGTACATACGTTCCGTCTGGCTGCATGTCCCAGGCGTCGCGCCCATCATGCAGGTAGGCAACCAGGCATTCGTCAATGAGGCGCTGGCGCAGCACCGGGTCCGTCACCGGCCAAGCCAGCTCCACCCGGCGCAGCATATTGCGGTTCATCCAGTCGGCGCTGGACAGGTAGAGGGTTTCCTCGTCGGCGCAGCGGAAATAAAACACGCGTGAATGCTCCAGAAAACGCCCGATCACCGAACGCACCCGGATGTTGTCCGTCACGCCGGCAAGCTGGGCCGGCAGCATGCACGCGCCCCGCACGAGCAGGTCGATCTTCACCCCGCACTGCCCGGCCCTGACCAGCGCCCGCATCAGGTCCTCATCGGTCAGCGCATTCGTCTTGATGACGATGCGCGTGTCCTTGCCTTGCAGGGCTGCCTGGCCCAGTGCATCGATTCTTTCCAGCAGCTTGCGTTGCAGCTGGAATGGCGCGAGCAGCACGCGGTGCAATTTGGGCAAGCGGCTGTGACTGGCCAGGTGGACAAAGGCATGGTCAATGTCCGACGTGAGCAGCGGGTCGGCGGTGAGGTAGCTCACGTCGGTGTAAAGGCGGGCGGTGCCGGGGTTGTAGTTGCCCGTCGAGAGATGCGCGTAGCGCACCAGCCGCCGTCCTTCGCGCCGGGTGACCAGCAGCATCTTGGCGTGGGTCTTCAGGCCCATCACGCCATACACCACCTGGGCGCCTACGGACTCCAGCATTTCCGCCCAGTTGATGTTGGCCTCCTCGTCAAAACGCGCCTTGAGCTCCACCACGACAGTCACCTCCTTGCCGCGCCGGACCGCCTCGCGCAGCAGCAGCATCAGCTCTGAATCCGTGCCGGTGCGGTAAATGGTTTGCCGGATGGCCAGCACCTGCGGATCGTTGACCGCTTCGCGCAGAAAGGCCAGCACGCCCTCGAAGCTCTCGAACGGCTGGTGAATGGACACGTCGCCCTGCTTGAGCCGCTCGAAGAACGACTGCCCTGGCTGAAGTTGCGTGGGGTAACAGGCCTTGTAGCGCGGAAAAAGCAGCCTGGGGTCATTGACCAGGTCCACCAGCTGCGTCAGGCGAACCAGATTGACCGGCCCATGGACGCGGTAGAGCGCCAGCTCGGGCAGGTTGAACTGCTTGCGCAAAAAACCGGCGAGATAGTCGGAGCAGCCCGCCGACACCTCCAGGCGAACCGCCTGGCCGTAGTGGCGCTGCTCCAGCCCCAGGCGCAAGGCGGTGCGCAGGTTCTTCACATCGTCTTCATCAACCTCGAGATCTGAATGACGCGTGACGCGAAACTGGGAAAACTCGCCCACCTTGCGGCCGGCAAAAAGCTCGCCCAGATGTGCCCGGATCACACTGGACAGCGAGAGAAACAGCCGGGTCTTGTCGCCGGCGGCGCCCGGCATGGGGATCAGGCGCGGCAGCACACGCGGCACCTTGACGATGGCAATTTCGTTTTCCCGCCCAAACGCATCGCGCCCGCCAAGACGAACGATGAAATTCAGCGACTTGTTGGCCACCTGCGGAAACGGATGCGACGGGTCAAGCCCGACCGGAATCAGCAGCGGGCGCACCGCCCTTTCAAAATACGCCTTGACCCAGCGCCGCTGCGCGGCATTGCGCTCGCCATGCGAAACGATGCGTATGCCCAGCTGCTCGAATGCCGGCAGCAAGGCGTCGTTGTACAGCGCATATTGGCGCGCCACCATGTCGTGGGCGATGGCCGACAGAGCCTTGAAAGACTGGGCCGTATAGACGCCGTTCTGCTCTTTTCCCTGCGCCGCGATAAGGTGGGGCGCAGCCCGGACCTCAAAAAATTCATCCAGATTGGAGGACACGATGCACAGAAAGCGCAGACGCTCGAGCAGCGGCACGTCCTCGCGCCTGGCCCAGTCAAGCACCCGTTCATTGAACGCGAGAATGCTGTGGTCGCGGTCAAGAAACCTGAGTTGCGGCGAGTCTTTGGGCGGCGAAATGGGAGGCAGGGTCATCGGCAAAACCTGGGACTAAATCATCAAAAACCACAAGCACAAGTATTTACCTTTTTGATGACAAGGGCGTGACAGTTTCGTGACGGGGTAGTGCGCCCGCTGCGCCGGCCTTGCAAGCTGTCATGCCATGGCACACCAAGGTCTGCCCAAAGCCAGGAGCCGGGAGCCGATGAGCCACCGTGCCAGACAGCATGCGCATCAGGCCTGCGTCAGCTTGGCCGAGAAATGCTTCAGATAACGGGGCGGCAAATCATTGATGCGCATCATCATGGGCAGGTCGGCCGAGTTGAAATCCGGGTCCCAGGCGGGTGCGCCCAGCACCTTGGCGCCCAGGCGCAAATAGCCCTTGATGAGCGCCGGGGGCTCCACCGCCAGCGAATCGTCAAGCTGCTCCACCGGCAGGGCCAGGCGCGGCGTCACGCGGTATTCAATCGCCGCCAGGTGGGTCTGCCTGAGCTGGCGCCAGATGCTTGCCGCCGCGTGGCCACAGGAAACTCCGTCGTGCTGCATCGGGATGCTGGCGCAGCCGATCATGGTGTCGAGCTGGTTGCGCGCCATGAACTCGGCCAGCGCGCCCCACAGCGCCAGGATCACGCCACCGTGCCTGTGGTCGGCATGCACGCAGCTGCGGCCCAGCTCGACCATGCGCTCGCGCAGGCTGCGCAGCCGGGTCAGGTCGAACTCGGTGTCGCTGTAGGTACTGCCCACGCGTTTGGCCTGGGTCGGGGTCAGCACACGGTAGGTGCCAATCACTTCCTGGCTGGCCGCATCGCGCACCAGCAGGTGTTCGCAAAAGTCATCAAACAGGTCAATGTCATGGCCGGCCAGCGTTTTGGGCAGGTTGGCACCCATTTCCATGGCAAATACCTGGTACCTCAGGCGCTGCGCCTGTCTGACCTCGTCCTGATGGCGCGCCCAGCCCACGGAAATTTTCCCCACCGCAGGCCGCGTTGCAACCGCGATGGGGGCGACGGGGGCCGGAATGACTGCATGACAGCTTTGATGAAGTGACCCCCGTGGCATCGCGACGGGCGACAATGCAAAGGTGGGGTTGGGCAGCTCTTTCATGATTAACTCCTTGCTTCGTGGTGGTCTCAACTTGCCCTGATCAAGCGGACGGGCCGTAAAAAAGCCCCGATGGCGGGGCTGGAAATTTATGGGGTGCTCAGTCAGCGGCGGCTGCCGAAGCCGCGTTCGCGCAGCGGCCTGCCGGACCGGCGGCGCCTCTACCGACGGGCAGCCCGTCCAGCCAGAGGCGGGTTCCCGCCCTGTAACGCAGACCGCCCGGACCGCTGGCCATGGCCTGCGCCGTGCAGCGCAAAATGCGCAAGCGCTGTTTGTCAAGGTCATGCGGGAGCGACCTGGCGCTGCCGGCCAGGCCATCGCCCCGCGTGGGCGGCTCATTGTTCAATGCCAGATTCGCTGTCATCTCGTGCTCCATGCTGCGGTCATGCCGGAATTTTGTGCGCCCGGGGTGACATGGCCATGTCAGTTCGATGGCAGTTATGTGACAAGTGAAGTGGGCGAGACGGCAGGCCAAGCGGCCGAAACGGAAAGCGGCGCACCGATGAAACTGCAGGGGCGCGTGCCACGAGGGCGCGGCCAGCTGGCTTAAAAACCCGGCAGCGCCTAGAGCGCGCGCTGGTTCACCCGCCTGGACAGCGCTTCGGCGCTCTCCCGGCGCTCGCTATAGCGGTCCACCAGCCAGGGCGACGCATCGCGGGTGAGCAGGGTGAACTTGACGAGCTCCTCCATCACGTCGACCACCCGGTCGTAATAGGCCGAGGGTTTCATGCGGCCGTCTTCGTCAAACTCGAGAAAGGCCTTGGCAACCGAGGACTGGTTGGGAATGGTCAGCATGCGCATCCAGCGGCCCAGCACGCGCAACTGGTTGACGGCATTGAAGGACTGGGAGCCGCCCGACACCTGCATCAGCGCCAGCGTCTTGCCCTGCGTGGGCCGCACCGCGCCCTCGGCCAGCGGAATCCAGTCGATCTGCGCCTTCATGATGGCGGTCATGGCGCCGTGGCGTTCGGGCGAGGTCCAGACCATGCCTTCTGCCCAATGCGCCAGTTGCCGGAGTTCCCGCACCTTGGGATGGCTGTCGGGCGCGTCGTCGGGCAAGGGCAGGCCGCGCGGGTCAAAAGTGCGGGTCTCCGCGCCCATGGCCTGCAGCAGCCGCGCTGCCTCCTCGCTCACCAGGCGGCTGTAGGAGCGCTCGCGCACCGAGCCATACAGCAGCAGGACGCGCGGCGCGTGGCTGCTGGCTGCCCGCGCCTGCACAGGCCGGGCCGCTGGCGCCACAAACAGCGTCGGGTCGATGTTCGGAAGACTCAGGGCCAGGGAATCAGCGTCCGGCAATACGCTCTCCCCGCTCGTTGATGAGCTGCTCGCCGTCTGCCTTGGCAAAGGCGGCGCGTTGCGGCACGGGCAGGATGTCCAGCACGGCCTCGGACGGCCGGCACAGACGCGTGCCCAGCGGCGTCACCACAATCGGCCGGTTCATCAGGATGGGGTGGGCCAGCATCGCGGCGATCAGCGCGTCGTCATCGAGCGCGGGGTTGGCGAGTTGCAGCTCCTCGTACAGCTTTTCCTTGGCACGGATCAGATCCCTGACGGGTATTCCCATCTGTGCGACCAGCATCAGCAGCGTTTCGCGTGTCGGCGGCGTCTTCAGGTACTCGATGATCTCGGGCTCCGTGCCGGTGTTGCGGATCAGCGCCAGCGTGTTGCGCGAGGTGCCGCACTTCGGGTTGTGATAAATAGTGATGTTGGACATGGGCTTCGGGCTCCTGTTGAAAATTGCATTGATTTGATAATTCAATTATATTTGAATGATGGAAATATCATCTCCCGCTCAATTTGTATCACTGGACGAGTCTTCCGCCGTCAAGGCGCTGGCCGCGCTGGCCCAGACACAGCGCTTGCGCGCCTTTCGTGCATTGGTCGTGGCCGGCCCGGCCGGGCTGACGCCAGGCGTCATGGCGGAACAACTCGGCGTCGCGCCCAGCGCGCTGTCCTTTCACCTCAAGGAACTGGCGCACGCCGGCCTGGTCAACGCCGAGGCGCGCGGCCGCAACCTGATTTACCGCGCCGACTTCGGGCATATGAACAGCTTGCTGGGCTATCTGACCGAATATTGCTGCGAAGGCCAGGTCTGTGAAGCCAGCAGCAGCGCCAGTTGCCTGAATTGCTGATCTTCCGGGTATAAATCGAGTGAAATCGGCCTCTAGCCCTTTAGCTACGGTCACAGTTTGCTATTAAATTTATAGTTCACCACTTCCCACCACCGCCCCGAAACACATCATGACTGATCGTCCCGTCAACGTCCTGTTTTTATGCACCCACAACTCGGCCCGGAGCATACTGGCCGAAGCCGTGCTCAACCATATCGGCAGGGGTCGCTTCAAGGCTTTCTCGGCCGGAAGCAGCCCGCGCGACAAGCTGCAAACCCATGCGCGTGAGTTGGCAGGTTCATGAGCCAACTGTCGATCAACCCGGAAAGTCAGGCGCACTCCCGTGCCGCCCCGCTTCTTTTAAGACACCGCTTGCTGGCCGAGTTTTTCGGCACCGCTGCCCTGCTCTGCGCCGTGATTGGCTCGGGCATCATGGCCGAGCGCCTGAGCGGCGGCAACACCGCTATCGCCCTGCTGGCCAACACATTGGCCACCGTGTGGGCGCTCTATGTGCTGATTGAAATACTGGGGCCCATCAGCGGCGCGCACTTCAACCCGCTGGTGACGCTTGTTTTATGGTCAAAAGGCACTGCAGCCCTTGAAGAACGGCCACAGATAGCTCTGCTTTTCATAGCATCCCAATTGCTCGGCGCGGTGGCAGGCGCCTGGCTTGCCCACGCCATGTTCGACATGAGCGTGCTGCAGTCCAGCAGCAAGCTGCGTGGCGGCTGGGGCCAGTGGCTGGCCGAAGGCGTGGCTACGGCCGGGTTGATTCTGGTGGTGCTGCAAGCGCCCGCGCACAAGGCAGCGGCGCTGGTGGCCTGCTACATAGGCGCGGCCTACTGGTTCACGGCCAGCACCTCGTTTGCCAACCCGGCCGCCGTGCTGGGCCGCATGCTCTCGGACAGTTTTGCCGGTATTGCGCCCAGCAGTGCGCCGGGTTTTGTCATCGCCGAAGCCATGGGCGCCGGAGTCGGCCTGCTGCTCAACCGCTGGCTGGGTGAACCTGGAGGGCAGCGCCTCTGAAGGCTATTGGCGCAGCACCGTCGACAGGGCTTGCGCTGCCACCTGCAAGGTCGGCACATGCTGCAAGGCCTGCTCCAGGCTCATGCGGACCACCGGCGCCTGCAGCGCGAGCGCGGCGCAGGTACGGCCGGTGTTATCCAGGATGGGAACCGCCACGCCAATCATGCCGACCTGGAACTCCTGGTTGTTGGTGGCCACCCGGTCTGCCCTGAAGCGTTCAAGCTCCTGCTCCAGCACTTTCACATCGGTGATGGTGTTTTCGGTGCAGCGCTGCAGCGGGCCGCCGCCCATCAGCTTGCGGCGCTGATCGGTCGAGAGCTGGCTCAACAGCAGCTTGCCGCCCGAGGTGCAGTGCAGCGGCACATGCGAGCCGGGCCGCAGGTTCATCCTAAGGGGCGCCAGCGTTTCCACGCGATCGAAATAGACGAGGCTGTTGCCGTCCAGCATGGAGATATTGCAGGTTTCCCCGATTTCGTCGACCAGCCGCTGCAACACCCTGTGAGCCGGCGCCCTGACGATGGAATTGGTCAGCACGTCGAGCGCGAATGTTGACAGCCTGGGTCCGGCGGTATAGCGCTTGCCGACCGGCTCGCGCAGCAGCATGCCAGCCTGCTCCAGCATGATCAGCGTGCGATACACGGTGGGCTTGGGAAGACCGCTGGCCGAAGCCACTTCGTCCAGGGAAACTGCCTTGTCGGCCCGAACCACGACCTCCAGAACGGCAAAAGCCCTCAGGGCCGCCGAACCGGAAGACTGCGTCTCAATGTTTGTGCTGGGTTTCATATAGCAACATTATTCATTGGCTGAAAACCCAAAGAGACGCCGATTTCAATCTTTTTATTTATTGAAATTCACCCTCTCGTTTTTTTGCAATTTTTCTTGCAGGCCTCCTTAATTGAGCATATATTGGTGCCAAGTGAAATACAGCATTTCATTTAATCGATACTTTGTATGCAGTCGGGAATTGGCGCAAGGAATACCCCCAGGCAGTTCTTGCATGAAATCTCGAAGTTGCGAATTTCGCGGACCCATTGATCGTCAAGGAGGGCTTTACAGGCAAGACCACGCTCAGCAGGCACAGCAAGGCAACAGCGAACAAGGCGACACAGACGCGCCACTAGCTGTTACCGGAAGTTTACAAATGCGGCAGCCTTGCGCTGTCAGCAAAACTTGATTACCACTCACGACAACAAGGTGGAGACATGAAAAAATCGTTAAAGGTCAGGCATCTCATATTGGGCCTCATGTGCCTGATGTATTTCATCGCGTATATAGACCGCGTCAATATTTCAATCATTGCGCCCATGCTCAAGCAGGAAATGGGCTTCACGCCCACCCAGCTCGGCCTGGTTTTTTCGGCTTTTGCCTACCCCTATGCGGCCATGCAGATCCTGGGCGGCTGGTTTGCCGACAAATACGGCCCCCGGCTGGTGCTGGGGATTCTCAGCACCATCTGGGCCATCGCAACGATTCTTTGCGGTTTTTCCTGGGGCCTGTGGTCATTGATCATGTTTCGCATCCTGCTGGGCATTGGCGAAGGCGGCGCATTTCCGGCTGCCACCCGCTCCTTTACCTACTGGATGCCGGCCACGGAACGCGGTTTTGCGCAGGGGATCACGCACAGTTTTGCCCGCCTGGGCGGCGCCGTGACACCACCCATCGTGCTGGTGATTGTTGCCGCCTACGGCTGGCGCGAATCCTTCATGATCCTCGGCGCGATCAGCCTGGTCTGGACCTGCTTCTTCGTCTGGTTCTACCGCAATACCCCGCTGGAGCACAAATGGGTCAAGCCCGAGGAGTTGAAGGAAATCGGCGTCAATGCGGCTGAAATGAAGAAAGCGGCAGCGGGCAAGACACCTTGGAAAGAAATGATCAGGCGCATGTGGCTGGTCACCTTTGTCGACTTTTGCTACGGCTGGTCGCTCTGGGTGTTCCTGACCTGGCTGCCTTCCTACCTGAAGGATGCGCGCGGCTTCGACATGAAACAGCTGGCGCTGTTCACCGCACTGCCACTGCTCGCGGGGGTCGTCGGCGACACGCTGGGCGGCGTCCTTTCAGACCGCATCTACAAAAAGACCGGCAACCTCAAGCTGGCGCGCCGCCTGCTGCTGGTCGTGGGACTGGGCGGGGCGCTGGTCTTTATTGTTCCCGCCATTTATACCGATACGCCCCTGATGGCGGTCGCCCTGCTGGCCGCGTCGTTCTTTTTCCTGGAACTGACCAATGCCGTGCTGTGGAGCCTGCCGCTGGACATTGCCGGCAAGTTCGCAGGAACGGCCGGCGGGATGATGAACACCGGCTTCGGGGTGGCGGGAATGGTTTCGCCGGTGGCCTTCGGCTACCTGATTCAGACCACTGGAAGCTACGAGATCCCCTTCCTGATTTCAGCGGTCCTGCTGGGCGTCGCGGCCGTCTGCTCGCTCTGGATCGATCCGACCAACAAGCTCAAGGATCCGGTCGAAGAACCACAGGCCATCAACGGCGTCCTGCGAATGTCCACCGCGAAATAAAACGAAATAGCGCCTGCCCGGCCTGCCATGGCCTTCCATGGCAGCGCCCGCGGCGGCGACAACCCGCTTTTCCTTTCCTTATCACTCCCATGGATGAAAACCAAAAATGCTAGTTGAACAATACAACCAACCGCCAGCAGCCGGATCGGCCGCCGCAATCGTCACTGAACTGATCCGCAAGGCGCAGGCGGCACAACGCATTTATGAGCGGTATTCGCAGCAACAGGTGGACGAGGTGGTCGCTGCCACGGGCTGGGCCATCATGGAGCCCGGGCACAACCGGGCCCTGGCCGAGATGGCCGTGCATGACACCGGCCTGGGCAAGGTCGAAGACAAGGTCATCAAGAACCACCGCAAGACCCTGGGCCTGCTGCGCGACCTGAAAAATGTCAAGACCGTCGGCGTCATCGCCGAGTATCCGGAGCGCGGGTTGGTTGAAATCGCGCGTCCGGTCGGCGTGGTGGCGGCCATCACGCCGTCGACCAATCCGGCGGCCACGCCCGCCAACAAGGCGATCAACGCCCTGAAGGGACGCAATGCCGTCATCATTGCGCCCTCCCCCAAGGGGCTGAGCACCTGCGAGGCGCTGGTGGCCTACATCCATGCCGAACTGCAAAAGGTGGGTGCGCCGCTGGACCTGGTGCAATGCCTGCCGGCACCCATCACCAAGGACATGACCCAGGAACTGATGCGCCAGGCCGACCTGGTGGTGGCGACGGGCTCGCAGAACAACATCCGTTCAGCATATGCCAGCGGCACCCCGGCTTTCGGCGTGGGCGCCGGCAATGTCGCTTCCATTG
Source organism: Polaromonas sp. (assembly GCA_046597475.1). Taxonomy (GTDB): domain Bacteria; phylum Pseudomonadota; class Gammaproteobacteria; order Burkholderiales; family Burkholderiaceae_C; genus Polaromonas. The sequence continues at coordinate 15,076 of JBKJKI010000263.1, read as the reverse complement.
TTGACAGCTCCGCCGACCTGGACCAGGCTGCGCAGCGGATCGCCAGCTCCAAAACATTCGACAACGCGACCAGCTGCTCGTCGGAAAACAGTGTCGTCATTCTCGACGCCGTGTATGACGCCGCGCTGGCCGCGCTCGCCGGGGCCGGCGGCGTCTTGCTGTCCGGACCCGAGAAACGCCAGCTGCAGGACACGATGTGGCCCAAGGGCAAGCTGGACGCCGCGGTGACGGCGCAACCCGCCCCGCGCATCGCGGCGCTCGCGCAACTGGGCGGGGCACGTTTTGAGCAGGCCAGCTTCCTCATGGTCGAGGAAACCGGCACCGGCCCGGACTACCCCTACTCGGGCGAAAAGCTTTCCCCGGTGCTGACCGTCTACAGGGCGCGCGATTTCGACCATGCCTGCGAGATCGTCAACGCCCTGTATGCCTACCAGGGCGCGGGCCACTCGGTGAGCATCCACACGACGGACGACGCGCAGGTGCTGCGCCTGGGTAACGAGCTGCCCGTGTGCCGCGTCATCGTCAACCAGGCGCATTGCTTTGCGACCGGCGGCAGCTTTGAAAATGGCCTGCCGTTTTCCCTGTCGATGGGCTGCGGCACCTGGGGCGGCAACAACTTTTCCGACAACATGAATTACCGGCATTACCTCAACATCACCCGCCTGGTGCGCACCATCCCGGAAAACATGCCCTCCGAGGAAGACATCTTCGGTGACTACCTGCGCAAATACGGCCACGCATGACCACCGCCTGCCCCGAACAGGATTTGTTGATTGACCCTTGCCTTACTTCATTAAGGATGCCAGCCATGATGCGCACGATTCGTGAATATGTCGATTTTCAGGCCAGTGAACGGCCCGATGCGGTCTACATGATGGCGCCGGAACCCGGCCTCGCCATGACGTTTGGCGACTTGCAGCAAGCCTCCCGCCGACTCGCCCATTACCTGGCCGACAGCGGCCTGCAGCCCGGCGACAAGGTGGCGCTGCTGATGCACAACGGCTACCAGACCTGCCGCCTCTTCATCGGCGCCATGTATGGCGGCTTTTGCGTCACCCCGCTGAACCTGCTGGCCCAGTCGTCCCAGCTCGAGTACGTGCTGGAGCACAGCGATGCCTCTATCGTGTTCGTCGCGCCCGACCAGCTCGAGCGCCTGAACGATGCGCTGGCCGGTGTCACGCGCGCCATCCAGGTCGTGGTCTGCGACGTGGATGCGCAGGAGTTCATAGCCGCCCCGGAATCGGCCTTGACGCTGGCACCCATTGGCGAAGACGATGATGCGCTGATGATGTACACCTCGGGCACCACCGGCAAGCCCAAGGGAGTGGTGCTGACCAACCGTGCCGTGGTGTCCGGCGGGCAGTTCGTTTCAGCCGCCCACGCCCTGGGACCGCGGGACCGGGTCCTGGCCTGCCTGCCGCTGTATCACATCAACGCCCAGATCGTGACAGCGACAGCGCCGCTGGTGCATGGCGGCAGCCTGGTGCTGCCGCACCGTTTCGGCGTTTCGGGTTTCTGGGAGCTGGCGACGCATTACCAGTGCACCTGGATCAATCTGGTTCCGACCATGATTTCCTACCTGCTCAACAACCGGGAAGCACCCGGCCAGGACCTTGGCCGCATCCGCTTTTGCCGCTCGGCCTCCGCGCCGCTGCCACCCAGCCAGCACCGGGCCTTTGAAGAGCGCTTCAACATCGGCATGATTGAAACCATGGGCCTGACGGAAACGGCAGCGCCCTGCTTCAGCAATCCGCTCGATGCCGCGCAGCGCAAGATCGGCAGCCCGGGCCGGGCCTATGGCAACGAGGCCAGGATCATCGGCCAGCCGGGCCAGATGCTGGCGCCCGGGGAAGTCGGCGAGATCATGGTGCGCGGCGCCAACGTCATGAAGGGCTATTACAAGAACCCGGAAGAAACCGCGCGCTGCCTGACGGCCGACGGCTGGCTGCACACCGGCGACCTTGGCTACCTGGACGAGGACGGTTTTGTCTTCGTGACCGGACGCATCAAGGAGCTGATCATCAAGGGCGGCGAAAACATCGCACCGCGAGAGATTGACGAGGCGCTGCTCAAGCACCCCAGCGTGCTGGAAGCGGCGGCGGTCGGCATTCCCGACGAGCATTACGGCCAGGAAATCATGGCATGCATCGTGCTGAAAGACGGGAAGCACTGCTCGGAGGACGAACTCAGGGCATTTTGCCGGATCGAACTTGGCGCCTACAAGACGCCAAAGCACTTCCGTTTCCAGGACGCGCTGCCCAAGGGGCCATCCGGCAAGGTGCAGCGCCTCAAGCTGCTGGAGACGGCAGCCTGAGGGGCCTGCTCAATCAAGCCCTTGCTGATTCCGATGGCTCCGGCGCCAGCCATTTATGAAAAAATTGCGCATGGCCCATTGACGGTTCCAGCTGGTAGCCGGCAAAACCCAGCCGCTCATACAGCCTGAGCGCGCTGGCATTGCCCTGCAGAACTTCCAGCGTGAGCTTGCAGGCGCCGCGCTCACGGGCGATTTCTTCAACCAGCGTCAGCATCCGCTCGGCCACGCGCTGGCCGCGGTGGCTGGCCAGTACCGCCACGTCGTGAATATTGACCAGCGGGCGGCAGGCAAAAGTCGAAAAGCCCTCAATGCAATTGACCAGCCCTATCGGCTGGTCGCCGGCAAACGCCAGTACGCTGAAGGCCTGCGGCCGCGCGGCCAGTTCCATGGCAAGGTGGCTCCTGGCAAAGTCGCTGAGCGGCTCACCGCCGCCCGCCGGATCCTGTGCGTAAGCGTCAAGCATTTGCACCAGGGCCCTGGCGTGCACCGCATCGCGGTAGTCGGCGCGACAAATGCGAAGCGCGGCTAAGTCTTTGAGGTCGGCGGCAGATTCAGTCACGCGGTGTTCTCTCGATCAAAAGACCCTGATTTTAATGACGCCGCAAGCCTGGCCCGGGCACCGGTCAGGCCAGGCCGACGGCTTCAGAGCCGATACAGCTGCCTGGCGTTTTCGCCCATGACGGCGGCCCGCTCCAGCGGGCTCAAGGGGCGCAGCAGCGATTGCGTCTCGGCCCACCACTGCGCGTAGCTGCCCGCCATTTCCAGCACGGGCCAGTCGCTGCCCCACACCACGCGAGAGGCGCCGAAGCAGGCCAGCACATGCGCCGCCCAGGGACGCAGCACGCCGGGCGCGGCCTCGGGGCCGGCTTCGGTCAGCAAGCCCGACAGCTTGCAAACAGCGGTGGTCTGGCTGGCGAGCCGCGCCATGCCATCGGCCCAGGGCTGCCACGCTCCCGCCGCGATGTCGGGCTTGGCGGCATGGTCAATCACGATGCGCAACTCAGGGTAGCGCCCCGCCAGTGTCAGCAGGTGCGGCAGATGAACCGGCTTGATGAGCGCGTCAAACACCAGCCCGCCATCGGACATGGCGCACAGGGCCGGCGCCAGTGCGGGCTGCAGTATCCAGCGCGGATCGGCGATGTCTTGCAGCATGGGCCGCAAGCCCTTCAGCCTGGGGTGGCGCGCCAGCGCTTCAATGCGGGCTGGCGCGTCGGGGGCCAGCCAGTCGACCCAGCCGACCACCCCCAGCACGGATGCATGGGCGTCGGCCTGGGCCAGCAGAAAGGCTGTTTCAGCCTCGGTCGGCGCCGCCTGCACCAGCACGCCACCCTCAACAACGTGCGGTGCCGCCTGCTGCTGCCAGTCGCTGACGGCCACATCGCGGTAAATGGGGGCCAGCGCAGGCGTGAGCCAGCCGTAGTCGCCGCGCGCGAGGCTCCAGCAGTGAAAGTGCGCGTCTATGCTCACTGAGTAAGCTCCATGCTCCGCATTGCGGTGCGAGCTTGCTTGGGGCGGCCCGGCGCTGCGCTCACTGGGTAACCTCCATGCTTCGCATTGCGGTGCGAGCTTGCTTGGGGGCGGCCCGGCGCTGCGCTCATGGCGTGGGCGCCCCGGCGGGCAGCAGGCCCTGCGCGCGCAGCGCCAGCCAGAACTCTGGCGCGATGGGCTGGCGCAGCATGGCCTGCGCGTCGTGCCACTCGGCGGCGCTGCGCGCGCCCAGCATGACGATGTCAACCGCGGGATGGGCCAGTGGAAACTGCAGCGCCGCCGCCCGCAGCGCAACGCCGTGCGCCTGGCAGACCGATTCAATCCGCGCCGTGCGCTGCAGCCACGCAGCGGCCGCGGGCGCATAGTTGAAAGTGGCCTGGGTATTGGCAGTGCCCGTGGCCAGAATGCCGGAGTTGAAAACACCGCCCAGCGCCACGCGCACCCCGCGCGCCACGCACAGCGGCAGCAGTTCGACCAGGGCGCTGTGGTCCAGCAAGGTGTAGCGCCCGGCCAGCATCAGCACATCCAGTTCGGTCTCTTTCAAGACCTGCAACACCACCGCCACATCGTTGGTGCCCAGCCCGATGGCGCGCACCAGCCCCTCCTTTTTGAGCTGCCGCAGCGCGGGCAGGGTTTCAGCCAGCACTTGCCTGAGCACCGCGGGCGCGCTGTCGCCGTGGGTCAGCGCATCCGGGTCATGGACATAGGCGACATCCAGGCTGGCCAGCCCCAGGCGCTGCAGGCTGTCTTCCACGCTGCGGCGTGTGCCGGCCACACTGAAGTCCCAGGACTGGCGAAACGGCAGAATGCCGACGTAGCCGTTTTGCGCAGCGGGCGCGGCGGCATCGGGCGTGAGCAGCCTGCCCACCTTGCTGGACAACACAAAGTCCTTGCGCGGGCGGCTGCGCAAGGCATCGCCCAGGCGGCGTTCCGACAGGCCGTGCCCATAGTGCGGCGCGGTGTCAAAGCAGCGGCAGCCACTGTTCCACGCCGCATCGGTCAGGGTACGCGCCTCCTCGTCGCTGACCGGCGCAAACAGGTTGCCGAGCGGCGCACCGCCCAGGCCCAGCCGCAGGCTGCTGCCTGCGCAAGGTGGAAAGAAAGTCGTCATTTCAGGGTAAATCCCAATAAAAGTTTACTCATCTTATAACTAACATGTCAGTCATCGCCACCGGGAAATCCCGGGGTTTTGAAGCCCGGCTTCAAGCAGTCAGAGCCATTTTCAGCCAATATTTTTAACGCCAGCTCGCCCCTCCCTATCCATGCTGAAGAACATACCGCCACTGCTAACGCCCGACGCTCTCCATGCGCTGGCCAGCATGGGCCATGGCGACGAGGTGGCGATTGTCGATGCCAACTTTCCGGCCGCCCGCCTGGCGCGGCTGGGCGGCGCCAGGCTGGTGGAGCTGGCCGGTGCCAACGCCACGGAAGTCTTGCAAGCCGTGCTGCAAGTCCTGCCGCTCGACCATTTTGAAAGCGATGCCGCGTGGACCATGCAGGTGGTGGGCAATGCGCTTGCCACGCCGGAGCCTGTCGCCGAATTTGCCGCCGCGCTGCGGCAGGCCGGTGAACGGCCCGCCGCCACGCTGGAGCGCTTTGACTTTTACCGGCGCGCCCAATCGGCCTTTGCCATTTTGCGCAGCGGAGAATCGCGCAAATACGGCAACATTGTGCTGCGCAAGGGCGTGATCGCCAGCGATGGCGAATGAAAAAATCATGAGCAGCGCAGCCTTGCCCGGACACGTCGCCCCGACCAGCCTGCGGGCGCGCGCCTACGAAAGCTTTCAGCAGCAGATCGTCGATGCCAACATCCGGCCCGGCCAATTCGTCTCGCAGCGCGAACTGATGCAGCTGCTGGGCATGCCGCTGGGCGCCGTGCGCGAGCTGATTCCCCGCCTTGAGGCCGAGGGTCTGCTCAAGACCGTGCCGCAGCGCGGACTGCAGGTGGCCCATGTTGACCTGAAACTCATCAACAACGCCTTCCAGCTGCGCCGGCTGCTCGAACGCGAGGCCGCCAGCCGCTTCGTCGCCACCGTGAGTGATCGCGACCTGGCAGCGATCGAGCAGGCGCACCTGAGCATCGTGCAGCGCGCTCGCGGCACGGCGATTGACGACGACCTGCTCAAGGACGCAACCGCCACCGACTGGGGCCTGCACGACCTGATGATTGATGCGCTGGGCAATGAGCTGATTTCAGAGGTCTACCGCATCAACAGCCTGCGTGTGCGCCTCATCAGGCTCGAAGGCTCCACCCTTTCCCCCGATGTGCTGATTCCCGCCATGGAAGAGCACCTCTGGTTTATTGACGCCCTCAAGCGACGCGATGCGCAAGCCGTGGTCGAACGCCTGAGCCACCACATCGAGAGCGCGCACCGCCGCGTGCTCGGACTGCCGCGGCCCGACATGCCGTGGTCCCTGGAAAACCCCGCATGACCGAAACCTACCCCCCATCAAGCCCATTGCAGGCCTTTCAAGCATTCCGCGGCATCTGGCCCGCGCTGCTCACGCCGCTGAACGCCGACCTGGACATTGACCACCTGAAATTTGCCGCCCATTGCCAATCGCTGATCGCCAGCGGCTGTCCCGGCGTGACCGCTTTCGGCACCACGGGTGAAGGCCCTTCTTTTTCAATGGCCGAGCGCAAGCAGGCCGTCGAGCAACTGATTAGCAAGGGCATTCCTGCGGCGCAGATCATGGTCTCGACCAGCTGCGCGGCGCTGCCCGAAACGCTGGAGCTGACGCGCCACGCCGTACTGGCCGGGGTTCACGGCTGCCTGATGCTGCCGCCCTTTTTCCTGAAGGGTGTGTCCGACCAGGGCGTGATTGACTGCTATCGGTATGTGATGGACGGCCTGGGCAGCGATCTGCCCAAACTCAAACTTTACCTGTACCACATCCCCCAGGTCACCGGCGTGGGCCTGTCCCACCATGTGATTGCCACGCTCAAGGCCATGTACCCGGGCACCATCGTCGGCATCAAGGACAGCGCCTGCAGCACGGCGCACTCGGTCGGCCTGGCCGAGGCCTTCATGAAAGACCTGACGGTCTATGTCGGCTTCGAGCCAGATCTGCCGGAGATGGGACGGCGCGGCAGCACGGGGGCCATCAGCGGGCTGGCCAATTTCATGCCGCGTCTCGTGCACCGGCTGGTGGCGCAGCCCGACGCGCCCGCCACGCCGGCCGAGCGCGAGCGCGTCGTGCGGCTGATTGGCCTGCTGGATGACTACTCGCTGATGCCGGCCCTCAAGGGCATCATGGCCATGCTGAGCGGCGACCCCGCCTGGCTGCGCGTGCGCCCGCCGCTGGTGGCGCTGACGCCCGGCCAGTTCGCAGCGCTCGAACAAAGCATCAAGGCATTCGGCATTGATTCAAAATCCGACTGAACCTTTAGCTCGCGGGCCGCATACTTGCCGGGTTTGCCAAACGATTTCACTACAAAGAAGGAGACACCATGAAAACTTCCCTGCTCCGCCGCAGCCTGCTGGCGGCCTCTTCCACCGCCTTTGCCGCACTGCTGATGGGCGCCCTGCTGCCCGCCGCCCACGCCCAGAACAAGATGGTGCTGCGCATTTCCACGCCAGCCGTTCCCGATGACTGGCACGCCAAGATGTGGACGGTTTTCAAGGACAACCTTGAGAAAAATGCGCCCGGTGAATTCGACGTGCAGATCAACCTGAACGCCGCCCTGTTCAAGCAAGGCACCGAGCCGGCCGCCATGGCCAGGGGCAACCTCGAGCTGAGCTCTATCTCCGCCTTTGACATTGCCAAGCTGGTGCCGGAGTTTTCGCTCTTCACGGCGGGCTACATCATTCGCGACCCGGAGCACCAGCAAAAGGTGTTCAACGGCCCGATAGGCGCCGAGCTGTTCAAGACCGTGTCGGAAAAGATGGACGTGACGCCCCTGTCCACCGTCTACCTGGGAACGCGCCAGGTCAATCTGCGCGAAGCCAGAAACGTCAAGACCCCCGCTGACCTCAAGGGCGTCAAGCTGCGCATGCCGAGCTCCAAGGAGTGGCTGTTCCTGGGCGACGCGCTGGGCGCCACCGCGACGCCACTGGCCTTTGGCGAGGTCTACCTCGGCCTGAAAACCGGCACCATCGACGGCCAGGACAACCCCCTGCCCTCCGTGCGCGCCGCCAAGTTCTACGAAGTCACCAAGCAGATCGTGTTGACCAGCCACCTGGTAGACGGCATCTTCATTGCCGTTTCCAACAAGGCCTGGAATGCCATGAGCCCAGCCCAGAAGCAGAAGGTGAAGGCGGCCGCGCAGGCCGCGTCGATCTACAACAACGACAACCGCATCAAGGAAGAAGGCCAGCTGGTGGACTTCTTCAAGCAGCAGGGCCTGCAGGTCACCACGCCCGACGTGGACGCCTTCCGCAAATCGGTGCAAACGACCTATCTCAACTCCGACTACGCCAAGGTCTGGCCCAAGGGCCTGCTTGAGCGCGTGAATCAGGTCAAGTAAGGAGGAAACAGACATGCTGGAGCGTTTGCGGCAAAGAGCTGTAAGGATGGCCGAGGGGATTGCGGCCGCCGTATTCGCCCTCCTCTTTCTGACCTTCGTGGTGCAGGTTGCCATGCGATTCCTGTTCGACCGGCCGCTGGCCTGGTCGGACGAGCTGATCGTGGTGCTCTACATCCTGATGGTGTTCTGGAGCGCGGCCACGCTGCTCAAGGAAAAAGAGCACGTCATGCTGGACCTGGTCTACGAGGCCTTGCCGCCGGGTGGCCAGCGCCTCTTCGGCCTGATAGGCGCGGCGCTGACCGCCGGGCTGCTGCTGGTCCTGCTGCCCGAAGCCTTTGACTACGTGCGCTTCATGCACCGCGAGAAAACGCCGGTGCTGGACATTCCCTTTTCCTATGTCTTCGCGCCCTTCATACTGTTCGTGGTGGTCATCTGCATGCAATACATCGTCAAGTTCTGCCGCCTGCTCGGGCGCAACTGGCAACAGCAACTTTAAGAACCGACCATGAGCCACGCCCTTGTCCTTTTGCTCGTCATGCTCTGTCTGACGCTGGTGCTGCGCCTGCCCATAGGCTTTGGCATGCTGATCAGCGGTGTTTCCTACCTCGTGTTCAAGCGCCAGGACCTGGGCCTGGCGGCCGAACAGGTGCTCAATGGCCTGTACAACAGCTACATCCTGCTCGCGGTGCCGCTGTTCATCTTTGCCGCGTCGGTGATGAACTCGGGCACCGTCAGCGAGCGGCTGTTCGAGTTTGCCCTGGCCATCGTCGGCCGGGTGCGGGGCGGCCTGGCGCATGTCAACATCATCGTCAGCGTGATCTTCTCGGGCATGAGCGGCAGCGCCATTGCCGACGCGGCTGGCCCGGGCATCGTGAGCATCCGCATGATGCAGAAAAACGGCTACAGCGCCGAGTTCGCCGGCGCGCTGACGGCCGCGTCTTCCACCATAGGCCCCATCATTCCGCCGTCGATTCCGCTGGTCATCTATGCCATGGTGTCCAGCGCGTCGGTGGGCGCGCTGTTCCTGGGTGGCGTCATACCCGGGCTGATGATGGCGCTGGCGCTGATGGCCGCGGTGCATTACATCGCGGTGAATCGCAATTTTCCGCGCGGCGCGCGCATGGTCCTCAAGGATTACCCGCGTGTCCTGCTGCGCGGCTTTTTGCCGCTGACGCTGCCGGTGGTCTTGCTCGGCGGCATCTACACCGGCATTTTCACGCCGACGGAAGCGGCTGCCGTGGCCGCGCTGTATGCGCTGTTTCTGGCCAGCGTGGTGTACCGGGCGCTGAGCTGGCGGCGGCTGTATGAAATACTGGTTGAATCGTCCAAGGCCAGCGCCTCGGTCACGCTGATCATCGCGTCGGCCTTTCTCATCAACTACATCTTCACCTCGGAAAACGTCCCGGTGCTGGTGGCCAACTGGCTGACCGGCATGCAGCTGAGCCCCCTGGGCTTTCTGCTCCTCGTCAACCTTCTTTTCCTGATTCTGGGCTGTTTTCTTGACACCTCCATCATGCTGCTGGTGCTGGTGCCGATTCTTTTGCCTACCGCCAAGCTGCTGGGGATTGACCTGGTGCACCTGGGCGTGGTGCTGGCCGTCAACATGATGATAGGGCTGGTGACGCCGCCCTTTGGCATGCTGCTGTTCGTGATCAACGCGCTGGCCGGGGTGCCGCTCAAGGGCATGATCCGCGAAGCCTGGCTGTTCATCGCGGTGCTGATTGTCGCGCTGCTCCTGATGACGGTGTTTCCCCAGACGGTGTTGTGGCTGCCGCACCTGATGGGTTACGGCGGAACCTGATGAGCACGCCTGCGCCTGACGTGGTGTGCGTCGCCAGCTGGAACGCCGACCTGGTTTCCCGCGTGGCGCGGCCCATCGCCCGCGGCGAAACGCTGATGGCCCATTCCTTCAGCATCAGCCCAGGTGGCAAGGGCAGCAACGCCGCCGTGGCTGCGGCCCGCCAGGGTGCGCGCGTGGCGCTGATCGCGCGCATTGGCGACGACGACTTCGGCCGCATGGGCATGGCGCTCTGGCAGGCCGAAGGCATTGCCACCGGCCATGTCGAGCAGGCCGCTGGCGAGCGCAGCGGCGTGGCGCAAATCCTGGTCTATGACGACGGCGACAACAGCATTGCCGTCTGCCCCGGGGCCGGCACCGGCTTGGGCGCACGCCATGCCCGTGCGGCGAAGGACGTGCTGGGCCACTGCCGGGTTGTGATGGCTTCGTGCGAAGTACCGCTTGAAGCCACGCTGCAGGCCTTTCGCCTGGCCCGCTCGGGCGGCGCCCTGACGGTGCTCAATCCCGCACCGGCGCGTCCCCTGCCCGACGAGTTGCTGGCGCTGGTCGATGTGCTCACACCCAATGAAAGCGAGCTCTACCTGCTCGCCGGGCCGGCGCATTCGGCATCCATCGATCAGGCGGCGGCTGAATTGCTGGTCCGGGGTGCCGGCGCCGTGCTGGTCACGCTGGGCGCGTCGGGTTGCAGGCTTTATCAGGCGGGCTGCGAGGCGATGACGCTGGCGGGCCGCGTCATGACCGTGCTGGACACGATAGGCGCGGGCGACACCTTCACCGGTACGCTGGCCGCAAGCCTGGCACGCGGCGAGCCGCTGGCAAATGCCGTTCAATGGGCCAACGCGGCGGCGGCTCTTTCGGTGACGCGGCAGGGCGCGGTGGCCGGCATTCCGACGCACGCTGAAGTCGCTGCGACCCTGGCGGCATCAAAACCCGGTTTTTTCGCCAATTCCTGACTAAATCAGCCTATTGTCCAATGAATACGGTAGTTTTTAGCTATTAAAACAATAGCTAACTCAATTCACGGTATCGGACAACAATCAGGCAACAAGCACGGCAGCCGCGCTCTTTACCGCAGGTTTACGTGCTTCATTCGGGCCGTACACCTGCCACAAAATGTTGCAGTGATAATTGTGAGGCGCTGAATCAGGGATGAAAGCGGACCGCCGGTGCACCGTCATCAGGCAGCCCCGTCCCGCCGCATGCACCCTGCGATTCCCGTGTCAAACTGGCCGGCACGCCATAAGAAAAAGGACAGCTGATGGACTCCAGAGCCGATGCGCCGCCGCACAGCGGCCACCATGCAACACCGCACAAGCGCCTGAGCCGCCGCGCCGCCGTCGTGGGTGCCCTGGTGGCGATCATCGTCCTGGCCAGCATCGGCTGGCTGACCTGGCGTCTGACGCACCCCAGCCCGGCGCCGGGCGCAACGGCAGGCGCGGGCGGACCGGGCGCTGCCGGAGGGCGCCGCGGCGCACCGGCGACCACCGTGGGCGTGGCCACCGCCGAGAGCGCCAGCATTCCGGTCATCCTCGAAGCGCTGGGCACCGTGACGCCGCAGGCCAGCGTGAAGGTTCGCCCGCAAGTTTCGGGCGTGATGCAAAAAGTGCTGTTCACCGAAGGCCAGATGGTGCGCGCCGGGCAGTTGCTGGCGACGATTGATCCCAGCCAGTTTGAAATGGCCCTGCTGCAGGCCAGCGGCCAGCGCCAGCGCGATGAGGCGCAGCTGGACAGCGCACGCGTCACGCTGCAGCGCTTCAAGACCTTGCTGGAGCAGGACTCGATTGCCCGCCAGGACGTCGATACCCAGGCGGCCCTGGTCAAACAGCTGGAGGGCACGGTCGTGATCGACAAGGCCAACGAAGGCGTGGCCAGGCTGAACCTGGGCTACACCCGTGTCACCGCGCCCGTGAGCGGCCGCGTCGGCCTGCGCACCGTGGACGTCGGCAACATCGTCAGCAGCAGCGACACCACCGGCATTGCGCTGATCACGCAAATCAGCCCCATCGACGTGGTGTTTGCCGTGCCGCAAGACCAGGCCGGCCAGTTGCAGCAGGCCGCAGCCGCGGGCACGGTCATGAAAGCCACGGCGCTGGACCGGACCCGCTCCACTGCGCTCGATACCGGCGTCTTCGCCTCGCTCGACAACCAGGTCGACGTCAGCACCGGCACCGTCAAGGCCAAGGCACGCTTTGCCAACAGCCAGCTGGCGCTGTTTCCCAGCCAGTTTGTCAATGTGCGGTTGCAGCTCAGGACCATAGAGAACGCGGTCGTGGTGCCGGTCACGGCATTGCGCCATGGCAACGACGGCGACTATGTCTACGTGGTGAACACCGCCGAACGCACCGTCAGCCAGCGGCCCGTGCAACGCGGCCAGGCCACGGTGGACAAGATCGTCGTGAGCTCGGGGCTGAAAGTGGGCGAGCGCGTCATCACCGAAGGCGCTGACCGGCTCAAGGACGGCGCCAGCGTGGTGCTGCCCGGCGACTCACCAGGTGGCGCGGGAGGTGGCGCAGGACGCGCCGGCGCGCCTGGCAAGCGCGCGCGTGCCAGTGGTGCGCAGTCGGGCGCCTCCGCGCCGGCAGCCGCCGCATCCGGGGCCGGGGCCGGGGCCGCCGAGGCGCCGGCTGCCGGGGCTTCCAGCCCGCAGCGCCGCCGCCGTGCTTCGCAAGCCGAGGGATCATGAGCCAGACCGAGCTTGCCGGCGAGCCAGGCACGTCATTCGGTGCCCTGGCGGATGCCACACCGGCTAGCTCGGCCCTGAGTCCGTCACGCCCCTTCATCCTGCGCCCGGTGGCGACTTCGCTGCTGATGGTCGCCATTGTGTTGGCCGGCATTGTCGGCTTCAAGTTCCTGCCGCTGTCGGCGCTGCCGCAGGTCGACTATCCGACCATCCAGGTCCAGACCCTTTACCCCGGCGCCAGCCCCGAGGTGATGGCGCAAACGGTCACCGCGCCGCTGGAGCGCCAGTTCGGCCAGTTGGCCGGGCTGCAGCGCATGGGCTCCACCAGCGCCGCCGGCGTTTCCATCGTTACCCTGCAGTTCAGCCTGGGCATCACGCTGGATGTGGCCGAGCAGGAGGTGCAGGCCGCCATCAACGCCGGCGGTTCGCTGCTGCCGACCGACCTTCCGGCGCCGCCGGTCTACGCCAAGGTCAACCCGGCCGATGCGCCGGTGCTGACGCTGGCCATCACCTCGGACACCCTGCCGCTGACCGAGGTGCAGAACATCGTCGACACCCGGCTGGCGCTGAAAATCAGCCAGGTCAACGGCGTCGGGCTGGTGTCGCTCAGCGGCGGCCAGCGACCGGCCGTGCGTATTCAGGCCGATACCCGGGCGCTGGCCTCCCACGGACTGGGGCTGGACACCTTGCGAACCGCCATCACGGCCGCCAATGCCAATGGCGCCAAGGGCAGCATAGACGGCCCGACCCGGGCCTACTCCATCAACTCCAACGACCAGCTGCTGACAGCGGGCGAGTACAAAAACCTGGTGGTGGCCTGGCGCAACGGCGCCGCCGTGCGCGTGGCCGATGTGGCGCAGGTCGTCGACAGCGCCGAGAACATCAAGCTCGGCGCCTGGTCTGGCCTGAAACCGGCCATCATCCTCAATGTGCAGCGCCAGCCCGGCGCCAACGTGATCGCCACGGTCGACGCCATCAAGGCACGCCTGCCCGAGCTGCAGGCCGGCCTGCCCACGGCGCTGAGGGTCGATGTGCTGAGCGACCGCACCACCGGCATACGCGCCTCGGTGCTGCATGTCGAGATCGAGCTGCTGCTGGCCGTGCTGATGGTGGTGCTGGTGATCCTTGCCTTTCTGCACAGCCTGCGCGCCACCGTGATTGCCAGCCTGTCAGTGCCGATTTCCCTGATCGGCACCTGCGGCGCCATGTATCTGCTGGGCTACAGCCTGAACAACCTGAGCCTGATGGCGCTGACGATTGCCACCGGCTTCGTCGTTGATGACGCCATCGTGATGATCGAGAACATCTCGCGCTACATCGAGCAGGGCGAAGCGCCCATGGCGGCGGCCATCAAGGGCGCGACGCAAATCGGCTTCACCATCATCTCGCTGACGGTGTCCTTGATTGCCGTGTTGATTCCGCTGCTCTTCATGGGCGACGTGGTGGGCCGGCTGTTTCGCGAATTCGCCGTCACGCTGGCCATCACCATCCTGATCTCGGCGGTGGTCTCACTGACGCTGGTGCCGATGATGTCGGCCCGATGGCTCAAGCACGAACCGGTCGGCCAGGGCAGCAAGCTCGGCGCGCGGCTGCAGCGCTTTTTTGACGGTGTGATCACGCACTACGACCGCTGGCTGAGCCGGGTGTTTCGCCACCAGGGCGCGACCTTGCTGGTGGCGCTGGCCACGCTGGCGCTGACCGTGCTGCTGTACGTGCTAATTCCCAAGGGCCTGTTCCCGACGCAGGACACCGGCCAGCTGCAAGCCCGGCTGGAGACCGCCCAGTCGGTGTCTTACGCCCGCATGGCCGAATTGCAGCAGGCGGCGGCGCAGGCGATTTTGCAAGACCCCGACGTGGACACGCTGAGCTCCTTCATCGGCGTCGATGCGGCCAACAACACCATGCTGCACACCGGCCGCATGCTCATCAACCTCAAGCGCACGCGCAGCGGCAGCCAGCAGGCCACCATGGACCGGCTCAAGGAGCGCGCCGCCAGCGTTGCCGGCGTGACGCTTTATTTGCAGCCGACCCAAGACCTGACGATTGATGCCGAAACCGGGCCGACGCAGTTCCGCGTCTCGCTCGAAGGCGTCGACAGCGCCGCGATCACCGACTGGATGGGCAAGCTGATCGAGCGGCTGCGCCGCGCGCCCGAGGTCCGCAACGTCGGCAGCGATGCCGGCGCGCAGGGACTGGCGGCGTATGTCGACGTCAACCGCGACACCGCCTCGCGGTTGTCGATCAGCGCGAACGCGGTCGACGACGCGCTTTACAGCGCCTTCGGGCAACGCATCGTCTCGACGATCTTCACCGAGACGAATCAGTACC
>JBKJKI010000225.1:0-8440 GCA_046597475.1 Polaromonas sp. | reverse complement strand
GCGCCTTGGCCGGCCCTGAGCCAGTCGAAGGGCTCGCAATGACGGCGGTGGGGATGGATTGCCGCGCCTTGGCCGGCCCTGAGCCAGTCGAAGGGCTCGCGATGACGACGCGGGGCGGTGTCGGCCAGCGCCCTGCTGGCCAACCCGCCCTATGCGGGGATTTTTTTAATCAATTAGGGCTCTAGCCCAATGGATACGGTCGGTAGCAGCTATAAATTCAGTAGTAATTCAGATCAGCCGAGTTCTGATCTGAACTATTTGAAACGCTGGTGCCGCGAATTACAGCTTGCTGTTTTTGCGCAAGTCTTGTGTTGTTGGGGTCAGACAGCCTCAGAGAGCAGGCTTTCGTAGGGTATGCGCAAGCCGTCATGCAAGCGCTTGATCATGCGCAGGCTGAGTGCGCGCTTACGGTTAAGCACTTCAGACACGCGGCCGCTGGGGCCAATAAAAGGCTCAAGATCACGCGGGGTCAGGCCTTGCTGTTCCATGCGGAATTTGATGGCGTCCACCGGATCGGCGGGGCTGATGGGGTAGTGCCTGTTCTCGTAGGCCTCGACCATGGCAACAAGAATTTCCATCTCATCGGCTTCGGGCGTACCGACTTTGGCTTGAAAAACATTTTCCAGCTGTATGAAGGCAGCACGCAGATCGTCGTCGTTACGAATCGGTTTAATGTGCATTGATATTCTCCACGTCGATGAGGTTGTACTGGGCATGCGTGCCTATGAACTTGACCCAGACGATGCCTGCCTGGTTCTGGATTTCAACCACAAGGCGGTATTTGTTGCCTGCGATGTTGAATACCACGCGGTTGTTGCCGCAGATGCTTGCATGACGTCACACTGATCACAAGGTGCTAGACACTGGCTAATCGATCAACCGTGTCCGGATAGTTTGCAACCAGGCGGATCAGCAAGGCGGCTTGTGCGTTGGGCTTTGCTCTGCCTTGCTCCCAGTTTTCGAGTGTGCGTGGATTGGTGCGAAGGTAGCGGGCAAATAGTGGCCTTGACAGGTGTAAACGCTCACGCAGCGCGATCAGTTCTGCGGCATTGACATCGGGTACGGGCAACAAGTCAACTTCGTGAGTGCGCAGTGTCTTTTTGCCCGCTCTTTCGTCGGCAAGCGCATTAAAACCTTCACTGATTTCTGCAAATAAATTTCGTTTAATCATTGTCTAGCCTCCAATTCACGTTTGAGCATTTCTTTAAGCGCTTTGCGTTCCTGCTCTGTCAGGTCACTGGCCTCGTCCTTGTCGTACAAGGTAAAGAGCCAAAACTGCGAACCAGCATCCCACCAGTAGTAAATCACTCGCAAACCGCCACGTTTGCCTTTACCCCGGCGTGCATCCACATGCCGGAGTTTGCGCAAGCCACCTGCACCCTCAATAACATCCCCCGCCTGAGGGTGCTTCATCAGGGCGTTTTGCAGTCCACGAAATGCTTCATCTGAAAGGTAGTCAGCGCGAAACTTTGCGAACACAGGCATCTCTTTGAAGAGTGCTTTCATAAACCAAGTATACGCAGGTTGCGTTTAGTATTCAACATGAATTGCGGTGCTTCGCTTTCCATGAACAGTCCCCGATTCGTCATCGCGAGCGAAGCGCGGCGATCCATCGCCGAAAAAGCGCAGACATGGATTGCCGCACTTCGTTCGCAATGACAAAGATAGATTGCACCGGTTCATGGCTCGTGTGTGGCTGGGAACGGAACTTTAGGCTCGCAATGACGACTCTTGACCGTCACTGCAAGGCCGCAGGCTGTCGCAGTCCATGGTTTCATTCGGGTTTGCAGAAGTCGGCGTAGGCCAGCGCCAATCCGGTTTCCAGCCCCACTTTGGCCTGCCAGCCCAGGCTGTGCAATCGGCTGGAGTCCATGAGCTTGCGCGGGGCGCCGTCGGGTTTGCTGGCGTCGAAGGTGATCTCGCCGGAGTAGCCCACCACCTGGGCCACGCTGCGGGCCAGCTGGGCAATGCTGACGTCGCTGCCAAAGCCGACGTTGATGTGGCTTTGCATGGGCTGGGTGTGGGCGGCGTAGGTGGCGGGGGCCAGGTTCATGACATGCACGCTGGCGGCGGCCATGTCGTCTACGTACAAAAACTCGCGCAACGGCGTGCCACTGCCCCAGATGGCGACGCTGGGGGCCTGGCTGGTTTTGGCTTCATGAAAACGGCGGATCAGCGCGGGAATGACGTGGCTGTTTTCGGGGTGGTAGTTGTCGCCCGGGCCATACAGGTTGGTGGGCATGACGCTGCGGTAGTCAGTGCCGTGGCTGGCGCCGTACTGGCGGTTGTAGCTTTCGCAGAGCTTGATGCCGGCAATCTTGGCAATGGCATAGGGCTCGTTGGTGGGCTCCAGCGGGCCGGTCAGCAGGGCATTTTCGGCCATCGGTTGCGGGGCCATGCGCGGGTAGATGCAGCTGCTGCCCAGGAAGAGCAGCTTTTGCACGCCGGCGCGCCAGGCTTCGTGGATGACGTTGGCCTCCATCATCAGGTTCTGGTAGATGAATTCGGCCGGGTAGCTGTTGTTGGCATGAATGCCGCCTACCTTGGCGGCGGCCAGGTAGACCTGATCGATTCCTTCGGTGGCAAAGAACTGGCGCACGGCTTGCTGGTCGGTCAGGTCGAGTTCGGCGTGGGTGCGGGTGATGATGATGGGTTCGGGGATGGGTTCGGGGATGGATTGCCGCGTCGCTTCGCTCCTCGCAATGACGGAGGAAGAATCTGTCATTGCGAGCCCTTCGACTGGCTCAGGGCCGGCCAAGGCGCGGCAATCCATCTCGCGCGTTGTCAGGTGGCGCACGATGGCGCTGCCGACCATGCCGCGGTGGCCGGCCACGAAGATGCGCAGTGGCTTGTTCATGGCGGCTTACTCCACGCTCACGGCGACTTCGTAGCCGTGGTGCTTGAGCAGGGCGTGGCGGCGGGCCTGGTCGAGGTCGTGGGCGACCATTTCCGCGATCATCTGGTCGAGCGTGATTTCGGGCACCCAGCCGAGTTTTTCCTTGGCCTTGGTGGGGTCGCCGAGCAGGGTTTCGACTTCGGCGGGGCGGAAGTAGCGCGGGTCGATCTTGACGACCACGTCGCCCACGGCCAGTGCCGGTGCTTTGTCGCCGGTGATGGCGGCGACCAGGCCGACCTCGTCCACGCCCTGCCCTTCAAAACGCAGGGTAACGCCCAGCTGGGCGGCGCTGCGGGTGATGAACTCGCGCACGCTGACCTGCTTGCCGGTGGCAATCACGAAGTCTTCGGGCTGGTCTTGCTGCAGCATCATCCACTGCATGCGCACGTAGTCTTTGGCGTGGCCCCAGTCGCGCAGGGAGTCGATGTTGCCCATGTAGAGGCAGTTTTCCAGGCCCTGGGCAATGTTGGCCATGCCGCGCGTGACCTTGCGGGTGACAAAGGTTTCGCCACGGCGCGGGCTTTCGTGATTGAACAAAATGCCGTTGCAGGCATACATGCCGTAGGCCTCGCGGTAGTTCACGGTGATCCAGTAGGCGTAGAGCTTGGCCACGGCGTAGGGGCTGCGCGGGTAAAAGGGCGTGGTTTCTTTTTGTGGGGTTTCCTGCACCAGGCCGTAGAGCTCGCTGGTAGATGCCTGGTAGAAGCGGGTTTTTTTCTCCAGCCCCAGGATGCGAATGGCTTCCAGAATGCGCAGCGTGCCCATGCCGTCCACGTCGGCGGTGTATTCGGGGGACTCAAAGCTCACGGCCACATGGCTTTGCGCGCCGAGGTTGTAGATTTCGTCGGGCTGGGTCTGCTGGATGATGCGCGTCAGGTTGCTGCTGTCGCTCAGGTCGCCGTAGTGCAGCACAAAGTTGCGGTTGTCGATGTGCGGGTCCTGATAGATGTGATCGACCCGGGCGGTGTTGAAGGAGCTGGCGCGGCGCTTGATGCCATGCACGACGTAGCCCTTGGCCAACAGGAATTCGGCGAGGTAGGAGCCGTCCTGGCCGGTGACGCCGGTGATGAGTGCGGTTTTTTGGGGTGCTTTGGTCATGTTTTTGCTTATTTGAATTGGGTGGGGTGGATGGGTTGGCCGTGTCCGTTTTTCCTGAGTTCCGTTTGTCCTGAATAGGCCGTGAGGCCTGAACCGTTCGCCCTGAGTAGGCCGCAGGCCTGAACCGTTCGCCCTGAGTAGGCCGCAGGCCGTATCGAAGGGGCTGCCTTGAACGGTGCGCGGGATTTCATGGTTCGATACGCGCTTCGCGCTACTCACCACGAACGGAGGTTTTGGGCGCTTCGCGCTACTCACCACGAACGGAGGTTTTGGGCGCTTCGCGCTACTCACCACGAGCGGAGGTTATTTATTCCGTTCGCCCTGAGTAGGCCAGCAGGCCGTATCGAAGCCTGTCCTGAGCCAGTCGAAGGGGGTTCGCGCTACTCACCACGAACGGAGGTTATTTATTCCGTTCGCCCTGAGTAGGTCCGTTCGCCCTGAGTAGCGAAGCGTATCGAAGGGAGCGTATCGAAGGGGGAGCGTATCGACGGAAACGCATCAAAATCATGCCATGGCCCTCATCGGAATGACGCGGCCGTACACGTCTTCAAAGCGCACGATGTCGTCTTCGCCCAGGTAGCTGCCGCTTTGCACTTCGATCAGCTCCAGTGGTGTTTTGCCCGGATTCTTGAGCCGGTGCGTGGTGCCCAGCGGAATGTAGGTGGACTGGTTTTCAGTCAGCAAAAAGGTTTTGTCGCCGCAGGTGACCTCGGCCGTTCCCCTGACGACGATCCAGTGCTCGGCACGGTGGTGGTGCATTTGCAGTGACAGCTGGGCGCCGGGCTTGACGCTGATGCGCTTGACCTGGAAGCGCTCGCCAGCATCGACGCTGTCATAAGCGCCCCACGGGCGGGCGGTGTGGCGATGCGCGCTGGCCTGGGCCACGCCTTGCTGCGTGAGATGGTTGACCACGTCCTTGACCTGCTCGGCATGGCTGGCGGCCACCACCAGCAGGGCGTCGGGCGTGTCGATGACCAGCAGGTCTTGCGTGCCCAGCGCCACCACGGGGCGATGCGGCGCATGCACAAAGGTGTTGCGGGCGTGCAGGGTATGGGCCTGGCCCTGGGTGCGGTTGCCCTGCGCATCGGGCTGGGACAGCTCGGCCACGGCGTTCCAGCTGCCCACGTCGCTCCAGGCGCCGCCGAAAGGCACAACGGCCACATCGGCGTGGTGTTCCATCACGGCAAAGTCGATGCTTTCGGCGCGGCAGGCGTTGAAGGCCTGTGGCTCGGGCCGGATGAAGGCCTGGTCTTGCGTGGCGCCGGCCATGGCTTGCTGGCAGTGGGCCAGAATGTCGGGCGCATGCTCTTTCAAGGCTTTGAGCAGGGTTTCGGCCTGGCACAGAAAAATGCCGGCATTCCACAGTACGTCGCCTTGCAGGATCAGGGCCTGGGCTTTGTCAACGGCAGGTTTTTCGATGAAGCGGGCCACCCGGTGGCTGCCGTCTGGCTGTGCCTGGCCTTGCTGGATGTAGCCGTAGGCGGTGCTGGGAAAACTGGGCACGACGCCAAAGGTGACGATGGCGCCCTGCCCGGCGGCGGCCTGGCCTTGCTTCACCATGGCGGCAAAGGCCTGGGCATCGGGGATGTGGTGGTCGGCCGGGCAAAACAGCAGCAGTTGCCCGGGCTGCACCGCCAGCGCGGCCAGCGCCATGGCGGCGGCCGTGTTGCGCGCGGAGGGCTCCAGAATGACGATGCCACTGACCTTGGCCGCCTGCATGGCCTCGGTCACCATGAAGCGGTGATCATCGGCCGCCACGCACATGACCTGCGCTTCCCCATCATGGCCGCCCAGCTGAGCGACGCGCTCCAGCGTCAGCTGCAGCAGGCTTTTGTTGTCCACCAGGGGCACGAACTGCTTGGGGAATGACTTGCGCGAAAGCGGCCACAGCCGGGTGCCGGAGCCGCCGCAAAGAATGACAGGTTGGATAAGCATGATGGTTTAACCAGCGGCAAGCTGGCTGGTGAGGGGTTTGGGCGTGGCTTCGGCACCGCCAAAGCGGCGCTCGCGCTGGGCGTACCAGGCCAGCGCCTGGTCTAGCGATTCGGCGTTGAAGTCGGGCCACAGGGTGGGGGTGAAATACAACTCGGTGTAGGCGCTTTGCCACAGCATGAAATTGCTGATGCGCGACTCGCCACCAGTGCGGATCAGCAAGTCGGGGTCGGGTGCGCCGGCCAGGCACAGGTAGGGCCGCAAGGCGTCTTCGGTCAGCGCGCTGGCGGGTGCGCCCGGGTTGCCGGCGTGCCAGGCCTGCATGGCTTGCAGCATGTCCCAGCGGCCACCGTAGTTGGCTGCAACCGTCAGGGTGATGCGGCTGTTGTGCGCCGTCATGGCTTCAACGTTGGCCATCAATGTTTGCAGCCGGGCGTCAAAGGCACTGCGGTCGCCGATGACCTTGAGGCGCACGCCGTTTTTGTGCATGTCGCTGGCTTCTTTTTGCAGGTAGCGCAAAAACAGGCCCATCAGGCTGCTCACCTCGTCGGCCGGGCGCTTCCAGTTTTCGGTGCTGAAGGCAAACAGGGTGAGGTGGCGAACGCCGCGCGCCATGCATGCCTCGACCAGGCTGCGCACGCGCTTGGCGCCCCGGGCGTGGCCAATGGCCTTGGGCAGGCCACGCTCGCGAGCCCAGCGGCGGTTGCCGTCCATGATGACGGCGACGTGTTGTGGCACGCTCTGCGCTGACGGGTTGTTGTGCATGGCGCCCCTGACTTCAATATTGGTAGTTGGTGTAGCGGTATTTGCCGTACTTGTAGCCCATGCCATAACCGTAACGGCGCTTGGTCGCGTTGAGCCCGTTGAAGATCACGCCACGGGTCTGCACGCCGCTTTGCACCAGCCGCTTGGCCGACTCCTGCAGCTCGCCCAGGCTGGTGACCTCGGCCCGCGCCACCATGAACACGGCACCGGCCAGCGGCGCCAGGATGGCGGTATCGGATGCGGCCAGCACGGGCGGCGTGTCGATGATGACCAGGTCGTACTGGCTGGAGAGCTGCTTCAGCAGGGCCTGGGTGGTGGGCGACATCAGCAGTTCGGCCGGGTTGGGCGGCAGGGTGCCGGTGGCCAGAAAGTCGACGTTGGGGGCCACGTTGCGGCGCAGCGCGTCAGCCAGCGGCACGCTGCCGCTCACGACCTCGCTCAGGCCGCGCTCGCGGCCCTGGCCAAAGTACTGGTTGAGGTGGCCCTTGCGCAGGTCGGCGTCAACCAGCAGCACTTTCTTGTTGCCCGCACCCATCACAACGGCAAAGTTGACGCTGGTAAATGACTTGCCAATGCCGGGCGTGGGGCCGGTGAACAGCACCACGTTGCTGGCGACGTCCAGCATGGCGAACTGCAGCGCGGTACGCAGGCTGCGCAGGCTTTCGACCACCGGGTCTTGCGGGTTGATGACCGCCAGCACATGGCTGCCGGGGGCCTTGGCCTTGATGGCTTTGGCCAGCTGGACCTGCGCCTCGGAGTGCGGCACGGTGGCAAACACATGCAGGCCGGCGTGTTGCTCGATGTCGGTCGGGTCCTTGATGCCGGGGCGCAGGCTGTTGCGCACAAAGGCCAGTGCCAGCCCCGCCAGCAGGCCCAGCACGGCGGGCAGCGCCACGATCATCGAGCGCTGGGGCTTGACGGGGCGCTCGGGCACGGCGGCCACGTCAACAATGCGCACATTGCCAACCTTGCCTTCTTTCACCAGGCGCAACTGCTGGAAGCTGTTGAGCAGGCTGGTGTAAAGCTCGTTGTTGACCTTGACGTCGCGCGTCAGGCGCAGCAGCTCTTGCTCCACGTTGGGAAAGGTCTTGACCTTGCTGGTCAAGGCGGCGAGGTCGCCATTGATGCTTTTGATCTGCGCATCTATGGTCTGAATGGTCGGGTGCTGGGCGGTAAACCGGGCTTCGAGCTCCTTGCGCTTTTGCTGCAGTTCGACCAGGCTGGTCTGGTACTTGACCGCCTGGTCGAGCACGACCTTGGCCTCGCCCCCGAGGTCAAAAGTGCCGTTCTGGTTGCGGAACTGGTTGAACTTGACTTCCGACGCTTCCAGCTCCTTGCGCAGCTGGGGCAGCTGGGTGTCGAGGAAGCTGATGGTTTTTTCGGCCTCGGCAGCCTTGCGCTCGACGTTCTGGCGCACATACAAGGCCCCCACCTCATTGAGCACCTTCGCGATGCGTGCCGGGTCTGCCCCTTGCAGGCTGGTACTGATGACGCCGGACTGTTTGCCCTGCTCGGCAATGTTCATGTCCTTTTGCAGCTTCTCTGTCACACCCAGGCGCGAGAAGCGCGTAAGGTAAAACTCTGCGCCAGGTTTGCCAACCGCACTGGCCACCAAAAGCTCGCCAGTTTGCCCGTCATCCTTGAAGGTCAAAGGCTGGCCCAGGCGGCCCTTGCCCAGGGTGTCGCCTTCGGGCGAGCGCAGCTCGTAGCCTTGGGCGCTTAGCACTACGGTGTACCGGTTGCCTTCCA
>JBKJKI010000217.1:0-13973 GCA_046597475.1 Polaromonas sp. | reverse complement strand
TCCACCAGCTGCGCGGCGTGCAGGTTGGTGCACATCACGGTCATGGCGTCGGGTTGGGCCTTGGCCGCTTCGCGCAGCATGGCGCGCAGCGTGTCGGGCTCGACCTCGCCGAACTTGAAGTTCACCGTGATACCCAGGTGCTGCTCGGCCACGCAGTCAATGCCGATGCCGCGGTAGTTGGCGATGATCTTTTGCTGCACGTCCTCGACGTAAGGCGAGACCAGGCCCAGCGTGCGCGCGCCCTGGGCTTGCAGGATGTCGTTGAGCGCCAGCACCGAGGTGGTAGCCGGAATGCCGGTAGCCTCGGTGATACGCGCGCAGAGCTGGCGGTCCTTCTCGAAGCCGAGCCAGCTGGCCGAGGTGCCGCTCCAGCAAATCACGTCGACATGGGCGTCGGCCAGCAGGCGGGCGGCCTCCAGGATCTTGCTGTCGTCGAACTGGTTGAGCGACTGGTCGCGCAGCGAGATCTCGGTCACGGTGAAGCGCGAGAAGTGCGCGCTCACGCCGGGCAGGCTGCTGACCATGGCACTGGTCAGCGGCTCAAGCGCCGTGTTGGAGGAAGGCGTCAGCACGCCCAGGCGTTTGCGTCGGGTCATTGGTATCTCCTTCAGATGGTTTTAGATTTGGCCAGCACGTTTTTGGGAACGAACCAGAGGATGAGCAGCACTGCCAGCATTTCCACGGCGGCGATGACAAACAGGCCTGAAGTCAGCTTGCCCGTGGCGGCCTTGATGGCCGACAGAATGAAGGGCGAGCCAAAACCGGCGAGGTTGGCAATCGAGTTGATCAGGGCAATGCCCACGGCAGCGGCGGCGCCCGTCAGCAGGCGGTTGGGCATTTGCCAGAACACCGGGAAGGCACTGCTCGTGCCGATCACGGCAAGCACCAGGCCGGTCAGAACCAGGGCCGGGCTGCGGCCCTGGGCAAAGGCCACGATCAGCATGCCGATTACGCCCAGCAGCACGGCACCGGCGCAGTGCCAGCGCACCTCGCGCTGGCGGTCGGAATGGGAACCGTTGTAGATCTGCGCGCCGGCGCCGAGCAGGAAGGCGCCCGACATGATCCAGCCGATGGTGGCGGGGTTGGTGAAGCCCAGGTCCTTGACCAGGGTGGGGCCATAGAAGTTCAGCGTGGCGTTGGCGGCAACGATGCAGAAGTAAATCAGCACGAACAGCCACAGACGCGAGTCCTTCAGCGCGGCGAAAATGCTGTGCTCGCGATGGCCCAGCGCCTTGTTGTCGCGCTCGAGCTCGGAGGAAACCAGCTGCTTTTCACGCGCTGTCAGCCAGTTGGCATCCTTGGGATGATCGGTCAGATAGAAAAAGGTGAAGATACCGGCCAGCACGGTGGGCGTGCCTTCGATCAGGAACACCCACTGCCAGCTCGACAGGCCGCCGACGCCACCCATCAGATTGAGAACATTGCCGGCGAGCGGGCCGCCGATCACGCTGGACAGGGCCGACGCGGCGGTGATCATGCTGAACACCTTGGCGCGCCGGCCGCTGGGATACCAGTAGGTCAGGTAGACGATCACGCCCGGCAGAAAGCCGGCCTCGAACGCACCCATCACGAAACGCAGCACGTAGAACATTTCCGGCGTCTTGGCAAACGCCATGGCCACGCAGGTCGCGCCCCAGCCCAGGGTGATGCGCATCAATGTCTTCTTGGCGCCAATCTTCTGCAGCATCAGGTTGCTGGGAATTTCAAAGAAGAAGTAGCCAATGAAGAAAATACCGGCGCCCAAGCCGTACACCGACTCGCTCCACTTGAGCTCATCGAGCATGGTGAGCTTGACGTAGCCGACGTTGACACGGTCAATCCAGGCCAGCAGCCAGAGAAAAGCCAGGAATGGGATCAAGCGCCAGGTGATCTTTTTATAGGCAGCGTCGACTTCCTCGACCTCGGCGTGCGGGGCCACCCCGGCTGTAATGGATGGGGACATGGTCATGATGGAATACCTCTGGCTGTGATGATGCAGTCCGGGACGTTTAAAGAGGCACATGAAACATCCCGGACCGGCTGGCGGTTATGAAACATGCCCGGGCAATTCCACAAACTTGTCGCAAGCCTGTGCCAGGCCAACAGAACTTCAATCCAAAGCCCCGGCACAATTCAAAACAACATGGGGAAAGTATAGAAATTCATCAACAGCTTTGTCAACATCATTGTTAACAATATTGTTGGGGTTTTCCCTGATAACTTGTTTTGACTGTTCGTCCATGGACCACCTTCCCCCTGATTTCACTTTCTGCAGTTCAGCAACTGCCTTGTCAGCGCTGGCAAGGGCGGTCGGCCGCAGATTCCTGAGCCCGGCGATTACCTTTCCTGCACGAGCCAGTCAGCCGGGGATTCTGAGTTTTTGCCGGCCGTGCAGGGAATGCGCGGCACAGCCGACGCCCGATGCCCATCGTCCGGCACGCTTGCTCCCGGGAGTAGCAAGGCCTGCTGCCACCGGCCCGCACCGGCTGCGCGGGCAGATGCGGGCCGCCGCTTAAAATCGGCCATGAAATTTTTTATCCGACTCTTCTTCAAAACCCTGCGCATCATCCTCGGTCCGGTGATGCTGCTCAAGGAAAACCTCACCCGGCCAAAGGGACTGGTCCGGCCGGCCGCCGCGCAGGCGCTGGTGGATCAGCAGTGCCAGTCGCTGGTTTTGTACCAGTACAAGACCTGCCCCTTCTGCATCAAGGTCAGGCAGGAA
The DNA here is from genome assembly GCA_046597475.1 of Polaromonas sp. Taxonomy (GTDB): domain Bacteria; phylum Pseudomonadota; class Gammaproteobacteria; order Burkholderiales; family Burkholderiaceae_C; genus Polaromonas. The sequence continues at coordinate 11,272 of JBKJKI010000217.1, read as the reverse complement.
ATCAGCCGCCTGTCATTGAAGATCCAGCGCATCGACGCCCAGCATGAAGGCCGCGATCGGCAGGAACTGCAGCAGCGCGGCGGCCACGCCAAGGTACCCTGCCTGAGAATCACCGACCCCGCCGGCAACAGCCAGTGGCTTTACGACTCGGAAAAAATCAGTGCCTATTTGCAGGGCCGCTTCAGCCCTGCCTGACGGGTCACGGCGGGCGGCGCCAACGGTAGCAGGCCCTATCAAAGGCCGTCCAAGCCGTAGGACAGCTACTACCCTGACGGGCGATTCAGTCCACTTGCTGGAATGCGCAGCCCTTTCGATACTGCACCCAGGTCTGGCCGCGCGCACCCGTTTTGGGCGCCTGCCGTCGTGATCCATTTCACAGGAAAACTCCATGAATACCAGATTGAAGCAGGTATTGGCCTTGGGCGCGGTGCTGATTGCCACCCAGGCCGTCGCACAGGTGACCTTTTTTGAGCGCGAGGGTTTTGACGGCCCCTCATTCACCACCCAGCGCCAGATCGGCAACCTGGAGCGCTTCGGTTTTAACGACCGTGCATCCTCAGCGACGGTGGCGGGCGCCCGCTGGGAGGTTTGCGAAGACACGCGCTTTGCGGGTCGTTGCGTCGTGTTGCGTCCGGGCAGGTATCCGTCGCTCATGGCGATGGGCTTGCAAGACCGCATTTCGTCGGTGCGCGCCGTAGCCGCCAACGAACGCATCGACAATCGTCGCTATGCTCCCGTTCCGGTGGTTTCACAGGTCACTTTCTACGAGCAGGAGCGCTTTTCCGGCCGGTCATTCACGACGCAGAAACAGGTTGAGAACCTCCGGCGTTTCGGGTTCAATGATCGCGCCGCGTCGGCCGATGTGGTCGGGGCACCGTGGGAGGTTTGCGATGATTCGCGCTTCCGCGGCCGCTGCGTTGTCTTGCGTCCGGGACGGTATTCGTCCCTGGCCGCGATGGGCCTGACTGACCGTGTTTCATCCGTACGCGACGTGAGTCCCCATGCACAGCTCAATGACGACCGGTATGCACCATCAGGCATCTATGACGCACGGCAGCGCAAGAACGAGCGCTTGTTCGACGCTGATGTCACCTCCGTTCGCGCGGTGGTCGGACCGCCAGAGCAGCGATGCTGGATCGAGCATGAACAGGTCGCCCAGGATCAGCGCAGCTCGAACGCCAACGTTCCCGCTGCCATTGCGGGCGCGGTGATCGGCGGCATTCTGGGTCACCAGGTCGGTGGCGGACGCGGCAAGGATCTCGCCACGGTGGGCGGCGTGATCGCCGGCGGTGCCCTGGGTGCCAATATCGGCAATGGCGGCGGGCAGCCACAGGCCAGGACGCAGGAAGTCCAGCGTTGTACCAGCGTACCGAACCAGGCCAAACCCGAATTGTGGGATGTCACCTACAACTTCCGCGGCCAGGAGCATCGCGTCCAGATGAGCATGGACCCGGGCCCCACGGTGATCGTCAATGACCGTGGTGAGCCGCGCGCCAGGTCTTGACCTGACCGGAGCGGCGATGGGCTTAACCGCTCCGGATCAGAAACGCAAACCGGCGGACTGCCGCTTTTTGTCGCCAGCCCGGCTGATCGGGGGCTGGCGACGCCAGGAGAACGCACGCCGCAAGAGAATTCCGACTGTGGCGCCTCGGGATTCGGGGTCACTACACTCAGGTCTTTTTACAAGACTTAAAACCGTAATGGAATTTTTAACGCTGGTGATGTTGATCGCCGTCGGCGTCTTCACGCTCAAGTCCAAGGACGAGCGCAGGCGCATTGCCTTGCTCGGAAGCCATCTCGGGAAGTTCCAGATTGAAAAAATGATGGAAGAGCTGACCGAAGGCTATCTGCGCGCGCTCGGGGAAAACGACCCGGAGCGCCGTGAACAGGTCTGGCGCCAGATGAACGGCACGGAGATCAGGCTGTGCGAGCAGTTCAACCGCTTTGCCACCGATTTCTCACGCGTCGAGGAAGCCGATGCGCGGGTCAGCAAGCTGGCTTTTCCATTGCCCTATGCCGCCCGGCTCCTGCCGACCGCGACCTTTGACCTGCGCAAGCTCCTGCTGATTCATGCGCAGGGCATCACGGATGCCACGACCAACACCCTGAACCGCAGCGACAAGAGCAAGGCCTATACCGTGTTGGCCGAGCTAATGCTGATGCAGCACAGCTGCCACTGGTTCTGCAAGTCCAGGGCGGTCGCCTCGGCCCGCATGATGGTGCGGCACAAGACCTCGTACGAGCAGCTGCTGGCGTCGGTCGCGCCCGAAACGCGCAAGGCCTACGGCGCGCTGACCGGTATCTAACCGGCCTCGCCAACATGCCCTGGGCTGGCCTTGTCGAGCCGTGCAACTGAGTGCTTCGGTTTGCGGGCTTAAGGGCATGGGCCCTGATTCTATAGACGCCCGCCAGGCACGGCGAGCTGACCGCGAGCTGGCTATGGCGGCCCGAGCACACGCCGGCGAATCATCTCATCGATGGAGATTTTTCCCGGCCCGCGCGCCAGCAGCACCAGCAGCATTGCCGCCCACTGGATATGCGTGGGCCAGGCCTGCGGATAGACAAACACCTCGATGACCGTCGTCATGCCCAGCAGCACGGCGGCGGTCGGCCGTGTTGTCAGGCCCAGCACCAGCAAGATCGGCGCGCTCAGTTCTATCGACACGGCCATATAGGCCGCGAACTCCGGTGGCAGGACGGGTACGCGGTATTCGTCGGTGAAGAGCGCCACGGCCGTGTCCCAACTGGCAAGCTTGGCCATGGCCGAGTGCCAGAACACCGTGGCCACGGCCAGCCGCAAGGGAATCGCCAGCAGGGCGTAGGGGATGGATTCCAGCCAGCGCAGGGCAAGCGCCAGGAGGGCGACGACCTTGCCATGTTTGCCCGAAGAGATGATTGCATTCATGACAAGCTCCTTGAAGATTGAACCGGATCAGCCTGCGCCGCCAGGCCGAAGCCCACAAAGCGGCCATGCGCCAGCAGATCGGCCAATGCCACCGACGCATTGACCTGGGGATGATCGGCCAGTGCAATGCCCAGCGGGCAGCCCGAGAAAAGTGCGCCGACGAAGCGCCAGAGTGCCGGCTCCAGCCTGCGCACGTCCACGCCCGACGGGCCGCGCTGAACCATCAGCCAGGCCGGATCGCCCGGCAGCTTGATGGCCGCAAGTTCCGCGTCATTGTCATCGGCCAGCACCGCGCGCCAGATCACGTCAGCGGGAAACACGGTTTGAACCAGGCTGGCGGACGGGTGCGGCGTGAAGCAGAGGCGCGCATGGTCATCGGGATTGACCGATTCCAGCGCTGCCAGGTCCAGCGCGGCTGCGTCTGGCGCATGAAGGGCGCGGCTGACCGACCACTCAAGCCGCGCAACATCGCCCAGATAGGGCACGGTTGCGGCCGGCGCAAAGCGCGCCAGAAAGTCCGGGAAGCCGCCGCCGAACTCGTCAAGATAACTGCTGCGCGGCGGCTCCCCGCTGATGAAGTCGCGCGCGGCAGCGTCAAAAAATTCAGCGCCTACCAGCCGGTCAACCGCGGGGTAGGACAGACGAAGCGCGCGAATCAGCGTCTGGGTGAAGGTGTTGCGGTAGACCGACAGGCGGTCTGGCGGCGCGATGCCCGCGTCCACCACGTAGCGGCCCGCCGCGTCGTCATCATGCGCCACGATGCTGCGCCGCATGGCATCCTGCAACTCACGCAATGACGGTGCCATGACGGGCGCTTTCTTGCCACTGTGCGAGGTGGCGGTCGGCCTGGGCGGCCTCGCCGAGCAGCACCTCCAGTGGCGGTATGCGGGTATCCCACTCGACCAGCGTGGGAACCGGCCCGAAACAGTCCAGCGCCTCCCGGTACAAGGCCCAGACGGCGGCATCAACGCGTGAGCCGTGGTCGTCGATGCGCAGCGTGGCTCCCGATTCAAGCGTCGTGAGCGAGTGGCCCGCCAGGTGAATTTCAGCAATCGCCAGCGGTGGCAGGGCGCGCAGATAGGCCGAGGCATTCCAGCCGTGGTTTTGCGCGCTGACGTAAATGTTGTTCACGTCACACAGAATCCCGCACCCGGTGCGCGCCGCGACGCAGGCCAGAAACTCGGCCTCGGGAATCGTCGAATGGCTGAACTGTAGATAGGTGGACGGGTTCTCGACCAGCAGTTGCCGGCCCAGTTGATCCTGCACCTGCGCCACATGCCGGCAGACGACATCGAGCGCCTCCTCAGTCATCGGCAAGGGCAGCAGATCGGCCAGATAGGTTTGCCCGACCACGCTCCACGACAGGTGCTCTGAGACCAGCACCGGCTCCATGCGTTCGATGGCGAGCTGCAGCCGGCCCAGATGCGCCGGGTCAAGCCCGTCGGCGCTGCCCAACGACAGGCCCACGCCGTGAAACGACAGGGGGTAGTCGCGTCTCAGGGTTTCCAGATAGTGCAGCGGCGTGCCGCCACCCATGTAGTTCTCGGCGTGCACTTCCAGCCACCCGATCGCCGGCCGCGTATCGACAAAGGCCTGATGGTGCGGAAAACGCAACCCCACCCCCGCCACGGGGGGCAGGGGGCCGGTCGTTGCGCGCCGGTTGCCGCGAAGCGGGTTCATGGCCGTGCTGTTACATGATCAGGCAGGTTTCAGGTTGCCGCCGGCGATCTTGCCGCACACGCCGGCCGGCAGCGCCACAAACGATTTCGTGTCGCGCGCCTTGGTCGCATCGCCGGCGCAGGAATGGGCCCCTTCGGCGCAGTCGTTTTTCGCTACGGCGTTGATCCCATAGCATTTTTCGAGCTTGTCTTTCGACATTTTTGCCATGTTTTCCTTCACGAGCGCTGGATGCGCCATGTCTGATTCTTTGAGCATTTGGGCGCTGGCCGTTCCGCCCAGCATGGCGAGCGCAAGCCCCATGGCGGCGCAAAGCGCGGTGCTGGCCAGTGGCCTGCGGTTGCTGCTAAAGTTTTCGGTACAGGTATTCATGATGTGACTCCAGTGAGCGATTAAGGAAAGTTGCGGATTCAGACCGATACTGCCAAGCTGTCAGCCTTCAACGATTCGGTCTGCACTGTATTTCGGCGCCAGACGCGCGCCGGTTACGGACCGGGCACTTTTTGCAAAAAATATTTTTTTATCGCCACCTGTAACCCAAGCGCTTCATGCAACGAAATCAAGAGAACAGCCGGTTTGGGGATATAGAGGAGCGGCTGAAACAACTGCTGCTGCGCGGACTGGACGGCGACGCAAGCGCCTACCACGAATTCCTGAAAGCGTTGAGCCTGTACTTGCGCGGGTTTTTCAGGAAGAAACTTTTTCAATGGCCCGATGACGTCGAGGATCTCGTGCAAGAAACCCTGCTCGCGGTGCATAACCAGCGCCACACTTACCGCGTCGATCAGCTTCTGACGCCCTGGGTGCATGCGATCGCCCGCTACAAGCTGGTGGACCTGCTGCGCTCGCGAATGCGGCGCGAGGCGCTGAACGATCCGCTGGACGATGAACTGGAAATTTTTGGCGTGTCCGATGCGGATGCGGCGAACGCACGGCGCGACCTTGGCCAGTTGCTGGCCGGCCTGCCCGACCGGCAGCGACTGCCCATAGTCCATGTCAAGCTGGAAGGGCTGTCGGTGGTGGAAGTCGCGCAAATGACGGGCATGTCAGTGTCAGCGGTCAAGATTGGCATTCACAGGGGGCTGAAAGCGCTCGCCGCAAGAATCAAGGGGGGACCATGAATACAGACGAGCTGGTGTCGCTGCTTGCGGCCAACGCCGCACCGGTGGACAGGAACGCCGTTGCCCGGCGTTTTGGACTGGCTTTGGCTTGCGGCAGCCTGGGCGCGGCGCTGCTGCTGGTCGCCGCCTTCGGCGTGCGTGCTGATATCGGAGAAATGCCGCGGTTACCGATGTTCTGGCTCAAGCTGGCCTTTCCGGCCAGCCTGGCAGTGGCGGGACTTGTTGCCGCCGCGCGGCTGTCGCGTCCGGGCATGCGGCTTGACGGCGTCCGGGCCGGACTGGGGCTGCCGCTGCTGCTGGTGTGGCTGATGGCCGCACAGGCACTCGGCAGCGCGGCGCCAGACCAGCGGGCGGCCCTCGTTTTCGGCACGACCTGGGCCAGCTGCCCGTTCGGCATTGCCCTGCTTTCCGTCCCCGCTTTCGTCGCGCTTTTCTGGGCCATGAAGGGGCTTGCCCCGACGCGTCCCGCGCTCGCCGGCGCCGGCGCCGGCTTGCTCGCCGGGGCGGTGGGGGCATTTGCCTATGCATTTCACTGCACCGAGATGACAGCGCCCTTCCTGGCCGTCTGGTATCTCGCAGGCATGGCGCTTCCCGCCATGGCCGGCGCCCTGCTCGGACCGCGCCTGCTGCGCTGGTAAGCAGCCGGGCGCCGCTTCAGATCAGCTTCCAAATTGATAGCAAACAATGGCCGATATATAAGGGCAAAAGTCACATTCAACCCCTAAACCGGTCAAAATGCGACAAAAACGCGCGCCGGCAGGCCGGAGCCGGCCATCAGCCCATGGTCATGAGCTGCGCGTTGCCCCCGGCGGCTGCGGTGTTGGTGCTGATGCTCTGCTCATGCATCAGCGCGCTCACGTCGTAGACGGCGCCGGCGGCGAGCTGGGCGGGGCTCAGGCTTTCGACGCGAACGAGGGCGCCAGGGCGCGCGGCCAGGCGCGGCAGCAAGGCCTGCAGGGCATCGCCATCGCCCTCGAACAGCAGGGCGCTCAGCTGCGCCTCGGCCAACAGTTCCTCGGCGCTGCGTGTCTGCAAAAAGCCTTGCACCTCGGGCGGCAAGGCCGCCAAGGCCTGCGCGACCACGCCGCCCGCCGCTGGCGCTTCAATCCAGCACCGGTTGCCGCTGGCCAGGGCGGCGGCGACATGGTGCGCCAGGCCGAGCGCGGTCTGCGGCACGGCCCAAACCGCGCCACGCGGCAGCAGCTGATAACGGTTGGCCTCGCCGGTCGGGCCGGGCAGCGTGAAGACCTGGCCGAGCACCGTGTGGGCGCCGTAGGCTTCGCACGCGGCCAGGGCCAGAGCGGCATCGGGGTTGTTGCGCAAGGAAGCGCACAGGCCTTGCAGCGCCGGCAAATCGGCAGCAACGGGAGGCGGCAGCGGCTGCGCCGTGGGGCTCACCGGCATCGCAGGCAGCGCGGCCAGCGCCTGGTTGCCCTGCGCCTGAGTCGCCTGCAGCAGCCGGTAGAGGTAGAGCGGGCCACCCGCCTTGGGGCCTGTGCCTGACAGGCCCATGCCGCCGAAGGGCTGCACGCCGACCACCGCGCCAATGACGTTGCGGTTGACGTAGATGTTGCCGGCCTGCACCTTTTGCGTGACCTGGGCAATGGTTTCGTCGATCCGGCTGTGCACGCCAAAGGTCAGGCCGTAGCCGGTGGCGTTCAGCGCGTCCAGTACCTCGCCAAGCTGCTCGCGGCGGTAGCGCAGCACATGCAGCACCGGGCCGAAGACTTCACGCTTGAGGCGCGAGATGCTGTCGATCTCGATCAGCGCGGGCATGACGAAATGACCCTGCGCCGCGCTTTCGTCGCGCACCATGCGGGTCACGCCCTGGCCCTCGGCCTGCATCCGCGTGATGTGCTGCTCGATCTGGGCGCGCGCCTCCTCGTCGATCACCGGGCCGACGTCGGTGTGCATGCGGTCGGGGTTGCCCATGACCCACTCGCCCATGGCGTGCTTGATCATCTCCACCACGCGGTCGGCGCCGTCGTCCTGCAGGCACAGCAGGCGCAGCGCCGAGCAGCGCTGGCCGGCCGAGTCAAAGGCCGATGACAGCACGTCGCCCACCAGCTGCTCGGCCAGCGCCGACGAGTCGGCCACCAGCGCGTTCTGGCCGCCGGTCTCGGCGATCAGCGGGATGGGACGACCCTGCGGGCTCAGGCGCTGGGCCAGTGTCTGCGCGATGATGCGCGCCACTTCGGTCGATCCGGTGAACATCACGCCGACCACCTGGCGGTGCGCCACCAGCGCCGCGCCCACGGTCTCCCCGCTGCCGGGCAGCAGTTGCACGGCGTCGGCCGGCACTCCGGCCTCAATCAGGATCTTGACCATCACATCGGCCACCAGCGGCGACTGCTCGGCCGGTTTGGCCAGCGCGCAATTGCCACTGGCCAGCGCCGCCGCCACCTGGCCGGTAAAGATGGCCAGCGGGAAGTTCCAGGGGCTGATGCACAGCACCACGCCCAGCGGGCGGTGCGAGTCGTTGTCAAAGGTTGCCTCGACCTGCGCGGCGTAGTAGCGCAGGAAGTCCACCGCCTCGCGCACCTCGGCAATCGCGTTGGGCAGGGACTTGCCGGCTTCGCGCACGATCAGCCCGAGCAGGCTTTGCATGCGCTGCTCCAGCAGGTCGGCCGCACGCCTGAGGCAGGCCGCGCGCCCCTGCGGCGGCGTGCCCTGCCAGATCTGCGCGGCGCGGGCGGCGCGGCTCACGGCCTGCCCGACCTCCTGCGACGTGGCAGGTCGGACCCAGCCCACCTGATCGCGCGTGTCGGCGGGGTTGAGGACCGGCTGCCAGCCTTCGGCGGCGGCGCTTTCCGCGCTCGCGGGCGGCACGGCGCCAGGCGTCGCTGCTGCGGCAAAAACCCCTTGCGTGCTGCGCAGCAGGCCGGCGGCAAGCGATGCCAGCTGCTGCTCGTGCGCCAGGTTCAGCCCCGATGAGTTCAGCCGCGACTGCGCGCCCAGATCGGCAAACATCTGGCGCGGCAGCGGGATTTTCGGGTGCGGCGCGCCCAGCAGGCCGGTTTCAAGCTCGATCTCACGCACCTCGACGACCGGGTCCACCACCAGTTGGGCGACCGGCACGTTCGCATCGCCAATCCGGTTGACGAAGGAGGTGTTGGCGCCGTTTTCAAGCAGGCGGCGCACCAGGTAGGCCAGCAGCGTCTCATGCGTTCCCACTGGCGCGTAAATGCGGCAGGGCCGGGCCAGCCTGCCGTCAGCCACGCTGCCCGTGACCTGCTCGTACAGCGGCTCGCCCATGCCGTGCAGGCACTGGAATTCGTACTGGCCGCTGTAGTAGTTGTTGCCGGCCATGTGGTAGATGCTGGAGACGGTCTGCGCATTGTGGGTGGCAAACTGCGGATAGACAGCGTCGGGCGCGGCCAGCAGCTTGCGCGCGCAGGCCAGGTAAGACACGTCGGTGTGCACCTTGCGGGTGAAGACCGGGTAGCCGTCCAGGCCATCGAGCTGGGCACGCTTGATTTCGCTGTCCCAGTAAGCGCCCTTGACCAGGCGGATCATCAGCCGGTGACTGCTGCGGCGCGCCAGGTCTATCAGGTAGTCGATCACATAGGGGCAGCGCTTCTGGTAGGCCTGCACCACGAAGCCGATGCCGTTCCAGCCCTTGAGTTCGGGTGCGAAACACAGGCTTTCCAGCAGGTCCAGCGAGAGTTCGAGCCGGTCGGCTTCCTCGGCGTCTATGTTCAGGCCGATGTCGTATTGGCGCGCCAGCAGCGTGAGCTTGAGCAGGCGCGGCAGCAGCTCACTCATCACGCGATCACGCTGCGCGCGGCTGTAGCGCGGGTGCAGGGCGGAGAGCTTGACGGAAATGCCCGGCCCTTCGTGGATGCCGCGCCCGTGCGAGGCCTTGCCGATGGCGTGAATCGCCTGCTCGTAGGAGGCCAGGTAGCGCACGGCGTCCTGCCCGGTGATTGCGGCCTCGCCCAGCATGTCGTAGGAATAGCGAAAACCGGCCTTTTCAAGCGCGCGGCTGTTGGCCAGCGCCTCCGAGATGGTCTGGCCGGTAACGAATTGCTCGCCCATGAGCTTCATGGCGCGGTGCACGCCCTGGCGGATCAGCGGCTCGCCGCCCTTGCCGATCAGCCGCGTGAGCGACGAGCCCAGGCTTTTCTCGCTGCTGGTGGCAGTCAGCTTGCCGGTCAGCATCAAGCCCCAGACGGCGGCGTTGACAAACATCGACGGTGAATTGCCCAAGTGCGCATGCCAGTCGCCGTGGCTGATCTTGTCGCGTATCAGCGCGTCGCGCGTGGCATTGTCGGGAATGCGCAGCAGCGCCTCGGCCAGGCACATCAGCGCCACGCCCTCCTGGCTGGAGAGGGAGAACTCCTGCACCAGGGCTTCGACGCCGCCGGCGTCCTTCTTGCCGCGCAAGCCCTGCACCAGGCGGCTGGCCAGGTCTTCAATGGCGGCTCGTTGGCGGCTATCGACCGTATAGGCGAGTTGCGCCAGCATGGGCAGGCACTCCACTTCAGGGCGATGCCAGGCGGCGGTGATGGCGGCGCGCAGATCGGTCTGGGGCTGGACGTTTTGCGCCCAGTCCAGAAAGGGCTGTGCGGACGGTGCAGCACCGCCCGGGAACGCCAGCTCTTCGCCGTCCTCAGGCTCGGCCATGAGGGCCGCGCCTGCGATACCTGTGGTTGCACCTTGGGAAACCAGCCCCCGCTCTATGCTTTCCACATACTGCAGAACAGCCTGCTTGATCAGCCAGTGAGGCGCACGGCCCTGTTGGGCGGCAGCCTCCCGGATGCGGCTTCGGAGCGCTTCATCAACCTTCAGGCCGAGAGTGACTGTGGACATGGTTGCACCTTTTTCAAAATTAGTGCAACCCATTTTAAGAAAAGTGCAACCCGCGTCAAGCAAGGGGAAACCCTTGATTCGAATGTCAGCAGCCGCATGCAGCCCCGTCCCCCGACAGGCGGGCCGACGCCTTGAGGGCGGCGACTTGTGAGAAAAAGTCAAAGGTGCCTCGCCCTCGTACACAGGCCCATCGGCCGGGACCGCGGCGGCTGCGGCCTACAATTGAAGGCCTTACAAGAACCGACGGCCACATCGACCGTTTCTGCTGGAGACCCTCAATGCCAACACCTTCCGACACGAGCTCCACCAACCAGGAGATTGAGCGCGAAGAAAAGCGCGCGGAACTCCGCCGTGCAGCCCTTGAATACCATGAGTTCCCGACGCCCGGGAAAATCGCCATTCGCGCGACCAAGCAGCTGATCAACCAGCGCGACTTGGCGCTGGCTTACTCCCCGGGTGTGGCGGCCCCTTGTGAGGAGATTGTCAGGGACCCGAACGCCGCGTTCAAGTACACCAGTCGCGGCAATCTGGTTGCCGTGATCACCAACGGCACGGCGGTGCTGGGGCTGGGCGACATCGGTCCCCTGGCCTCCAAGCCGGTGATGGAGGGCAAAGGCGTCCTGTTCAAGAAATTCGCCGGTATCGACGTCTTCGATATTGAGATCAATGAGACGGACCCGGCCAAACTCGTGTACATCATTGCCTCCCTGGAACCCACCTTCGGCGCCATCAACCTCGAAGACATTCGCGCTCCCGA
>JBKJKI010000028.1:0-16053 GCA_046597475.1 Polaromonas sp. | reverse complement strand
GTCGACCTTGCGCTCCAGCAGGTGCGTGGCAAAGCCATGGCGCAGCGAGTGCGCGGACACGCGCTTGTCGATGCCGGCGGCGTCGGCGGCGGCGTGCACGGCACGGTTGAGCTGGCGGGTGCTCAGCGGGTCCGTCGGATCCATGCCCGGGAACAACCAACCGCCAGGCAGCATGCGGCCCTGGGCATGGGCGATGCGCCACCAGACACGCAGGCGTTGCAGCAGCACCGGGCTGAGCATGGCGTAGCGGTCCTTACGACCCTTGCCTTGTTCCACACGCAGCGTCATGCGCTCGCTGTCCACGTCGGTGACCTTCAGGCCAATGACTTCGCTGGCGCGCAAGCCTGCGCCGTAGGCCACCGACAGCGCCGCCTGGTGCTTGACGTTACGCGCCGCAGCGATCAGGCGCGCGACCTCCTGCGGGCTAAGCACCACCGGCAGCGTGCGCGGCAGCTTGACCGGTTGCATCTTGGCCATCAGCTCGATGCGCTCCAGCGTGACGTCGAAGAAGAACCGCAGGCCAGTCAGCGTGGCGTTGAGCGTCATGGGCGAGGTGCCCGTGTCGACCAGGAGGAGCTGAAAGTTGCGCAGGTCCTGCACGGTGGCCGTGTCTGGCGTTCGGTGCAGGTACGCGGCCAGCTTGCGCACGGCGCGGATGTAGGCCTCCTGGGTGCGCGGCTCCAGTTTGCGCATGCGCATGTCTTCGAGCATGCGTTGCCGCAGCGGGGTCACCCCCGAATTGATCGTGTCCATAGTTGCTGCTCCGTCGATGAACGAGGCGAAATTGCCTCGCCGTCAACGGTGGCACCAACCGGCGATGAGGCACGAGCGCGTCGCGCGGAGCGCCTACCGCGAGAGCGGTTTAGTCCTTTGAGGAGTGCACGCACGATCTGGGCGGATGAAGCGGACATCTGCTGGAGCGGCCGGCGAGTGTGAGCTGGCTGCGCGTGGCGCCGCCAGGCTTGCGGTTCAGCCCCTGGGGCTTGCTTTCGCGGCCACAACGCCGAGTTCTTCCCGGGTGAGGGGTTCGGCAGCGCCGCGCATCTGGTCGAGCACGGCGACGTTGGCTTCCGACGCATCGCCGCGCCGTGCCAGCAGGCGTTCGCGCAGCACATGCGGCGGCGCGTCGCAGTCAATGATGGAAAACGGCACCTCCAGTTCACGCGCCAGCGCCAGCGCCTGTGCGCGCTCAGCGCGGCGCGGAAATGCCGCGTCGAGGATGACCGGGTAGCCTGCCTGCAGCGCCAGCCGCGCTGTCCTGAACAGATGGGCGTAGGTGCGCGCGGTCGATTCTTTGTTGTACAGCTCAAGCCCCCTGGCGCGCGAATCCTCCAGCATCCCGAGGCCGGACAGGCGCTTGCGCTCCACATCCGAGCGCAGCCGGATGGCGCCTTCGCGTTCCAGCACCTGTTGCGACTCGAAGGTCTTGCCCGAGCCTGGCAAGCCGTGGGTGATGAACAGCCGTGGCTGGCCCCGTTGCGACCACGAAAGCGCCGTCTCCAGGTAGCGGCGTGCAGCGCTTTCGTTTCCGGCGCCGCGCAGCTGCGCCACCTGGGCCCGCACCAGGGCGCGGTAAACGACGGAAAAGCGCAGCGCGGGCAGGGCGGCGTGGTCGCCGCTGTGGTCCAGCCACAGGTTGAGCAGTCGGAAAGCGAAATCGCGCCGGCCGCGGGCGCTGAAGTCCATCACGGGAAAAGCGATGTCGTCGAGCACGTCGATCCAGCGCAGCGCGGGATCGAACTCGATGCCGTCGAAAGCGGCGACGCTGCCCTCCAGGCTGAGCACATTGTCCAGGTGCAGGTCGCCATGGCATTCGCGGACATGGCCGTCTTTCTGGCGAAGCGTCCACAGCGGTGCCAGCGCGGCCGCTTCGGTTTCCAGCCAGGCCTGCAATGGCGCCATGTCGGTTTGACTGGCGACTGAACGCGCGCCTTCGAGCGCTGCCAGGGCGGCGGAGCGCCTGCGTTCGACGCTGGCGAATCCATGGGCCGGTTCTGGCGAAGCCGGGCCTGCATGAAAATCGGCGAGCAGGATGGCCAGCCGGTCCACGTCGCCGCTGGCCAGCGTTCCTGCTGCCAGCTGCTCGCCAAACAGCGCGCCCGGCGCGAAACGGCGCATATGCACCGCATACTCCACGACAGGCCCGGGTCCGTCCAGTGCGGGTGCATCATGCATGCCCGTGATGCGCGTGACGCCCAGGTACAGCGACGGCGCCAGCCGGCGATTCAGCCGTAATTCTTCTTCGCAGAAGTTCCGGCGCGCTTGCAGCGTTGCGTAATCGACAAAAGGAAGGCGCACCGGCTTCTTGATCTTGTAGGCGTCGTCACCGGCCAGCAAGACCCAGGAGATGTGGGTTTCGATCAGCTCGGCCCCCAGTGTGCGGGCCAGCGCCTTGACCAGTGCCTGGCCCTTGACAACATCAGGATCGGTTTTCATGCCGGGCAAGGTAGCACATGCGGCAGGTCCCTGGCTTGATGGTCCTCAAATCGGCCGGTTTTACCGGGACGCGGGTCATGGATGACGGTAGTATGAAGAATTGAACTTCTTGCCCGCAACACCGGGCCCGCATACGCCATGAAAAACCTCCTTGCACCTGCCGCCGTCCTTCCCGTCGATGCGCCCCATGCGCTGCTTGTCGCCCGTGTCTGGGTTGAGGGAAGCGGGCCGGTGCTTGCCCTGGTCAGCGCCGACGGCGTGTTCGACCTTTCCCGCGTGGCCGCGACATCCAGCCAGTTGCTGGAGCTGCCCGATCCGGCAGCGGCGGTACGCGCAGCGTCTGACGCATTGCCGCGCCTGGCCGATACGGCCAGGGTGCTGGCCAACTCCGACGTCGACGCGCGCGAGCCGGGCCTGCCATGGCTGCTTGCGCCCTGTGACCTGCAGGCCATCAAGGCGGCGGGCGTGACCTTTGTCGCGTCCATGCTCGAGCGCGTCATCGAGGAGCAGGCCAGGGGTGACGCGAGCAAGGCCGATGCCGTTCGCAAGGCGGTGACAGGCGTCATGGGCGACAACCTCGGCAGCATTAGGCCGGGCTCGCCAGAGGCCGCCCGGCTCAAGGAGGTGCTGGTGGCGCAAGGCGTGTGGTCGCAGTATCTTGAGGTCGGCATAGGCCCCGACGCGGAAATATTCACCAAGAGCCAGCCCCTGAGCGCGGTGGGCACGGGCGCGCAGGTGGGCATCCATCCGCACAGCCACTGGAACAACCCCGAGCCGGAGGTCGTGCTGGCGGTGAATTCGCGCGGCGAGGTTCGCGGCGCGGCCCTGGGCAATGACGTCAACCTGCGCGACTTCGAAGGGCGCAGCGCACTGCTGCTGGGAAAGGCCAAGGACAACAACGCTTCCTGCGCGATCGGTCCCTTCATACGGCTGCTGGATGAGCACTTCACCATCGACGACCTGCGGCGCAGCGAGCTGAGCATGACGGTAATGGGGCCCGAAGGCTTCGAGATGAAGGGGGGCAGTTCGCTGAGCAAAATCAGCCGTGACCCGCTGGACCTGGTGGCGCAGGCCATGGGCGCGAATCATCAGTATCCGGATGGCTTCATGCTGTTCCTGGGCACCATGTTTGCGCCGGTGCAGGACCGCCACGGCCCCGGCCAGGGCTTCACACATGTGGTCGGCGACGTGGTGTCAGTGTCGACGCCGCAGCTCGGAACCCTAGTGAACCGCGTCACCACGAGCGACCGCGCCGCGCCCTGGACGTTTGGCATTGCGGCGCTCATGAAAAGCCTGGCGCGACGCGGTCTTTTGTAAAGGCGGCCGGCGGCTCAGCCGGCTGTCTGCCAGCGCGCCAGCCGGCGCTGCAGCCTTTCAAATGCCAGGTCCACTGCGACTGCCAGCAAGCCCACCAGCACGGCGCCCTGAATGACATAGGCGGTGTTGAAGCCGCTCAAGCCCACGATGATGGGCAGGCCGAGCGTCTTGGCGCCGACGGTGGACGCAATCGCCGCCGTGCCGATGTTGATGATGACCGAGGTCCGGACACCCGCCAGAATGACCGGCGCGGCCAGCGGCAGCTCGACGCTGCGCAGGCGCTGCCAGGGGTTCATGCCCATTCCCTCCGCCGCCTCACGGGCCGGCGCGGGCACCGATTCAAGGCCGGCCAGCGTGCCTTGCAGCACCGGCAGCAAGCCATACAGCGCCAGCGCAATCAAGGCCGGGGCCTCGCCGAAACCGATCAGCGGCACCGCCACGGCCAGCACCGCCACGGGCGGGAAGGTCTGCCCGACCGAGACCAGGGTCTCGATCAGCGGACGAAACTCGCGCCCGCTTGCCCGCGTGGCAAAAATCCCGGCAGCCACGCCAATGACTACTGCTGCGGCGCTGGACAGGCCGACAATTTTCAGGTGCGCCAGCATCAGGCTCAGGAAGCTGTCCTGCTCATAGATGGGCCGTTGCAGCTGTGGAAACATCCACGCGAACAGCGGCTTGAGCCAGCTGATGCCAAACACCAGCAGCAGCAACAAGCCCAGCACCCACCCTAAAAGCGTGGACTGGGTGTCCTCCTTGGCGGCAGGGCGGCGAAATGGTTGCGTCACGTCCGGCCTGTCGATTCAGCAGATTGCGGCGTTTCTGCAGAACCCAGCAAGTCCTGCAAATCAATTCGCCCCACGCGCCGGCCTTCGCTGTCCGCAACCGCCAGGCTGGCAACCCGGCGCGACACAAATATCGAGAGCGCCTCACGCAGGCTGAGGGTGTCCGGTATCGGGTCTCCATGGCCTTCGTCATTCGCCAGACGGCCGTCATCCTTTCCTTCTGGCCGCATGTGCTCGGCCACGCGCCGCAGGCCCAGCAGCTTGATGCCCACGTCACCCCGGCCAAAGAAATCGAGCACGAAGTTATTGGCCGGTGCTGAAAGAACCTCCAGGGGTGTGCCGCTTTGCACGATGGCGCCCTGGTCCAGCAGGACAATGCGCGTGGCCAGGCTGAGCGCCTCGTCAATATCGTGCGTGACCAGCACAATGGTCTTGCCCGACGCCTTGTGAATCCGGGCAAGCTCCAGCTGCAGGGCGCCGCGCGTCACCGGGTCCAGGGCGCCAAAGGGCTCGTCCATCAACAGCACCTCCGGGTTGCCCGCCAATGCCCGCGCCACCCCCACGCGCTGCTGCTGGCCGCCAGAAAGCTGGTGCGGGTAGCGGGCACTGTATATCTCCGGTTCGAGCTGCAGCAGCGTCATCAACTCTGCGACCCGCGCCTCAATGCGGGCCCTGGGCCAGTTCAGAAGCGTGGGCACGGCGGCGATGTTTTTCTCGACGCTCCAGTGCGGGAACAGGCCGATCGACTGGATCGTATAGCCCATGCGGCGCCGGATGTCCTCGGGCTGGAAGCTGCGGATCTCCTCGCCGGCGAAAAGGATGCGGCCGCTGTCGTGCTCCACCAGCCGGTTCATCATCTTGAGCAGGGTGGACTTGCCCGAACCCGAGCTCCCCAGGATCACGATGAACTCGCCCTGCGCGATGTTCAGCGACAGCTCGTCAATCACCCTGACGCCGTCAAAGCTCTTGGAGACCGCTTGCAGTTCAATCATCAGGCTTCAATTCGCAGGATGTAAAAATGACTCAAAACTCGTGCGCCAAGGAGGAGGCCAGGGTTTCGAGGATGGCGTCGACCGCGACCGCCATGGCCACCACCGGCACAACCCCCAGCAGCACCAGGTCCAGCGCGCCGCCCAGCAAGCCCTGGAACATGATGGCGCCGAAGCCGCCCGCGCCAATCAACGCAGCGACCACGGCCATGCCTATGGTCTGCACGGTCGCCACGCGCAGCCCCGCGATGAAAACCGGCAGCGCCAGCGGCAGCTCCACTTTCCACAGCACCTGGCGAGCCGTCAGCCCCATGCCGATGGCGGCATCGATGACGGGCCTGGGCACCTGGCTCATGCCGGCCGCCGTGCTGCGAACGATGGGCAGCAGCGAGTAAAGCGTCAGCGCAATCACCGCGGGTGCCAGCCCGACGCCCTTGATGCCCCACTGTGCCAGCAGGGGAAGGCTTGCGGCCAGCAGCGCCAGCGGCGCCATCAGCAGGCCAAACAGGGCGATCGACGGAATGGTTTGAATGATGTTGAGACTGGCAAACAGCGGCGCCCGCAAGGCATTCATCCACCTTCCCTCACGCACCGAGGCAATGCCCAGCGGCACGCCAATCAGCAGGCTGGGCAGCAGGCTCGCCAGCACAATCTGCACATGCTGCAGCAAGGCGGTGTTGAACAGCTCCTTGCGGTTGGCGTATTCCTTCAGCAGAGACAGCTGGTCAAGCAGCCCGGCCGCCATGCAGACCAGCACGGGCGCAATGACAGCGGCACCGGCGATCAGCCGCCAGACAGGCTTCAGGCCGAGATGCGCGATGGCATCACCGGCGGTCAGCCAGGCCAGCGCAGACAGAACCCAGAATGCGCCGCCGAGCGAGGTACGCTCTATGCCCGGCGTGGCACCCGAGCCGGACGCCAGCAGGGCCGACGGGAGCCGCGTCGCCTGCGCCCCGGCCAGCGACGCCAGCCCTGCCAGCAGCAGTGCCGCCGCCATGATGACCGTCAGCCGGCTTGCGCGGCTACCCCGCATGAAGACCGCAGCGGCAAGCAGCAGGGCTGGCAAACCGATGGACAGCAGCGCCCAGGCCTGCAGCGGGCCGCTGCTGGCGCTGACGGCTTCTGCCAGGGAAATACCGGCGCCGGACACCAGCCGGTTCGGCGCATGGCGCAAAAACGCCAGCCCCGACGCCGCCGCCAGCCCTGTGGCCAGCAGCAACAGCAGGACGCGGTTTTTAAGCCATGCCATCGCTGGTCAAGGAGCCGGGCGCGCGCTCACTTGATAAAACCCTTGGCCTTCAGGTAGTCAGCGGACACCTTTTTTGCGTCCTGGCCTTCCACGGCGATTTTGGCGTTAAGCCCCTGCAGCGTCGGGCCGTCAAGTGTCTTGAAAACGGGCTCCAGCACGGTCCTGATTTTGGGGTACTGGGCCAGCGTCTGCGCCCTGACCAGTGGCGCCGGCGCATAGATGGGCTGAATGCCTTTGGGGTCTTCCAGCACGACCAGCCCGAGCGCTGCGATGGCTCCGTCGGTGCCGTAAGCCATGGCAGCGTTCACGCCCGAGGTCTGCTCCGCCGCCGCCTTGATCGTGACGGTGGTGTCACCCCCGGCCAGCGTCAGCAGCTGCGAGTTGTCGAGCTTGAAGCCATACGCCGCCTGAAAAGCCGGCAGGGCGTCGCTGCGCTCTATGAACTCGGCCGAGGCGGCGAGTTTGAACTTGCCGCCGGCGGACAGCCACTTGCCCAGGTCGGCCAGCGACTTCACCTTGTTCTTCTCGGCCACATCCTTGCGCAGTGCAATGGCCCAGGTGTTGTTGGCCGGTGCGGGCGTCAGCCACACGATGTTGTTTTTCTCGGCATCGAGCTTTTTCACCAGTTCATAGCCTGCCTTGGCGTTCTTCCAGGCGGGGTTCTTTTCGTCGGAGAAGAAGAAAGCGCCATTGCCGGTGTACTCGGGGTAGAGGTCGATTTCACCCGCCGTGATGGCGCCGCGCATGATCTTGGTGGTGCCGAGCTGAACCTTGTTTTCGGTCTTGATGCCGTTGGCCTCCAGCACCTGGATCATCATGTTGCCCAGCAAGGAGCCTTCGGTGTCGATCTTGGAAGACACGCGCACGGCGGTCTGGGCAAATGACGACGTAAAAGCCAGCATCAGTAAAGAAGAGGCGCTGCCAATCAGCCAGCGACGGGAAAATAGCGTGCGCATAAAAAGGCCTTTCAGGTGGAATTTGGTTCTTTTGCCGGGTTTTGGCAATAAATGCCTAATGTGCCCCAGAATAATCGCTAATTTTGTAGTCCTTGGCCTTTAGTTTCAGGCCAGGCAACAGCGCCGGCGTAACGGCGACAATCGTGAAAACTTCTCCTTCCCGATCATGACCACAACCGAAGCTGCCGCCATCGCCCCGCGCCGCATCCACACCACAGCACTGGTGCTGTTTTCCGGTGGCCAGGATTCCACCACCTGCCTGGCGCAGGCCCTGAGCCACTACGAGCGCGTCGAAACCATCGCCTTTGACTACGGTCAGCGCCACAAGGTGGAGCTTGAAGCGCGGCTCAACGTGCTGCGCGAGATCAGGCAGCAGTTTCCCCAATGGGCGGCCAGGCTGGGCGATGACCATGTGCTGGATCTCGCCGTGCTGGGACAGGTCAGCGACTGCTCACTGACGCGCGACGTGGCTTTCAAGATGGAAAGCTCGGGCCTGCCCAACACCTTTGTGCCCGGGCGCAACCTGCTGTTTCTCACGCTGGCGGCGGCGCTGGCCTACCGGCGTGATTTGCAGGTGCTGGTGACGGGCGTGTGCGAAACCGATTTTTCAGGCTACCCCGACTGCCGCGACGACACCATCAAGGCCATGCAGCTGGCGCTGTCGCTGGGCATGGACAAACGCTTCCTGATCGAGACGCCGCTGATGTGGATAGACAAGGCCGAGACCTGGCAACTGGCTTATTCGCTGGGCGAAAAGTCGGGATCGCCGCGCGGCGGCGAGGCGCTGGTGAATCTGATCGTGGAACACACCCACACCTGCTACCTGGGCGACCGCACGCACCGGCATGACTGGGGTTATGGCTGCGGGCAATGCCCCGCCTGCGAGCTGCGGGCGCGCGGCTACCAGCGGTTTGCATTGCAGGGTGGCTTGTAAGGGACGTGGAAATCACCAAGATACCTTCGTCATCGCGAGGCCACAGGCCGTGGCGATCCATCGTCGGGAAGGCGCAGTCAGGGATTGCCGCGCTACGCTCGCAATGACGAAAGTGAATGACTGGTATGTTTGTAATTTTCTGCTCTCTTAAAGAGCGCAGGGCTTGTTCTTCAAGCCAGCAGGGGCCGCACAGTACGCGAAGCGACAAGCGTGGGGGCTATTCCTCCACCACGCAGCGCGTCACCAGCGGCGGCCCCTCGGCGATGTGAAAGGCCAGCTTGCGCTCGCGCAGTTCCACGTCGCTGGCCGTCACACGGTCAAAACGCCGCAGGTGCTCAGTCCATGACTCGTCAACAATCTGCTCGATAAAGCGGCCGGGCTGGTTGATGTCGCGCAGCAATTCCCACTGCAGCGCGCCCTGGCGCAGGCGGCTGCGCCGGCTCTCATGCATGAGCGCACGGAAAGCGTCGGCCCTTGCCGGGTCTATCAGGTATTCGACCGTGACCACGACCTGGCCCACTCCCGGAGGCATGTCGGCCACCGGCGTCTTGAATTCCCGCGACGGCGTCAGGTCTTCCTCCGTGCCATGGTCACGCACCCAGCGCTGCGCCAGCAGCATGCTGACAGCGCCGCTCAGGGACGCCACCAGCAGGCTGGTCGGCACGTCCGTGACGGTGGCGATCTGGCCCCACAGTGCCGCGCCCAGCGCGCTCGCGCCCATGATGGCCATCTGGTACATCGACATGCCGCGTGCGCGTACCCAGTCGGGCAGCGCCTGCTGGGCTGACACGCTGAGCGAATTGGCGCAGGTGATCCAGGCCATGCCGTTGAGCAGCATGGCGGGCACGGCGATGTACACATTGGGTGAAAACGCCATCACGGCCGTGGCCAGCGACTGCAGCAAGGTGGCGCGCAGCACCAGCGCGTCGCGCGTCATGAGCTGGCGCAGGCGCGGCAGGAACGCGACCGAGACGATGGCCCCCGCGCCCATGGCCGAAAGCAGCAGGGTGAAGGTCCCCGCGCCGCCTCCGTGCAGGGCGCGCGCCAGCAGCGGCAGCAGCGCCAGCACGGCGGTCGAGTGAAGGAAAAACAGCGAGACGCGCAGCAGCACCGCGCGCAGGCGCGCCGACTGGCGCACGAATTGCAGGCCCACGCGCATGGCGCTGAACAGGCGCTCGCGGCCCAGCGGACTGGGCACATGCTCGCGCCGCCAGCGCATGATGACAAAGCCCGAGATCAGCGACAGCACGGCATTGAGCACAAACACCCAGGCCGTGCCGGCGCTGGCGATCAGCGCGCCGGCCAGCAGCGGCCCGACGATGCGCGACGCGTTCATGGCCACGCCGTTCAGCGCCAGCGCGGCCGGCAGCTGGTGGCGCGGAACCAGCTCGGGCATGACGGCGGAAAACACCGGCCAGCGCATCGCTAGCCCGATGCCATTGGCAAAGGTCAGCGCCAGCAGCAGCGTCGGCGTCATGCCGCCCGACAGCACGGCAATGCACAGCAGTATGGCCACCGCCGCGACCCAGAACTGCGTCATGATGAAGTAGCGCCGGCGGTCCAGGATGTCGGCCAGCGCGCCGCTGGGCAGGCCGAGCAGGAACACCGGCAGCGTCGAGGCCGATTGCACCAGCGCCACCCACAGCGGGGTCGTGGTCATCGACGTCATCAGCCAGGCCGCTGCCACGTCGTTCATCCACATGCAGGTGTTGGCGACCAGCCAGGTGCTCCACAGCAGGCGAAACACCGGGTATTGGATGGGACCCCAGGCCGACAGTGATTCGGCTGCGGGCGGCGGCGTGCTCTCCCCGGACATTCAGTGCCGTGCCTGGGCTTGGGTTTTCGGAATCGCGCTTTCCTGAATTTTGTAAAGCGCGGGTGAGGCGTCCGGCAGCTTCTGAAGCTCCCAGAGCTTGTCGTGAAAGGCCGCCACGGCGGGGCGGTGGGCAATCGACACCAGGCTGCCCCGCGCCGACCGGACGCGCGCCAGCAGTTTTTCATACAGGGTTTTTTCCGCCGCCTCGTCCAGCGCGCTGGTCGCCTCGTCGGCGAAAATCCAGCGCGGGTTTTTCAGCAGCACGCGCGCAATTGCCAGCCGCTGCTGCTCGCCGCCCGAAAGCTTCTGGCTCCAGGCGTCTTCATCGTCAAGCCGGCCCGCCAGCTTGGGCAGCAACGCGTCTTCCAGCGCCTGCCTGAGCGCCGCGTCGCCGTAATGCGAGGCCGCCTCGGGGTAGGCCAGCGCATCGCGCAATGTACCGTCGGGGAAATAGGGGCGCTGCGGAATGAACATGGCATCCGCCGGCAGATGGCTCAGGCCTTTGGCGAAGGGCCAGATGCCGGCCAGCGCGCGGAACAGCGTTGACTTGCCGCTGCCCGACGGGCCCTTGAGGAGCACGCTCTCGCCCGGGCCGGCGCGCAGCGAGAGGTTTGCCAGCAGGGTGGCGCCTGTGGGCAGATCCAGCGTCAGGTCGCTGACGGCCAGCGTGTCTTCGCTGACCGGGGCATGATTTCTGATGGCTATCAAATTAATAGTTGACTGTGCCCGTGTCTGCTGGGCTACACCCGAAATACTGTCTTCAAAGCTGGTCAGGCGGTCGGTCGTGGCGCGCCAGGCGGCCAGGCTGCTGTAATTGTCGACCAGCCAGCTCAGCGAGTCCTGCACGCGCCCGAAGGCCGATGCAATTTGCATCAGTTCGCCGAGCTGGATGGCGCCGCTGAAAAACCGCGGCGCGGCGACGATGAAGGGAAACACCACGGCGGCCTGGCCGAAGAAGTTGGTGAACCAGACCAGGTTTTTCTGCTTTTTGATGAGCTTGAGGTAATTGGCCAGCACGGCGGCAAAACGCGTGTCGAGCTGCCCGCGCTCCACGGTTTCGCCCTTGTCCAGCGCGATCGCCTCGCTGTACTCGCGCACCCGCACCATGTGGTGGCGAAAGTTGGCTTCAACCTGTTGCTGCTGGTAGTTCAGCCTGATCTGCGGGCGCCCGATGTAGTGGGTGGCAATGCTGCCCAGCACGCAGTAGAGCACCGCCATCCAGACCATGAAGCCCGGAATGCTATAGCTGCTGCCGCCCAGCGTGAAGGCAAACGCGCCCGACAGCGACCACAGTATGCCGACAAAACTCACCAGCGTGACGATGGCGTTGAGCAGGCCCATGCTCAGCGAGATGCTGTAGGTGGTGAAGAGGTTGATGTCTTCCTGGATACGCTGGTCGGGATTGTCCGAAGTGGCCAAGGCACCGTTTTCAGCGCTGGAGAAACGCGCCAGTTCCAGCTTGTAGAAGGCCTGGTCGGCCAGCCAGCGCCGCAGGTAGCTGGCCGTCATCCAGGCGCGCCAGCGCACCTCCAGCAGCTGCGTCAGGTAGAAGCGGTAAACCGCGATGATGATGAAGGCAAACGCCAGGTAGGTGAAGCGCCCCAGCTGGGTCCAGAAGACCGCAGCATCCTTGTTTTGCAGCGCGTCGTAAAACACCCGGTTCCACTCATTGAGCAGCACCAGCATGTAGACCGCGCCCAGGTTGAGCAACACGATGGCGGCCAGCAAGCCGCGTGCCTTCCATTTGTCTTCCGAACGGAAGTAGGGCGCAGACAGCGCCCAGACCCGGCTGCTGAAATGCTTGAAGTCGCGGAGTTTCTGGGCGATGCGTGAGAGCGGATTCATTCAAAGGTCTCTTGATGGATGTCAGGGCAGCGCGGGATTGGCCACGCCGCTCGCCACATGGCCGGCCGGCACATGCCGGGCCGCCGAGTGGACATGGCCTGTCTGGTCGTCAAAGAAGAAATCGGGCTCGAACTCGCGCAGGAAGCCGCCTTTTTCGAGTCCGCCGAGGAACATGGCCTCGTCGACCGCGATGTTCCAGCTCATCAGCGTCTGGATGGCGCGTTCGTGGGCCGGTGCGCTGCGCGCCGTGACCAGCGCCGTGCGGATGCGCATGCCCGTTGCGCCCGCTTGTTGCAGCCTGTGCAAGGCGGCCAGCAGCGGCTTGAACGGCCCGTCGGGCAGCGGCTGCGCGGCCTTGTCAGCTTCATGGCGCTGGAATGCGGCCAGGCCCTCGGCCTGGTACACGCGCTCGGCTTCATCGGAGAACAAAACGGCATCGCCGTCAAAGGCAATGCGCACTTCATTCGGATTGGCCTGGCTGGCCTGCACCGATTCGGTCAGCACCCGCGCGGCCGGGTAACCCAAGCGCAGCGCCTGCCGTACGTCTTCTTCATTGGCCGACAAAAACAGGTGCGCGCCCAGTGGACGCAGGTAGCGGAAGGGGTCGCGCCCCTGCGTGAAAACGCCGCGCTCAAGAGCCACCTTCGCGGCGCGCGTGGAGCGAAAGATGCGCATGCCGCTGACCGGGTCGTTGCGCGAGAGCATGACCACCTCCACCCGCTGGTGCTCCGGCTCGTTAAAGGCCAGCAGTTTTTTTACCAACGAAAATGCCACGCCGGGACGCGCGGGCTCGTCCAGCCGGTCGAGTTGCAGCTGCATATAGGCCTGCGGGTTCCGGGGGTCGAACAGGCGGTTTTCTTCCTCGAAATCAAACAGCGCGCGCGAGGAAATTGCCACCACGAGCTGACCTTCAAGATTTGCCGCCATACGCTTTGTCCTCTTTTTGCCTGGCTTGGCCGATTGGCAAGTCCAGTGAGCGCCATTGTCCATAGTTTGCTGCGTCCCGCGGCCACTGGTCGGCGCGCGCTATCTGGCGCAGGCCCTGGCTGAGAAGTTCCACCGCCCGGATCACGCCGGCGTGCGTGATCCAGAGCGTGTCGCCCTGGCCCGCCAGCGCGTCGAAGGCCGAGCCGACGCGGGCCATGAAGGCGGCCACGCTTTCGCCATCGCGGCCTGCTGCATGGCCGGCGAAGTCGTCGGTCCACGCTTTCAGCTCGCCCGGGGCTATGGCCTGCCAGTCACGCCCTTCCCATTGACCGAAGTTCATTTCCTGCAGCCGGAAATCGGTTTCACAAGCCAAATCTGGTCTAAGCCCAAGCAGGACGGTCGCAAGCTGCTCACATCTTTGTAGCGGCGAGCGGCTTACGCAAATGCCTGGGGGAAGCTGCGCGGCCAGCCTGCGGGCGCAGTCGGCTGTCGCCCCGGCGTCGGCCGCCACATCGAGTTGCCCGTAGCAGACCCCCGCCGCAATCAGCGGCTGCGCATGGCGGACCAGCCAGAGTTTCATGGGCGTCTTGTTTGCGCCGTCACAAGCTGACCGCCAGCCCGAGGTAAAAGGCGATTTCGCAGACCTGCTGCGTGCTGCCCAGGCAGTCGCCGGTAAAGCCCTGCAAGCGGCGCTTGAAAAGCCGCAGCATGGCCAGCAGCGCCAGCGTGGCAAAACTGCAGCCAACTATTAAATTGATAGCGTCAAGCGGCAGCGCTGCAAGGGCTAATGCCATAAAACACCAAAAAAATGCGATCAGCAGCCCGGCCGGCGAGATCTGGTCGGCCAGCGGCTTGGATTTGGACGTGGCGGTGTCGCCCACATGCGGCAGCAGGCGAATGATCACCAGCGGCAAGCCGCGCGACACGATGTGGCCGGTCCACAGCGCGGCGCAGACGTACCGGTTGCTGAAGGGCGTCGAAGCCACTGACCCCAGAAAGGCCAGCAGGGCGACCTTGCACAGCAAGGCCAGCACCAGCGCCATCGCGCCAAAAGCGCCGACGCGTGAATCCTTCATGATCTCCAGCGCGCGCTCCCGCTCAAGGCTGCCGCCCAGGCCGTCGGCCACATCGGCCAGGCCGTCTTCATGAAAGCCGCCCGTCAGCAGCACGCTGGCGATGGTTGAAAACACCGCCGCGACCAGCGGGGTGAAGGCGGTGTCGGGCAGCGCTGCCTGCAACAGGGCGAAGACCGCCGCCGCGACCGCTCCCACCAGCACGCCGACACCCGGAAAGTGCGCGGCGCTCGCGCGCAGCATTTCGGGGCTGAAGCCGACCCAGTCGGCCAGCCGCCCGGTGATCGGGATGCGGGTGAAGAACTGGACGGCGAGCAGGTATTCGCGAAGGAACTGAATCATCGCGGTCTGTGTTGCGCAGGCCTTCGGCCCATCATTTATCGCTCACGCCCGCCGACTCGAAACTGGCCATCTCATTGAGGAAGTTCGCCGCCGACTGCAGCAGCGGCCAGGCCAGCAGCGCGCCCGTGCCTTCGCCCAGGCGCAGCTCCAGTTCAAGCAAGGGCCTGGCGTTCAGGTGCGCCAGCAGCAGGTGGTGGCCGGTTTCGGCGGAGCGGTGGCAAAAGATCAGGTAGTCGCGCACTGGCGGCGCCAGCGTGCTCGCCACCAGCGCGGCGGCCCCGGCGATAAAACCATCGACCAGCACCACGCGCCGCTCGCTGGCGGCCTGCAGCATGGCGCCCGCCATCATG
This sequence comes from Polaromonas sp., assembly GCA_046597475.1. GTDB lineage: Bacteria > Pseudomonadota > Gammaproteobacteria > Burkholderiales > Burkholderiaceae_C > Polaromonas. The sequence goes on along the minus strand of JBKJKI010000028.1, from coordinate 1,037 downwards.
GCGATTTCAAAGCCGCCCAGGGCCGCCAGTTCGCCCACGGCATCACGCGGCTCGGTGGCCGGGTGACGCAGCAGGGCGCGCTCAAGCACCACCTGCTTGTGCCGCAGCTGCTGGTCATCCAGGCCGGTGCCGCGTCCGGTCGCATCCATGATGCTTGCGCCGGTCAGCCGCGCCAGCAGCAGCGCGGCGGGCGAGGTATTGGCAATGCCCATCTCGCCGAACGCCACTACATTGCCGGGCAGGGCCTGCATGACCGCCATGCCGGCGCTTAGCGCCGCTTCGGCTTGGTCCCGTGACATGGCGGGTTCGGCACAAAGGTTTTTCGTGCCATGGGCGATTTTTCGCGCCAGCAGCTGGGGGTGCGCGGGCAGGTCGGCCGCCACACCGGCGTCGACCACCTGCAGCGCAAAGCCGTGCTGGCGGGCAAATACATTGATGGCGGCGCCGCCGGCCAGCATATTGCCCACCATCTGCAGCGTCACGGCCTGTGGATAGGCTGACACGCCTTCTGCGGCAATGCCGTGGTCGGCGGCAAACACCACCATTTGCGGCTGCTGCAGGGCGGGCGACTCGCTGCGCTGGATCAGGCCCAACTGCAGCGCCAGGTCTTCAAGCAGCCCCAGCGCGCCTTGCGGCTTGGTCTTGCGGTCAATCTTGTGGCGCAGCCTGGCCTCCAGAGCGGGGTCGGCGGTGGCTTCAATCGGGGGCGGGCGAAAGCTTGTCGTGTCGTTCATCGGTGATCTGTTTGAGGCAGGCGGGGCAATAGCAGGACGCTGCAGGATTGTCCGGGAGCGCCAAGACGGGTCGGGCGTTGGGAACGGGCATCACATGCGGAAACCGGACGCACCAGCATTCGGCATCACCCGCCACCATTCCGCAACGCAGACCCGCACCGCAGCGCGGGCACACCGAGGTATCGGGCAGGGCGGCGGGGGCGGTGCTCATGGCTGGGAGGCTCAGCTCTGCAGAAACAGCCGGTAGACCGGGTTGTCGGTCTCTTCAACGTGCGGGTAGCCCAGCGTGTCGAGAAAGGCCTT
>JBKJKI010000289.1:0-6625 GCA_046597475.1 Polaromonas sp. | reverse complement strand
TTTTAGCCAAACCCGGTGGGCATTTTTTGCCGTTGGAGTAGTTTTGTACGTAGTACTCGCGGACTAAAGTGCGCTGCTGGTCATTGAAGTAGGTGCCAGGCTGAATCTCTTTGCGTTCGCGCTTTTCGGCCTTTTTGTACTCTTTTGCTTCCCGCTTGTCCTGCTTGTCCTCGAACTTTTGCGAGTGCTTGCCATTGCCTTTTCCATGGTCGTCGTTGTCGTCATCTCCCTTGCCCTTGGAAAGTGCGGGGGCAGCGACAAGCATCGATGTGATCGCCAATGCCACGATGCGGTGAGTGTAAGAGAGATATTTCATGGTGTGTCCTTTGAGCCGAAATAGCCCCAACCGGAAGCTTCGCACTTTCACTTACAAATCTGCGTAGGACAGATCCTCGTAAAGGTCTGGGTGTTTTGCACTCGCCATTCATCAAAGCCTGGCCTCAGCACCCGGTGCCATTGTGTTGACCCATTGCCGCGCCTTTGGCATCGAGGCCGCAGCACGCAAAACCTCCACGCCCAGCCCTGGACGAACTGGCGCGATACCGTGCTGGCAGAGATATCAGCGCCGCTTATCTGTGGGGCGGCTGACGCAGATGCAGTGAATGGCTTTGGTCAGCCCGGCGTTGTTGAATTGACCACCTTGATTGGCTATTTTTCGATGGTGTGCTGGATCATGAATGTTGCCCGAACACCAGGCAATACAGTAACGAGCACGCCTGGATTGACGGCGTTCCCGGGGTAGTTAATGACCATGTTCACGATGTCGCGCGCATGGACGAAATGGTTGTACATGGCCAAAAATCGGGTTGCTGATGCCGATGACCGGTATGGAGCGAGTAGTTCGGCGCATCCAATGACTCCAGTCAGTCTTTACCAGCCAACCGACATCACACGTTTCATCGCAAAAGCAGTCCGCTATTGAACCCGCTGGCGGCGCACGGCCGGTCGTTCTTTCCGAAATTTGTTTCAAATCAGGCTCTGGCCCATGTAGTACGGCCACAGAATGCTATTGATTTGATAGTAAATCAAATCTTGGCTCCGCAAACAGGCAGGGCGTGTTGCCTGCCTCGCCGGCTTACTTCGTGGCACGGATTTTTGCCAGTCCGTTTTGTGCGGCCGATAATCGCCACTCGTCAGGCTCCAAAGGCGCACATGGACTCCATAATCTCGCTTTCCGACGGCATAGCGCAGGAAGAGGTCCTGGCCCTCTACCAGGCAAATAGGTGGTCGTCGGTGGACAAGCCCGGCCCATTGCTGGCTGCACTGCGCGACTCCCACTCTCTGGTCACCGCCCGCGTGGCGGGAAATCTTGTCGGTATCGGCAACGCGATCTCGGACGGTCATCTTGTCGTGTACTTTCCCCACCTGCTGGTTCATCCGGCGTATCAGCGCCAGGGCATCGGCCGTCAAATGATGGAGGCGCTGCTCGCCCGCTACCAGGGCTTCCACCAACTGATGCTGGTGGCCGATGGCCGGGCGGTGGACTTCTATCGCGGCCTGGGTTTTGAGCGCGCCGGCCAGACCGAAGCCATGTGGGTCTATGCCGGGCATGAGCACTGAACGGCGATTCAGCCTCACTGGGGGCGCCCCGAGTGTGGCGTCGCCGGCGGCGGGGATTGTCGGGCCATCACTCAAACCAACTCATCAGGCGGCCGATACTTTCTAAAAGCCTGCCAGATCGCCAGGACGTAGGCGATTTTGAGAGCGCCGCAGGCAAGCAGCGGAGCGGCAAGCATGCCTGCCGCAAAGAGAAGCCCGCCGATGCCAGGGGCGGCGGCTGATGCCAGACTTTTGGGAACCAGGGTGAAACTCGCTGCAGCGGGGCGTTCGCTGGGCGTGACGACCGCCATGACGAACGCGCTGCGGGTTGGAACGTCCATCTGGGAGAGCAGCGAGCGAACGATGAGCAAAGCCAGCGCGGCCTGCAGGTTCGGAACGAAGGCAGCTGCGATCAGGCAAACACTCGCGGGAATGTGCGTGAACACCATGGTGTTGAGCAGCCCAATGCGCTTGGCAATATACGGCGCGGCGAGTTGGGAGGCGGCAGAGCAAAGCCCGGACCAAAAGAAAAATTGACCCGCCGAGGCCAGCGACATGTCAAAGCGCTGAAAGAGCCAGAGGGCCAGCAACGCGTTGACCACCAGGCCTCCGGCAAACGAGTCCAGTGAAAAAAGCATCGCCAGGCGGATCACGACTTTGCGAGAGGGGCCCAAGGGCGCTGGCGCCTTGCGCTCTTCTTCGTGGGGCTGGGGCAGGCGAAGGTAAAGAGTCCAGACCGCGCAGCCAATCAAGCCATAAAGCACGAACATGCTGCGCAAGGCTTCCAGCGCGGTGATGCCTGTCCATGCGCTCAGCCGTCCTGGCAACGCGGCAGCCAGTGCGCCAAAGGCCGAAAGCAGGGAGCCCATGAGGCTGTACCGGGCAAAGAGCGAGGTGCGCGCGTCGCCGTCAGCCGCTTCGGCGATCCTTGCGTGCTCCAGGGGCAGAAAAAGACTCACATCCCCTGAGCTCGGGTTGAGCGTGCCGACGAAGGCCACCAGCAGCAAGGGCCAGAACGACGAGCTCGCCGCAAAGGCAAAGCCTGTGCCGGACATCAGCAAGGCCGCAGCCAGAAGCAGCCTGCCATGGTGGACGCGGTGCCCCCATGCGCCAATGGCGAGCGTGGCCAACGCGGACCCCAGCAAGGTGGCGGTGGCGAGAACACCCACCTGCCAGGTTCCAAGCCCCAGGGCAATCAGGTAGGCCGGCAAGAGGACGGCGACATAGCCATCCGCAAAAGCGCGCATGGCTCTGCCCAGCAGCAGCGGCAGGACGGCGGGATGCGCGCCACGCGGCAAGAGCCAGGGACTCATTGATCACTCCATGCCTTGCCTGGCCAGGTAAAGGGTTCCATCATCCTGGTGGTTTTTGACCGTGGCAAGAGTTTTGACAGAGCCACCATCATTATTCTCGCAGTGCGCCGGGCGAATTACCTAAGCCATGGGGGATAACGCCGCGCGGTGTTCAGGCCGTGGGCAGACGGTGATCGCGGAACATGTCGCGCAGCTTGTGCTTGAGCATCTTGCCGGTAGCGCCCAGCGGAATCGCATCGACAAACACCACGTCGTCCGGTGTCCACCACTTGGCAATCTTGCCGTCGAAGAAGGCCAGCATCGCTTCGCGGCTCAGGCTTTGCTGTGGCTTCAGCACGACCAGCAAGAGCGGGCGCTCATCCCACTTCGGGTGGTAGGCGGCAATGCAGGCGGCCATGGCCACGGCGGGGTGGCCCATGGCAATGTTTTCGATGTCGATAGAGCCTATCCATTCACCGCCAGACTTGATCACGTCCTTGGCGCGGTCCGTGATCTGCATGAAGCCCTGCGCGTCTATGGTGGCCACGTCGCCGGTGGGAAACCAGCCATCCACCAGCGGATTGCCGCCTTCGCCCCTGAAATAGTCCTGCACTATCCAGGGGCCGCGCACCAGCAATTCACCGCTGGCCTTGCCGTCCCAGGGCAGCTCGACGCCGTTGTCGTCAATGATCTTCATGTCGACGCCAAACACCACGCGGCCCTGTTTGGCCTGAACGGCGGCCTGCTCGGTCTTGCCCAGTTTCAGGTGCATGGGCTTGAAGCTGCAGACCGTACCCACCGGGCTGAGTTCGGTCATACCCCAGGCGTGCAGCACGCGCACGTCGAATGTGTCCTGGAATGTTTTCATCATGGCGGGCGGGCAGGCCGCGCCGCCCACGATGGTGCGGCGCATGGAGGAGAATTTCAGGCCATGGCTTTCCACATGACTGAGCAGGCCTTGCCATACCGTGGGCACGCCAGCGGACAGCGTGACCTGCTCGGCTTCAAACAGTTCGTACAGGGACTTGCCGTCCAGCGCCGGGCCGGGAAACACCAGTTTGGCGCCCGTCATGCAGGCCACATAGGGCAGACCCCAGGCATTCACATGGAACATGGGCACCACCGGCAGGATGACATCATTGGCCGAACAGTTCAGCGCGTCCGGCAGGGCCGCGGCATAGGTATGCAACACGGTGGAGCGATGACTGTAGAGCACGCCCTTGGGGTTGCCCGTGGTGCCGCTGGTGTAGCACAGGCTGGAGGCCGTGTTCTCGTCCAGCGCGGGCCAGGCATACTGGTCGGACTGCGCATCCAGCAGTTCCTCGTAGCACAGCAGATTCGGCAGCTTGCTCACCGGCATGTGCGCACGGTCGGTCATGGCGACAAAGGTCTTGCAGGTTTTGACGCGGTCCACAATGGCTTCGACCAGGGGCAGGAAGCTCAGGTCGAAAAACAGAATGTCGTCTTCGGCGTGGTCCATGATGTAGCTGAGCTGGTCAGCGTGCAGGCGCGGATTGAGCGTGTGCAGCACCGAACCGCTGCCGGACACCGCGTAATATAGCTCCATGTGCCGGTAGCCGTTCCAGGCCAGCGTGGCCAGGCGCGCGCCCGGCCTGGCGCCCAGTGCCTGCAGGGCATTGGCCATCTGGCGCGAGCGCGCCGCCAGGTCCTTGAATGTGTAGCGGTGAATGTCTCCCTCGACGCGGCGTGACACCACCTCCTGCGCGCCATGGTGGCGTTCGGCGTGGACGAGAAGGTTGGAGATCAGCAGCGACTGCTGCATCATGAGACCGTTCATGGCAACTCTTTTCTGGTGGGGGTGAAGAAGAAAACGGGGAAGAGGTCCGGCCTTTTCCCCCTGGCGCAGAGTTCGCCGTATATGCGCTTAGAAGCGCACGCCGGCCACCAGGCTCAGATAGCTGCGGTCCACGGTCAGGTTGTAATTGCCGCCGGAGAACAGGGTGTATTGCATATCCAGGAAGTAGCTCTTGCCCCAGTCCAGCCGCACACCCGGACGGATGGTGCGGCGGCCCTTGGAGAAGGTGCCGTCATAGGAGTAGCCGTTCACATCAAGCGCCACCAGCAGCGATGGCGTCACGCTGGCACCCAGCAGGGCGCCGGGGTAGGTGGCCGATGCCAGCATGCGCAGGCCCCAGGCGTTTGAGGTTACAAAGCCGTCATTGGTGCAGGTCTTGCCGGGCACGGTATCGTTACAGGCTGCGCCCACCGCATTGGCTGCCGTGCCATAGGCCAGGGGACGGCCGTAGCGCATGGTGTTCTGATCGGGCAGTCCGTTCACATGGCTGACTCCCACTTCACCCACCAGCAGCACCCGTTCAGCGCCCAGCGCCTTGGGAAATACCTTGCTGCCACCGACGTTGGCCGTGACCACGCCAAAGCGGTCGTAGGCATCAAAGCTGCCGCCAGGCGCGATTTTCAAAATGCCCTTGTTCAAGGCCAGGAATGAAGTCGGGCTGCGTATTCCGAAGGCTGCCACCACATCAGCCGGGTTCATGCTGATGGGTGCATTGGGGCGGTAAGCCACTTCGCCGTACAGCTTGGTGGCCGGATCCAGGTTTTTGCTGGCGCTCAGGCCAAAGAGCCGGTTGTTGTCAGCATAGATACTGGCGTATTTGAGTCCGTTGGCATCGATCAATCGTTGCGGAATGCTGGTTGCATAAGTGCCGCCTATGTTTTCCACCGTCATGCGTATGCCCGAAATCATGGATGCATGGGTGTTCAGTGCATAGGCTTTGAATTCGGTATCCAGGGCCGTGGACTTGAAGCCGACCGACAGGCCGAACTGACCGCTGCTGGGCGCGTTGACATCGTCCGTCCGATGCAGGTACAGCCCGCTGATCAACTGTTTTTGCTCGCTGGCGCTGGCCAGGGGAACCAGCGGGGGCGTCACGATGGCCGCCATATTGCAACCTTGTGGAAAGACCGATGCGCTGTCAAAAAAGGTGCCGCAGCCCGGCAGTACGACGCTGCGGAACTCGTAGGGTAAAAACCCTTCCACGTCCCAGTTGGTGCCGGTGGCCAGCTTGGCGCTGACCATGCCCACGGGCAGCCTGCTGTCGGCTGGCAGCGCACCAGGACGGAACTGCGAGGCGAAATCCGATGGGTTGATGGCCGAGTTGATGCCGCCGGTTACCAGTTGCGAAGCGCCCCAGTTCAAAACCTGCCGGCCCAGTTTGGTGTCCACCGATTTGCCGTCACCCAGATCGAACTTGCCGTAGGCGAAGTAGTCGCGAAACTCGGCATTGTTGAACTTGGCGCTGGATGCAAAGCCCTTGTCACTCAGCGCCGTATTGGCCGCAAAGCGGTTGGCGTAGTTGCCGTAGGGCACGGAATTCTCGCCCAGGGCCAGATCGCGCCACACATTGGCACGCACGAAAAAGCCGATGTTGTCTTTCTTCAGGTCCAGGTCAAACGCGCCCTTGACGACGGTGGAGAGGGTGTCGCCCTTGTTGAAGTTCAGATCGGAGCCGCCGGTCTGCCCCGCCAGCTTGCCGGGTGCCGCGCCCGGCACAAAGGCCGAGGGGGTGGTGGCATAGGCGTCCGGGTTCGGGCTGTCAGCCCGTAGCTGGGTACCCAAGGTCAGGGTGGTGCTGAGCTTGCCTTCAATTCCGTCACCGAGTTTGAAGTCAAGGGCAAGGCTTGGCAGGCTGGCCGCACCGATCATGGTAAAGGCCAGCGTCTTGTGTATGGTTTTAATGGAAGTCTCCTAATATCTTTAAATTGCTTCAAACTTCAGTCATCAAGCCATGGGTCATGGGCTTGATCGCTGAACG
>JBKJKI010000234.1:0-5819 GCA_046597475.1 Polaromonas sp. | reverse complement strand
GTAGCCAATGCCCCGGCGCGTCTGCGTGACCCAGCCGTTGGGCGGCAACTGCTGGGTTTTGCCCTGCCAGGCAATCTGGTAGGCCAGCTCCAGCGGCTGGCCAGGCGCCGGCATTTTCTCGGGCACCCAGTAGGCGGCGACGTTGTCGTGGGTTTCGTCGGGCGTGGCGAACTGCAGCAGTTCAACCCGTCCGGCGCCGAAGTCCTTGAGCGGCGTGACCCAGGCGCTGGGGCGCAGCTCGTAACGCGCCTCCGTGTCTTCGTAGCTCCTGAAGGCGCGGTCACGCTGCATCAGGCCAAAGCCCTTGAGGCCTTTCATGCTGAAGGAAGTCACCAGCGGCGCGGCCGGGTTCTGCAGCGGGCGCCACAGCCATTCACCGCCTCCCTTGCCGTCGTCGGTGGCGATCATCAGACCGTCCGAGTCATGCACCTCGGGCCGGAAGTCACCCGGGCGCGGCTGGTTCTCGCCAAAAAAGAACATGCTGGTCAGCGGCGCGATGCCCAATGTGGTGACCGGTTTGTCGGCGGGCCGCATGAAGATGCGCGCATGGACTTCGGTGACGGTCTGCTCGCCCGGCTTGACGTCAAAGCGGTAGGCGCCGGTCATGCGCGCCGAATCCATCAACGCATAAATGGTCAGCGGGCCGCCTTCCCTAGCGGGCTTTTCCAGCCAGAATTCGGTGAAGCGCGGGAATTCTTCCTTCGCCGGGCCGGCGGTGTCGACCGCCAGACCGCGCGCCGACAGGCCGTAGCGCTGGCCGGAGCCGAGCGCCCGGAAGTAGCTGGCGCCCGAGAAAACAATCAGCTCGTCCTTGTAGGTCGGAGAATTCAGGTTGCTGAAGGCGCGCACGCCGCCATAACCGATGTCGCCCCAGCTTTGGGGCGACAGCTTGTTCTTGCCGAAGTTGAAGCTGGCCGGGTCATAGGGTAGGGACTTGAGGCCGTTGGCGGTGATCTCATGGACCCGCACGGAATCACCATGACGGCCAACGTGGAAAAAATTGGCCTCATAGGGCAGCTTGTCGGCGCGCCACAGCGTGCCTTCCGGCCTGAAGCGGATGTCGCGGTAGTCGTCGTATTCCATTTTGGCCAACTCGGCCGGGACGGCATTGGGCGCTTCCTTGAACGGGGTTTTGGCGCGCTGGCCGGCGAGCGCGGCCACGTCGTCCAGGCCAAAGGCATGGGCCTGGGCGGCGGTCAGGGCAAGCGCTGCAGCGCAAGCCAGGGTGGCCACACGCGTTCGCGGCGCTGGCCGGCTGCCGTGGTGAAAAAGACCGGAAAAAAGTTGCATGAACTGACTAGGGCAAACCCCATGCCAGTTCTGAAAACTTCTTTTAAATCAATAGCTTGCGGGGCTTGAAAAATATGTCGCAGAAATCCAGGAGAAATCCGACCGACAAACCGTGTTTTTGTCGCCGCACAGCGACAAGATCCGGCCTGGTTTGAAAAAGTCCTTATGAATCAAGCACTTGGCTTGTCGCCTGAGAGCGACTCAGGCCTGGGGTGCAGGACCGCCGTCGGACTTGAAGAGGCCGGGACTCAGCCCGTGTTTTTGCATCAGCCGGTAAAACTCGGTGCGGTTTCGGTCGGCCAGGCGGGCCGCATCGGCCACGTTGCCATCCGTCAGCTTGAGCAGGCCGACCAGGTAATCGCGCTCGAAACGCTGCTTGGCCTCGGCAAAAGTGAGCACCTGCACACTGGGCGAGCGCAGCGCGCGCTGCACCAGCGCCAGCGGCACCAGCGGCGTGGAAGACAGCGCGCAGACCTGTTCGACCACGTTGTAGAGCTGGCGCACATTGCCCGGCCAGGCGGCGGTGGTCAGGGCCTTGAGCGCCTCGGGCGCAAAGCCGCTCAGGCGCTTGTCGTATTTGGCGGCCAGCGTCACCAGGAAATGGTTGGCCAGCAGGGGAATGTCTTCACGGCGCTCGGACAGCGGCGGCAGCGTCAGCGTCACCACATTGATCCGGTAGTACAGGTCGGTGCGGAACTCGCCCTCGGCCATGGCGGCATCGAGGTCACGGTGCGTGGCCGAGATCAGGCGCACGTCCACAGGCACCGGCTGGGTGGCGCCGACCGGCCTGACTTCGCGCTCCTGCAGCACGCGCAGCAGCTTGACCTGCAGCGCAGGCGGCATGTCGCCAATTTCGTCGAGCAGCAGCGTGCCGCCGTCGGCCGCCTGGAACAGGCCCTTGTGGCTGGACGAGGCGTCGGTGAATGCGCCCTTCATATGGCCAAACAGCTCCGATTCGAGCAAAGCCTCGGGAATCGCGCCGCAGTTGACGGCGATGAAGGGCTTGCCGGCGCGCGCGCTGGCCTGGTGAATCGCCTGGGCCAGCAGCTCCTTGCCGGTGCCGCTCTCGCCGCGCAGCAGGACGCTGGCATCCGACTGGGCCACCATGCGCGCTTCGGCCAGCACCTCGGCCATGCGGCTGGAGCGGCTGATGATCTGGCTTTGCCAGTCGTCCACGCTGCCGCGCTGGGCCGGGTGGGCGGGCGCGCTCAGCGACAGCGCCTCGGCGATCTTGTCCAGCAGGCCCTTGCCATCAAACGGCTTGGTGAGGTAGGTGAACACGCCGCGCTCGGTGGCCTCGACCGCGTCGGGAATGGTGCCGTGCGCCGTCAGCAGAATCACCGGCAGCGACGGGTGTTGCGCGCGGATGTCGTCAAACAGCGCCAGCCCGTCCTTGCCCGGCAGGCGCACGTCGCTGAGCACCAGCTGCGGCCGCTCGATATGCAGCTGGGTCAGCGCCGCCTCGGCCGACGTGACCGCCGTGATGCGGTAGCCCGCGGCGCTCAGGCGCATGGTCAGCAGGCGCAGCATGTCGGGGTCGTCATCGACCACCAGCAGATGTGGCGCGGAGGGAGAAGCAGGCTTGCTCATTGCGCGGCGGGGCGGGTGCGGCCCGCCGGTGCTGGTGATGAGGCGGCAGGGCGGCTGGTCAGGCTGCGCTCTATGGCCTTGAGCGCTTCCAGCCGCTCGTTGGTCTGGTCGAGCCGGCGCTGCACCTCGCGTGTCTGCTGGTTCTGCCTGTCAAGCTGCTCTTCCAGGCGGCGCTGCTCGCCGTAGCGCGCGGCCAGCAGGCGGGCCAGTGGATGCAGGGCCTGCGCCTCGGCATTGGCAAGCACCCGCGCCAGCAGCTCCTGCGCGCGTATCAGTTCCGGCAGCTGGCGCAGCTGGCTCAGCGCCAGCGCCAGTTGAAGCTGCTCAAGCGGTGTGGAAGGGGTGGCCAGGCGGCTCACTTCCTGGCCCAGTTCTGCCTGCGGCATCAGGCGCACCCGGTCCGCATAGGCCAGCATGCGCACCAGCTCGCCTGGGGCTGCCGGCACGGCGGCGCTGGCCGCGCCAGTCGTCACGGCCGGGTCTTGCCTGGCCGTACCCGCGGCCGGCGCGTCAGCACCGGCAGGGGCCTGCACGGCAGCGCTGCCAGCAGGGCTCACGGTGTTGCCGGCGCAGGCGCTGAGCATGGCTGTCAGCAAGGCGGCAGCCGCCAGCAGCGCGCTGGTACGGCCCTGGCACTTGAAGAGCTCAGGTTTTGAAAACATGGGGAAACTCGATTCTGAAGTGTGCGCCGGGTTCGTCCGGCAGCAAGGTGATGCGGCCGCCGTGGGCGGCAATGTATTCGTGCACGATGGACAGCCCGATACCGCTGCCGCGGGCTACGCCGCCGGGCTGGCGCTCGCCGCGGTAAAAGGGCTCGAAGATGCGCTCGCGGTCATGTGCTGCCACGCCAATGCCCTGGTCGTGAATGTCGATGCGCGCCAGGCCGGGCAGCTGGCTCAGTTCCACGCGAATCATTCCTTTCGGGGGTGAATAACGAATTGCGTTGGACAGCAGATTGGCCAGCGCGGTGCCGATTTTTTCAGGGTCCACGTCTATCGTGAGCGCTTCGCCGACGACGCTGACCGTCAGCTCATGCGCGCGCCACTGCAGGCGCTGCGCGTCAACCTGGTCCTCGATCAGCTGCAGCAGATCGACCGGCTGCCGGCGCAGCTGGCGCGCCTCGAAGGCGGCGGTGTTGAAGCGCAACAGGTCTTCAATCTGCTTTTGCAGCACCCCCGTGTTGTGCCTGAGGATTTGCGCGATTTCACGCTGGTCGGCGCTCAAGGGCCCGGCCACGCCGTCTTCCAGCAGCGACACGCCTTCGCGCAGTGAGGCCAGCGGGGTTTTCAGCTCGTGCGAGATGTGGCGCAGGAAACGCGACTTGTCGGCGTCAAGCTCGCTAAGGCGCAGGCGCAGCCAGTTCAGGCGCTCGCCGACCAGGGCCAGGTCGGCCGGCCCGCGGATCGAAATCGCCTGGTCAAGACGGTTTTCACCGAGGCCGACGATGGCGTTTTCCAGGCGCTTGAGCGGCAGGGTGAACCACACGCCGAAGGCCAGCGCCATGGCGACGGCCAGGGTGATGGCCCAGGTGACCTGCTGGGCCAGGCGCTGGCGGCTGGTCTCCAGCTTGCCCTGCAGCGACTGGTTGCGCTGCTGGATGGCGAGCTGGACCTGTACCGCGATGGCGGCATTGATGCTTTCGAGTTCACGAAACTCGTCCGCCAGCCGGCGCTCTCGGTCCAGCGCCGTGTCGGCAGGGCCGCTCAGCAGTTGGACTATGGTTTCCAGATGGTCGCGCCAGGCGCGCCTTCGGGCGGCCGGAACATCTTCACGGGCCAGGCTGGCGAGAATGCCCGAGGCTTCGCGGGATTCTTCCTTGAAGCGCTCGCGCAGCACGCGGTCGTCAAGTACCACCGACTGGCGCGAGCTGCGCTCCATGGCGACGCTGCGTTCCTTGAGCGACTGCGCCGCGCCGCTGAGCTCAAGCGCCCGGGCCGCGTTGTCGCGGCTTTGCAGCGTCAGGTCCTCCAGCGTGAACAGCGCACGCAGCGACGCCGCGCCAAGCAGGGCGGCGATCAGCAAAAAGGCAATGACAAGAAGTTGCCGGAACGAAAATCGCTGCAGCATGGGCCTGGGCTGTTTGGGCAATGAGACGGGCTCAGGCCATCACATCGGCAAGGGCGTCGCCCTGCGTCAGCACTTCGCCGCGCAGCGAGCGCTGGCTCGTCTCGGTGATTCGCACGTCGACCATCTGGCCGATCAGGCGCGGCGACCCCTTGAGGATGACGACGCGGTTGCATTCGGTGCGGCCCATCAGCTCGCTGGCGTCCTTGCGCGCCGTGCCTTCGACCAGGATGCGCTGGCGGGTGCCGAGACGGCTGGCGCTGATGGCGCGCACGCTGTCGTCCAGCGTGGCCTGCAGGCGCTGCAGGCGTTTGAGCTTGACCTCATGCGGCGTGTCGTCCGTCAGGTTGGCCGCCGGCGTGCCGGGGCGCGGGCTGAAGATAAAGCTGAAGGAGGTGTCGTAGCCCACATCGTGGACCAGCTTCATCAGCTTGTCGAAATCTTCCTCGGTCTCGCCCGGAAAGCCGACGATGAAGTCGCTGCTCATCGCCAGGTCGGGACGGATGGCGCGCAGCTTTTTGATGGTGCTCTTGTATTCCATCGCCGTGTAGCCGCGCTTCATGGCCATCAGGATGCGGTCCGAGCCGTGCTGCACCGGCAGATGCAGATGGTTCACCAGCTTGGGCAATGTTGCGTAGGCGTCGATCAGGCGCTGGGTGAATTCGTTCGGGTGGCTGGTGATGTAGCGGATGCGTTCGATGCCGGGAATGTCATGCACATATTCCAGCAGCGTCGCAAAGTCGGCGATTTCCGCAGTGCCGCCCATCGTTCCCCGATAGGCGTTGACGTTCTGGCCCAGCAGCGTGACTTCCTTCACGCCCTGGCCGACCAGGGCGTGAAGGAGGTCACGCTGCTGGGACAGAACGTCAACGCCT
>JBKJKI010000226.1:0-15518 GCA_046597475.1 Polaromonas sp. | reverse complement strand
TCAAGTGTTGGTACGTCATGGTGCTTCGTTGAGACTGGCTGGTCGCAAAGAGCCCATGCTACTGGCCCTTGGCCCAACCCGTTTATGAACGTTGCACTTCGTACTTGAATCTGCCACCGGAAACTGTCAAATTTCGCAGGTTTTTGCCCTTGTTGCCGGCCGCGCAAGCCGCCTCGGGCTCACGCCGTCTGCCAGATCACCTTTTTGCCAGAAGACTCCCAGTGCTCGTAGTTGGCCGAGTACAGGTCTTCAATGCGGTTGCGCTTGACCTTGAAGGTGGGCGTGATGATGTCGTTGTCCACCGTCCAGGCGCTGGTGACCAGCACCAGGCACTTGAGCTGCTCATGCGGGTCAAGTGTCGCGTTGATGGTTTTCAGGTGCTGCGCCAGCGAACTCTCAAGCTCGGCCCGCGCCGCGCCGTCCCGGGCGCGCGCCACGGCTTCGGCGTTGAGCATCACGATGCCCAGCGGCTGGCCCAGGTTGGCGCCCGTCACCACGCAGGCCTCCACGGCCGGGTGCATGACCAGCTTGTCTTCAATCGGCGCGGGCGCGACATACTTGCCCTTGCTGGTCTTGAACAGGTCCTTGACCCGACCGGTAATGCGCAGGTTGCCCTGTGCGTCAATCTGCCCCTTGTCGCCGGTGCGCAGCCAGCCGTCGGCGGTGAAGGCCGCACGACTCTGCACCGGGTCCTTGTAGTAGCCCAGCATCAATGCCGGGCTGCGCATCTGGATCTCGCCGGTGTCGGGGTCAATGCGGTGCGCCACGCCTTCGTAGGCCGGGCCCACCGTGCCCTGCTGGTTCTGGCCTGGGATCGTGAGGTGGGAGAGCGCGAGGTTTTCCGTCAGGCCGTAGCCCTCGTTGATGGGCAGGCCGAGCTTTCGGTACCAGTCCAGCAGGGCCAGCGGCATGGGCGCCGCGCCTCCTGCTGCGAGCCTGCAGTGGTCCAGGCCCATGGCCTTGAGCACCTTGCGCCGCACCAGGCCGCCAATCAGTGGAATCGACAGCAGCCGGTCGAGCTTTGCCGGTGGCATCTTGTGGTGCACGCCCTGCTGGAACTTGACCCACAGTCGCGGCACCGAGAAGAAGATGGTGGGCCGCGCGCGCTGCAGGTCGGCGGCAAAGGTGTCGAGCGAATCGGCAAAGTACACGCGCATGCCGGTGCGCAGCCAGCCATGTTCGACCAGGACACGTTCAACCACATGGGCCAGCGGCAGATAGGACAGCATGCGGTCTTCGGCCCCCATGTCGATGCGCTTCAGGCCGGCATCCAGCGCCCAGGCGAAATTGCCGAAGCTTTGCATCACGCCCTTGGGCATGCCGGTGGTGCCGGAGGTGTAGATCAGCGTGGCCAGTTCGTCAGCGCCCCGCAGCACCTCGCCCTGCATGGGCGCCTGTTTTTCGCAGATTGACTCCCAGCCTGGATAGCTGCGGATGGCGTCAGGCGGGGACAGCGGATAGCTGATGCAGGGCAGGCCTGCGGGAACGCCCGGCTTCATGGCTTCCCAGTTGTCGAGCTTGCCGACAAAACAGGCCTTCGCTTCGCTGTGAGTCAGGATGTGCGCGATGGTGGCGGGCGCCAGCGTGGGGTATAGCGGCACCGAGACATGCCCCGCCATCCAGATGGCCAGGTCGCTCATCAGCCACCAGGCGCAGTTTTTTGACAGGATGGCGATGTTCGAGCCCGGCTCCCAGTCCTGGGCCTTGAGGTGGGCCGCCATGCACCTTGCCTGACCGGCAACGTCGCCCCAGCTGAAGTCCTGGACCAGACCGCCGCCCATGGGCTGGGTCAGGGCGATCTGCCTCGGCGCTGTTCTTTCCCAGTGGTAAAGGCGCTTCAGCGCCAGCATGTTGCTCGTGACGGCATTCATGGGCAGGTCTCCTGTCGTTGCCTGAAGGCGGGCCGGTCTGCTGTGGGACCATGGTCAGTATAGGGAGCGTTCGTGCTGGCGCCGAGACTTTTCCCGGTGCGCGCTGAAAACCCATGACGCAAATCGAACGGTGCTCAGCCTGGGTCAGGGTAGCGGTAGTACGCGGTGTTGAGGTAACGCGCGACGTCGGCGATGTCTTCCTGGCGCCAGCCCAGCCCGGAAACGCCCTGCCAGCGATCAATTTCCGTTTGCAGGCTTTTCCAGTCCGTGACGCGTTTCTTGTCGCGCCAATGCATCTTCTCGCCATGGCAGGCGATGCAGTGGGTTGAGTACAGCAATTCTCCGCGCGCCGCGTCGCCTGGCGGGACTCCATCGGCGGCGGGCGCCGCACTCCCGCAGGCGAGCAGCAAGATCCCCGGAAACAGACTTCGAAGCATGGCCTTCTCCTTGGTGCATTCTGCCGGTTTTCAGTATAGGCCGCAGCACGCCATGCGACATGGGCTGAGCCCGCAGGGCTTGAAGGCCGCCCGGCTCAAGCGGAGCGGCGCTGGCTTGCCAGCCCTTGTCACCCGCTCACTGGCAGCCGCAACCCGTGCCCTGCGCGCTGCCGCAGCCCGAGTCCCTGGCGGCTTCGAAGGCCGGAAAGAGCACGTTGTTTTCCAGGTGGATGTGGTTGATCAGGTCGTCAGTGAACTGGGCAAGGCCGGCGTAGAGAGCGCGCCAGGTGTTGCACGCGCCTTCCGGGGGCTGCATGTCATGGGTGAGGTCGTGAACCTGATCGAGCGCCTGACCGTGGCTGGTGTGTTCCGCGCGCATCACGCCTATGGGCTGGTCGGCGTAGGGGCTGCCGCCCGCCTTGAGCAGCGGAAACAGGATGGCCTCTTCCTTTTGCATGTGGCCGAGCAGTTCGAGCTCCATCTCTTCCAGCAGCGCGGCCAGGCCTGCCGGAACGCCGGGGTGATCGCGGTGCACTGCTTCGACGCGGCGCGCCATGCGGACCAGCTCCGGCAATTGCGCGCGGTGAACCTCGTGGTAGCGGCTGATGATGTGGTCGATCAGCGCGGCGGGAGCCATGTTGTCAGGCAATACATCTGGCCGCTGCAGTGCGGCGAGCTGGTTCACCAGGTCGGCCAGGTCCAGGCTCTTGTCCAGTGCCGCCTGCCGCAGGCTGACCAGGCCGCCGCAGCAGAAATCGAGTTTCAGCTTCCTGAAAACGGCGGTCGCGCCGGGCAGCTCCACGGCGAGTTGTCCCAATGACCGGTCTGCAAGATCGGTGGTGGAGGCTTCAAATTTCTCTCTGGCGCTCATGGGAGTGTCCTTGATGGTTGATGTGAGGAAATTATTTTAGGGCATAAAGTGCATTAATAATATATCTTTGACGCACCGGTGCCGTCAGACAAGTTCTGGCTCGGGATCGGGGAACAATCCTCTGCGGCTCATGTCGAATCACCACTATCAGCGAGGAGTGAAAATCATGCGGGTCATCAAGACTGTTTCAAGCCTCGCCCTTGCCGTGATGCTTGTCGCGGCATGTGCCTTTTCCCCGCCGCGGCCCGGCATGTCGCGGGAAGAAGTCGTCGCGCAATATGGCAAGCCGTCACGCGTGGTGCCGCTGCCTGCGGGGACACGCCTGCAATATTCTTTGCAGCCCGCTGGCCAGGGTGCCCTGATGGTTGACCTGGACCCGGCAGGCAAGGTGGTGGCCGTGCGCCAAATGATGACGCTCGCCGAACTGTCCAGAATCGAGCCGCTCAAGTGGACGCGCGAGGACGTGGAGCGCGAGTTTGGCCGGCCCGCAAGCATTGACCGGGTGGCGTCCTGGCCGGGTGACATCATGACCTACCGTTGGCTGGACATCACCCAGGACATGTACTTCTGGGTTTATCTGGACGCCAGCAATGTCGTTCAGCGCACCGGCCAGGGCATGGAAATACCCGTCAGGGTGAACGATAGATGATTAGGCAATGGGCTGGCATCAGCCCACGGTCCGGCCAATGTCGGGCCAGCGGTGGTGCAGGTAAAGCCATGCAAACAGTCCGATGCACATCATGCCCAGCGACACTGCGGCCAGCGCGGGCGTTGAGTGCATCACCAGCGGCGCAACCACGCCGGCCACCAGGCCATTGGCGGTGGAGCCGATAAAGGCCTGCAGGGACGACGCCATGCCGCGCCGTTCGGGGTAAAGGTCCAGCACCAGCAGGGTGACGACCGGCACCATCATCGCCCAGCCAAAGGCAAAAATCGCAATCGGAAACAAGGCCCACGAGACATGCGCGGTAAACAGCAGGTTGGCCGCCAGGTTCAGTGCCGAGGTCAGCAGCATGATCACGAAGCCGTGCCGGATTTGCTGCTTGGGCGCAATTTTTCCGGCCATGCGGCCACTGAGCCAGGCGCCCGACATGATGCCCGAGATGGTCAGCATGAAGAACCAGAAAAACTGGGTGGGCTGCAATGCCAGATGCACACCGAGAAAGGCCGGAGCCGACAGCACATACAGAAACATGCCATTGAAGGGCACGCCGCTGGCCAGGGCCAGCAGCAAGAAGCGCGGGCTTGAGCCCAACTGCCAGTAACCGCGCATCAGGTGGCGCACCTCAAAGGGCTGGCGTGCTTCAAGCTGCAGCGTTTCGGGCAAAAACCGGTAGTTGGTCAGCCATAGTACGACCCCTACGCCGGTCAGGAACCAGAAAATGCTGTGCCAGCCCAGGTGCACGAACAGCCAGCCGCCCACAATGGGCGCCAGCGCTGGCGCCACCCCGAAGTAAATCGTGACCTGGCTCATGACCTGCTGCGCCTGCGCCGGCGGGAACATGTCGCGGATGACGGCACGCGACACCACAATGCCCGCGCCGGTGGACAGACCCTGCATGGCCCTGAAAAACACCAGTTGCCCGACGTTTTGCGACAGCGCGCAACCGGCAGACGCCAGCGTGAACATGGCGATGCCCCACAAGACCACGGGCCTGCGGCCAAAGCTGTCCGCCAGCGCGCCATGAAACAAGTTCATAAAGGCGAAGCCGAACAGGTAGGCTGACAGCGTCTGTTGCATCTCCACCGGCGTTGCACCAAGCGACTGCGTCATGCCGGCGAAGGCCGGAATATAGGTGTCGATCGAAAAAGGCCCCAGCATGCCCAGCACGGCCAGCAAGGCGGCGAGCGCCCAGCGCGGGCCGCGCCAGAGAGAGTCGGCGTTCGGGTTCATTCCTTTTTGAGCTTCAGGGCGGTGTCGTACAGGTCGTTGCGCGCCGCGCCGGTGATGTCCGCGGCAAGCCGGACAGCGGTTTTGAGCGGCAATTCCGCCAGCAGCAGCTGCAGCACCCGCGTGCTGTCGTCAGGCCCCTGGTAGGGTGCCGACGCATGCAGCACCAGCGCAAACTCGCCGCGCGTGCGCTGCGGGCCGGCGGCCAGCCAGGCGGCAAAATCCTCTGCCGGCATGGTGGCGATTTCCTCGAACTGCTTGGTCAGCTCGCGCCCGACGGTGATCAGGCGGCCCTGCAGCAGGCCAAGAGCGCGCGCCAGCGCTTCGATGCGATGCGGCGCTTCAAGAATCACCGTGGCACGCGCGTCCGCTTGCAACAGCGCAATAGCCTGATCGCGCTCGCCAGCCTTGCTCGGCAAAAATCCGGCAAAGACAAAACTTGTGCCGCCCTCGGCGCTGCCTTCGGCGCGGGTGACGCCGGCGGCGCTGAGCACCGTGGTCACGCTGCTGGCGCCGGGCAGCGGCATGACCTTAAGCCCGGCGGCCCGGACGGCGGCGACCAGGCGCGCTCCCGGGTCGCTCACGGCGGGCGTTCCGGCGTCGCTGACATAGGCTACGCGTTCGCCCCGCTGAAGGCGTTCAACAACCAGCCCGGCGGCCTCGGCTTCGTTGTGCTGATGCACGGCCAGCAATGGTTTTTCAATGCCATACTGGCGCAGCAGGGGTTGGGTGTGGCGCTTGTCTTCGCAGGCAATGGCGTCGGCGAGTTGCAGCACGTACAGCGCGCGCAGGCTGATGTCAGCGAGGTTTCCTATGGGGGTCGCCACGACATACAGTGTGGCTTCTGGATAATGCTGCATGCCGGCGGCTGCGCGGGCGGCGTCCAGCGCCAATTCGAAAGAAGCGTTCAATGTGGTTTTCCAGAAAACAGGGGGCGGTAGAGAAGGCTCAGACCGTGCCAGGGCAGGTTACCACCAAGTCGCGCGGTGACGCGGCCGAGTCGGCCGCCCTGGCCTTCTTGATACGGGGTGGGCTGAAATTCGTCGAGGCCAATTATCGGACGCCGGGGCGCGGCGGCGGCGAGATCGACCTCATCATGCGGGCGCCCGATGGCACGCTGGTGTTTGTCGAGGTGCGCCAGCGCTCCGGCAATTCGCATGGCGGCGCTGCGGCCAGCATCAGCAGCACCAAGCAGCGCCGCATTATTTTTGCCGCGCGCCATTACCTGCTGCGCTTTGCCAGCGCGCCGCCGTGCCGTTTTGACGTGGTGCTGGTGCAGGGCGCGCCGGGAACTGCAGCGCAAGCTGGCGCCGACCCCAGGATTGAATGGCTGGTGGCCGCCTTCGACGCTTCCTGAGGGTCCCGTTTGGCTCAAAGACTGCTTTCGAAAGCGAAAATTTGTAAGCATACCTTGCGTGCTCGGCGGCTCAAGCCGCGGCAGGGCGGATGCGGCGCAGTGACCCGGTATCATTCGGCCATGCTTGAACAACGTATCGAACAGCAATTTATCGACAGCGCCGATCTCAAATACCAGGCGGCGCAACTTCTGTCCAAACCGATCGCCGCAGCAGTGCAGGCCATTTTGGCCAGCGTGACCAGTGGCGGCAAGGTGCTGGCCTGCGGCAATGGTGGATCGGCCGCCGACGCCCAGCATTTCGCGGCCGAATTTGTCGGCCGCTATGAACGGGAAAGGCCCGAGCTGGGCGCGATTGCCCTGACGACGGACAGCTCGATTCTCACGGCGATTGCCAATGACTACGACTTCAGCGTCATTTTCTCCAAGCAGGTCCGCGCCCTGGGCGGTGCGGGCGACGTCCTGCTGGCCATGAGCACCAGCGGCAACTCGGCCAATGTGCTGGCGGCGATTGAAGCGGCTCATGAACGCGAGATGACTGTCGTTGCGCTAACCGGCCGGGGCGGCGGCAAGATAAGCCAGGCACTGCGTGAAACCGATGTTCATATTTGCGTCCCCCACGAGCGGACGGCGCGCATTCAGGAAGTGCATCTTCTTGTCATTCACTGCATCTGTGATGGTGTGGATACCCAGCTACTAGGTGATCAGGAGTCTTCAGTATGAATGCAGGTGTGATGAAACGTCTGGCCTTGTCGGTATGCGCGGCTGCGCTCCTGTCGGGCGCTCTTGCGGCTTGCGTGCCGCTGGTGGTGGGCGGCGCCGTGGCGGGCGGTTCGCTGGTGGTGATTGACCGGCGCACCTCGGGTGCCCAGCTTGACGATGAAGCCATCGAGCTGCGTGCTGGTAGCCGGATTCGCTCCGAACTTGGCACGCGCGTTCGCGCCAGTGTCACCAGTTACAACCGCCAGGTGCTGCTGACGGGTGAAGTGCCCAATCTGCAGGACAAGCAACTGGTTGAGCAGGTGGTCTCGCGGGTGGACAACGTGGCGTCGGTTGTCAACGAACTCGCCGTTTTGAACAGCCCTTCGCTGGTCGAGCGATCTTCGGATGCCTTGCTCACGGGGCGCGTCAAAGCCATGCTTCTCGATGCCAAGGACCTGCAATCCAACGCCTTCAAGGTCGTGACCGAGCGCGGCACGACCTACCTGATGGGCCGGGTGACCCAGCGCGAAGCGGATCGCGCCAGCGAAGTGGTTCGCAGCACGCCAGGCGTGCAAAAAGTCATACGCATCTTTGAAATCATTAGCCCGGATGAACTGCTGCGTATCCAATCCTCGCAATCAGTCAAGCTCTGAACGTTTCCCGTGTGCGGTCACGCGCGGCAGCCCGCATTCTTTCAGTGCCCGACTACTTCAGGCGCTTGATCAGGCTGGAAGTGTCCCAGCGCTGGCCCCCCATGGCCTGGATGTCAGCGTAGAACTGATCCACCAGGGCCGTCACCGGCAGGCGGGCACCGTTGCGCTTGGCCTCGTCGAGCACCAGGCCGAGGTCCTTGCGCATCCAGTCGACCGCAAAGCCGAAATTGAACTGGTCGGCCACCATGGTCTTGCCGCGATTGTCGAGTTGCCAGCTTTGCGCAGCGCCTTTGCCAATCACATCAAGCACCTGGTTCATGTCCAGTCCGGCCTTCTGGCCAAAGGCTACCGCTTCGCTCAGGCCCTGTACCAGGCCTGCGATACAGATCTGGTTGACCATTTTGGTGAGCTGGCCGGCGCCCACGTCGCCCATGAGGGTAAAGGCTTTTGAAAAAGCCATGCCAACCGGTCTGACGGCGTCGAACGCTGCCGCATCGCCGCCACACATCACGGTGAGTGCGCCATTCTGGGCGCCTGCCTGGCCGCCCGATACCGGGGCATCAATGAACTGCAGGCCAAGTTGCCGGGCCACCGCGTGCAACTCACGGGCAATATCGGCTGATGCCGTGGTGTGGTCTGCCAGGATGGCGCCGGCCTTCATGCCCGCGAAAGCACCATCCTGACCCAGCGCCACCGCGCGCAGGTCCTCATCATTGCCGACGCAGCAAAACACGATGTCGGCGCCGCTGGCGGCCTCGCGCGGCGAGGCCGCCGACCTGCCCTTGAACTCATCGCACCATGCCTGCGCCTTGGCAGTGCTGCGGTTATAGACGGTCACCTGATGGCCGGCCAGCGACAGGTGGCCGGCCATGGGGTAGCCCATGACGCCCAGACCCAGGAAAGCCACTTTGCGCGGACTGGATGTTTCGTAGGCTTTCGGGTGGGTGCTGGTCATGACTTATGTCACTTCAAGAAAAGGGTGAAAAAAAAGCTGGCGAATGAGTCCGCTGGCGCGGGGCCGTCCGTCAGACGATGGCGAAATTTTCGGTGCCTGCAGCCAGGTCGGACGACTTTGCACGCTGCGAATTGAGTTTGATCTGAAGGCGCAGATCGTTCACCGAATCGGCATTTCGCAAGGCGTCTTCGTAGGTGATCTGGTTGCTCTCGAATGCGTCGAACAAAGCCTGGTCGAAAGTCTGCATGCCCATGTTGCGGCTTTTCTTCATGATCTCCTTGATCTCGGTTACCTCACCCTTGAAGATCAGGTCGGAAATCAGGGGGGAGTTGAGCATGATTTCCACTGCGGCATGGCGGCCCTTGCTGTCCTGCTTGGGGATCAGCCGCTGGGAAACCACGGCTTTCAGATTGAGGGACAAATCCATCAGCAACTGGTCCCGCCGCTCTTCGGGGAAGAAGTTGATGATCCGGTCCATCGCCTGGTTGGCGCTGTTGGCGTGCAGCGTCGCGATGCACAAGTGGCCGGTTTCGGCGAAGGTCAGCGCGTGTTCCATGGTCTCGCGGTCGCGAATCTCGCCCATCAAGATGACATCGGGCGCCTGCCGCAGCGAGTTCTTGAGCGCGGCCTCCCAGCTGTCAGTGTCCAGTCCGACCTCACGCTGCGTCACCACGCAGTTCTTGTGCATGTGGACAAACTCCACCGGGTCCTCGATCGTGATGATGTGTCCAAAGGACTGTTCGTTGCGCCAGTCAATCATGGCGGCCACGGTGGTGGATTTTCCAGAGCCGGTGGCGCCCACCAGGATGGTCAGACCGCGTTTGGTCATGGCCACGTCCTTGAGGATCTGAGGCAATGCCAGCGAGTCAATCGTGGGCAGCGCCGCCGGAATGACACGCATCACCATGCCGACCTTGCCCTGCTGCAAAAATGCGTTGACCCGAAAGCGGCCCACGCCTGGCGGGGAAATGGCGAAGTTGCACTCCTTGGTGCGCTCGAATTCGGCCGACTGCTTGTCGTTCATGAGCGCCCGCGCCAGGGCCATGGTGTGGCCGGCATTAAGCGCCTGGGATGACACCTTGGTCACCCGCCCGTCGACCTTGATCGCGGGCGGAAAATCGCCGGTGATGAAGAGGTCGCTGCCGCCGCGGCTGACCATGAGCCGGAGAAGATCGTTGATGAATTTGCTGGCCTGGTCGCGTTCCATGACGTGTCCTAACTTGATTCAGCGGGGTGCATTGGCAGGAAAAGCTCAGATCTTCTTGTCGCTCAGCCTGGCACTGACCACCCTGAGGCGTCGCGACAGCTTGCGTGCCAGAAGGGCTATCAGGCTGGCGGCCAAGGCCGGGTCAGCGGCCATCATTTCGTCAAGCGCCTGAGCGCTCAGCACGGCAATTTCGCATTCGGTCAGCGATGTGCAGACCGAAAAGCGCATGCCGCTGTCGAGCAGCGACATTTCCCCCAGCAACTCGCCCGGCTGCGCCTCGGTCAGGCGCAGGCGTTCGCCCCAGGGCTGGGCGCGGTCCACCGCGATGCTGCCTGTCAGCAGGACGATCATGAAGTCGCCATATTCGTCCTGGCGGATGATGTCGCGGTTGGCTGTGACGGTGGCGAAATCGAAGAACTGTTCAAGCCGGGGCACGAAGTCAGACGACAGCTTGGCCATGTACTTGTCCTTGGCCCATAGCGCCTGCAGCAGCTTGCTGCCGCGGGTGGCCGACAGGCGTTTGGCGCCGATTTCGTTGGCGCGCGCTTCCCAGGGAATCAGCATGGCCGAATCCACTCCCAGGTCGGCGAAAGCGGTGGAGAACATCAGAGAGTCGGTCTCCTCGTCGTCGCGGGTTCGTCTGGATTGCCTGAGGAGACCGAGTAAGCCCTTCATTGATTTTTCTCCATGTGCCAGGCCCTTCAGCCCGGAAAGTTTTCGGGAATCTTGGCCTTGCTACGAGCCTCCGCAGCTGAAATCACATTGCGCTTGACCAGGTCCGTTAGGTTCTGGTCCAGCGTCTGCATGCCGACGCTGTTGCCGGTCTGGATCGACGAGTACATCTGCGCCACCTTGGCTTCACGGATCAGGTTCCGGATGGCGCTGGTGCCCAGCATGATTTCGTGGGCCGCGACCCGGCCCTGGCCATCCTTGGTCTTGCACAGCGTTTGTGAAATCACCGCCTGCAGCGATTCCGACAGCATGGAACGGATCATTTCCTTTTCTTCGGCCGGAAACACGTCAATCACGCGGTCAATCGTCTTGGCGGCGCTGGAAGTGTGCAGCGTGCCAAACACCAGATGGCCGGTTTCGGCGGCGGTCATGGCGAGGCGGATGGTTTCCAGGTCGCGCATTTCGCCGACCAGGATGGCGTCCGGGTCTTCGCGCAGCGCGGACTTCAGCGCGGCGCTGAAGCTCAGCGTGTGCGGGCCGACCTCGCGCTGGTTGATCAGGCATTTCTTGGATTCGTGGACAAACTCGATCGGGTCTTCCACCGTCAGGATGTGGCCGTATTCGGTTTCGTTGAGGTAGTTGACCATGGCCGCCAGGGTGGTCGATTTGCCCGAGCCGGTAGGGCCTGTCACCAGCACCATGCCGCGCGGCTTGAGCGCCAGATCGCCGAAAATCTTCGGCGCGCCGAGTTGTTCTAGCGTCAGGATCTTGGACGGAATGGTCCGCAGCACCGCACCCGCCCCCCGGTTCTGGTTGAAGGCATTGACCCGAAAGCGCGCCAGCCCGTCAATTTCGAAAGAGAAGTCAACTTCGAGGAACTCTTCGTAGTGCTTACGCTGCGTGTCATTCATGATGTCATACACCATGGCATGCACCTGTTTGTGGTCCAGCGGATCGATATTGATGCGCCGCACGTCGCCGTGGACTCGGATCATGGGGGGCAAACCAGCCGACAAATGCAAGTCGGACGCCTTGTTCTTGACGCTGAAGGCCAGCAGCTGCGTAATGTCCATCCCGGCGAATCCTTGGAAGTTGTATCTGAGTTTACATTTGCATTATGACCACGATTGCACGCAACCTCCATCTTGTTCGTGACCGAATTCACGCCGCTTGCCATGCTGTTGGGCGCGACCCGGCCAGCGTCCGGCTGCTGGCCGTTTCCAAGACCTTTGGCGCCGCCGACGTGCTGCAGGCCGCGTCGGCGGGGCAGCGCGCCTTTGGTGAAAACTACATTGCCGAGGGCGTCGCGAAGATTCTCGCCCTGCGCGGCGAGCCGCACGCTGGTGGGGCCGCTGCCCTGCAATGGCACTGCATTGGCCCGGTGCAAAGCAACAAGACGCGGCTGGTGGCTGAACACTTTGACTGGGTGCAATCGCTTGACCGGCTCAAGATCGCCGAGCGCCTGAGCGAGCAGCGCTCGCCTGATTTGCCGTCGCTGCAAATCTGTCTGCAGGTCAATGTGGATGGCGGCGCCAATAAATCGGGCTTGGCTCCTGCCGATGTGCTGGCGCTGGCCCGGGAAGTCGCGCAACTGCCGCGCCTGACCCTGCGCGGTTTGATGTCCATCCCTGAGCCTGCTATCGATTTCGCAGCTTCATATGACCAGCACTCAAGGGCTAGAGCTGTTTTTGATCAAATAAATGCGGCTGGCGTGCTGGCCAGCCCCATGGACACGCTCTCAATGGGCATGACGGCCGATCTGGAGGCGGCGATCCATGCCGGCAGCACCATGGTGCGGGTGGGCACGGCGATTTTTGGCGGCAGGTAGTTGACCCCCACGCTGGTCGCTTCGCGTACTGCGCTGCCCCCCGAGGGGGCCGCTGCGCCTGCGGCCCGGTGAAGCCGATTCCGCGGCCCCTGCTGGCTGAAGAGGACGCCCCGCGCTTCGTTCGTGGTCCCCCGCACTTGTCGCTTCGCGTCCTTTGCTGCCCCCGAGGGGGCGCATTTCGCCTTGGGGCGGCCCGGCGGTGCATCCGTCGCCCCCACCTTGTCGTTTCGCGTCATGCACCAGTCCCGGCAAGCCGCGACTCGCGAATGGTTTCGCCATCCGGGCCTGCGGCGCTTCCTTCCGGCGCTTCCTTTCCGCGCTTAAGCCGATGCGGCCTGCGGATGCGGGGCTTGCGCCATGAGGTAGCGCTCCAGCTGATCAAGGGGAAGGGGGTTTGAGAACAGGTAGCCCTGAAAATGGTCACAGCCCTGATCCATCAGGAAGTCATGCTGGGCCTGCGTTTCTACCCCCTCGGCCACGACCTCCAGGCTCAGGCTTTGGGCCAGCGTGATGATGGCCCGCGAAATGGCCGCATCGTTCGGATCGGTCAGCAGGTCGGCAACAAAGCTCTTGTCGATCTTGAGCTGGTCCAGCGGCAGACGCTTGAGCGCGGACAGCGACGAGTAGCCCATGCCAAAGTCATCAAGCGACAGCGTCACGCCCAATGCCTTGAGCGTTCCCATCTTGGCGATGGTGATCTCCATGCGGTCAGCCAGCAGGCTTTCCGTAAGTTCGAGCTTCAAGCGGTGCGGTTTGACGCCGGTTCGCCGTATCGCGGCCATGACCGTGTCGACGAAATCAGGGTGCCTGAACTGGCGCACGCTGACGTTGACCGCGACGCTCAAGCCGGTTGTTTCCGGCCGCTCGGCCCAGCCTGCCAGCAACTCGCAAACCCGTTCCAATGCCCACAGGCCCAGGGGGAGGATGAGGCCGGTTTCCTCGGCCACGGGGATGAACTCCATTGGCGCCACCAGGCCCCGTTCTGGGTGCTGCCAGCGCAGCAGCGCCTCGACGCCCGTAATGCGACCGTGGCGGTCCACCATGGGCTGGTAGTGCAGGAGAAACTGCCGCTCCTGCAGGCCGATGCGCAGGTCGGAGCTGACCGCGGCCTTGGCGCTGACAGCGGCCTGCATGCCGGGATTGAAAAAACAGACGGTGTTGCGGCCCAGGGTCTTGGCCTGGTACATCGCCAGGTCCGCCTGCTTGAGCAGGTTGCTCACGTTGTCATGCTGGCCGTTGAGCGATGTGACCCCGATGCTGGAAGTCGCGTAGTGCAGATGCCCGTCCAGGTCAAAAGGCTCGCGAAGGTGGCTGAGTATCTTTTCAGCCACGATTCGAGCCCGCTCGGTGGCCGCTTCCGGGTCGCCACCCAGGTCTTCCAGCATGACGACAAACTCATCGCCCCCCAGCCGCGCCACGGTGTCGGTCTTGCGAACGCATGCCGAAAGGCGGATGGCGATCTTCTGCAGCAGCTGGTCGCCCTTGTGATGGCCCAGGGTGTCGTTGAGGATCTTGAAGTTGTCCACATCGATAAACATCAACGCGCCCTGATGCCGCCTGCGGGCACCTTGGGTCAGCACGTTTTCCAGCCGCTCCAGCAATAGCGGACGGTTGGGCAGCTCGGTCAGCGGGTCGTAGAAAGCCAGGTGGTGAATTTCGTCTTCAGCTGCTTTTCGTTGCGTGATGTCGCGGCCCACAATCACCCAGTGCATCAGTTCGCTCGAGGGGGTGGGCACCAGGACAATCTCAAGCTCAACCCAGAACCAGTTGCCGTCCTTGCGGAAGATCATCAGTTCGCTGCGAATCTGACGGTTTTCACCCAACGCAGCGAGGATGCGGCGCAACTCTTTCCGCTGCGGGGTTGGCCCGAGCAGCATGCGGTGCGTATGTCCAAGAACTTCTTCGCGGGCATAGCCGGTGTGGTGCTCGAACGCATCATTGACAAACACAATATGCGGCCTTGGCTCGCCCACGGGCAAGGACTCGGCAATGACCACGATGTCATTGATCCGGGAGATGCTGGTTTCCAGCAGCCTTTGCTGTTCTTGTGACTTGCGCCTTTCGGTGACATCGCGAAAGTAGACTGCGAGTCCCTCGGTGAAAGGATAGGCGAGCACTTCAAGCCACTTTCCCACGGTGGGGAAATAGTCCTCAAGCTCCACGCGACGATTGCTTGAGAGTGACTTCTGGAGCTGCTGCTTCAGGCGCTGCCCGACACCCTCGCCAAAGTCTTGCCAGACCTCCTTGCCCAGCAATTCCCCCGTCATGCGCTGCAACAGTCGCTCGCTTTCCTGATTCAGGTAAGTGAAGCAGCACTGGCGATCCAGCGTCACGAAGGCTTCCGTGATGCTGGCCAGCGTTGTGGTCAGGCGCATTGCCAGGCGGAGTGTTTCCTGTTGGGCCTGCTTCTGGGCGGAAATATCCTGCAGCGCCCCGTGAACACGAACGATCAGGCCGCCGCTGCCATTTTTTCCAAAGACGGGCTCGCCGACGGTACGCACCCATTTGCGGGATCTCTTAGGCGTCTCGATCTGCATTTCCTCGTCGAACGGCCTTCCCTCCTGGGCGCAGTTCTGGATCAGTGTGCGTATGCGGCCGCGCCATTCCGGCTCATAACGGCCCACGAGATCTTCCAGCGTCAGGCAAGTGCCGGCGGCCAATCCCATGATGGCCGCGCATTCCTCCGAATGCATCAGCCGACCGTCGGCAAGGTCCAGAGTCCAGCATCCGATGTGCGCGGTGCGCTCGGCCAGCGACAGTAAATGCGCCGCGTGTTGCAGGTCCGTTCCCATCGGAGCCGTTAAAGGGGCTACTTCATTCGTCCGCTTGTGGCGCATGAGGCGTAAGGAGGGTCCGGTCTTGTTGCAGGGAATTTTCGAGGGCAAAGGCTTTGGGCAAAAGACTGTACCAGTGAAAAAGTTTATCCTTTCAACAGCAATTGCGCAATGCGCTGGAACGCGTTGACAGCGCAAAGTCGTAATGTCCCCTTTTGACCAGATTCAAATGTCCCCTTTGATGTTTAGGGGCAGTCATGGCAGAGGTGGTACAGATGAGTTCGAAAGAAGCGGATCGATACG
>JBKJKI010000077.1:0-9906 GCA_046597475.1 Polaromonas sp. | reverse complement strand
ATGGGGAGCCCGGCGTCAAGACCATCTGGCTGGGCATGCAGCGCATTCTTGACTTCGCCGCTGGGGTCAGGTTCTCACGCGAGCTTCAGGCGTCGGGGACTTGTGTATAACGAAATGCAATTAACCCTGAGTTGGACAAGCCTGCCCACCGCGTGCGGGGCAAGGTCATTCGACATGCGATCATTTCTTTGGCCGACTTCGACGCGCGGGTTTCGCCTTCATCGGCGTGAATTTCTGGTTCGCCTGATCGAGCCACAGCAGGGTATCTACATGCGACAGAAAGCGCCGCAGGTAATCGGGCGACAGCTTGCGCATCAACGCAAGAGAACGAAGCACAAGCAGGTGCGAATTCAGCGGGCCGGCGTTGACAGGTCCTCGCCTGACGGCCTGGTTCATCTGGTCTTCGGCAGCAGTCCTGGACCATGCTTCCCTGAAGCGACGCACGCTCGCCATTTCAGAACTGGCCTCCATGTCACTGACAAGACTGCTCCCCTGGCGCTGACCGATGCCGTCCTCCTGCTTCACTTTCTGGATGTACTGGTTCAACTGGGCCAGCGGCGCGCAGGAGCTGCTGGATGCCGATTGCGCGCCCAGTCGGCGCATGCCCCCGTAATTACCTGCACCGAAAAGCCGTTGCAGTTCGCGGGCCAGGTCCGGATGCTTGGCTGACAGGCTAGCCAACTCGTCGCTGGCCGTCTTCCGCGACTGCCTGAAGCGTTCGCCATAGTCCGCCACAGCAACTTTGAGCTTGCCTTCCAGGATGTGTCGCACCTCGTCCAGCGCTGTGTCCATGCGCTGCGACAGCACCTCCAGGTAATGAAAGCGCGAGGGATCGAGGCGATGCGCTCCTTTGTCTCGCAAGGACGCATGCCAAGACGGGAGCGATTTTTCGCCGTCCTGCTGCGCATGTGGCATTTCGGTGAAACCTGACTCACTCATGGGCGGAGGGTTTCATATTGGCGGACTTGGGTACCGGCGCCATTTCCACGCGCCGGTTCAGCCCGCGTCCCTTTTCATCCGTATTGGAGGCCACCGGCTGCTCTGCGCCAAAGGCAGCGGCAAAGGCCCGGTACGACGGCATGCCTTCCTCGATCAGGGCACGGGTCACCGTCAGGGCGCGCTGGGCTGACAATTCCAGGTTGTCCGCAAAGCGCTGGTTGCCTTGCTGGATCGGCTTGTCGTCGGTAAAGCCGCTCACCATCAACATTTCATCGCGCTCACCCAGGTACACCTGCAAAGGGGGTACGAGACTTTTCAGCAGCAGCCGGCCATCGGGACGCAACTGGTCCGAGTTCAAGGAGAACAGCACGCTGCCACTGATGCCAATGCGTCCGTTGTTCAGCGTGACCCGGCCCGTTGCCAGTGGAATGGCCAGGGCCTTTTCAAGGGCGATGCGGCGTTGTTCCTCCACCTGGCGCTTTTGCACCTCTGCCTCGAGATTGCTCATCAGGTCCATCTGGACCACCAGCACCCCGACCAGGATCAGCACGAATGCGCCCAGCAAGCCTGACATCAGGTCCCCGAAGACGGCCCAGACCGGCGCGCTCTGATCAATGCCGTCGTCCCTTTCGTCAAGGTCGATCATGCAGCGACTCCCTCGGACAGCGAGGCTTTCTTGCTGTAGAGCAGGCGCAGGTCTTC
This sequence comes from Polaromonas sp., assembly GCA_046597475.1. GTDB lineage: Bacteria > Pseudomonadota > Gammaproteobacteria > Burkholderiales > Burkholderiaceae_C > Polaromonas. Next base: position 8,265 of record JBKJKI010000077.1, on the reverse strand, counting down.
GACAATGCCTTGCTGCGACGTGATGCTGAGGTCGATGACCTCGCGCGCCTGCGCCACGTAGTAGGCGAGTTGTTCGTCGCTTCGCGCCATGGACTGGCTCAGGGCGCCCTCCATGCGGTGCAGGCTTTCAATCAGCTTTTCGTTGCCTGCGTTGAAAAGCAGGACGCCATGGTTGAAGGATTCGCCCAGGCTAGCCAGCTCGACCGCGCTGCCGACCACCTGAGCCGCCACTTCTGCGGACTTGCCCGCCTGCGCCCCCAGCGCGTCGGCAAACTGATGGCTGGACTGGTCCAGCACCGCTGCTGCGGAGGCGGCCAGCGACTCAATGGCCGCCCGCTGTTCACCCGAGGCCTGGTTGATGGTCTGGAGCAGCGCATTGATCTTGTCCATCACGGCGGTGCGCTCCTCTAGCGCAAGGTTGTCCCGCTCGGTGATCCGACTCATTTCCTGCCGCAACTGCGCGATCACTTCGGCCGCCGCCTGGGGCACTTCAGAGGCCGTTTGCATGAGGCGGGTCATAGGCGCTTCCAGCGCGGCGCCCAGTGTGGCCAGATGGCTGCCCAGCGCCGCCTGCAGCTCGCCCAGCCGCTCGACGGCGACGTTGCCGCGCCTTGCCTCTTCGTCCCTGAGCGCGCCAAGTTCAGTGCGCCACAAACTGGCCAGTTGTTCCGTGCGGTCGCCGTGCTGCTTCATCCAGTCGGCCTCGGCATCGATCCGCGCGCGGACCAGTTCCTCGGAACGGGTCAAGAGACGGGCAACCTCGTCCAGGGTCCGGCTCGCCTGATGGCTGGCGCGTTCGTTGATCTCTACGGCAGTCTTCTCCAGCGTCTGGCAGACGGCCTGCTGCTGGACGAGCGACTGCGCCCCGACACGCTGCCATTCGCCGTGTAGCGCGGCCGCCATGGACTCCAGCGCCTGGGTCCAGGCCTCCAGCCTCCGCCGATCTGCCGAGGCCTGGTCCGATTGAGACCTGGACACGGCCTCGTTGACCGTGGCCAGCAACGCACCGGAACGCTGCTCGAAGGTGTCCGTGAAGCCCGCCAGTGCCCGGTCCAGGCCTTTGACCTGGCTTTCGCTGGTCCGCGCATGGTTCTGGAGGGCCGTTATCCAGGTCTCGGAGACGGTGCGGGAGGTGACGTTGAACTGGGCCGAGATGCCCTTCAACTGCGTCTGCGCTGCGTCGCTCACGCGCTCGTGCAGGCGCATGGATTCCTGCGCGATTTCCGTCATCGCCGCCTCGACCACGGTCTTGATGCTCTCGCCCGCCACGCTTGCGCTGGCCGCCAGGCTGTCGTTCAGTGACTGCGCGACGTTGCCGGCCAGACCGGTGTAAGCGACGCCCACCTCACGGTGGAACTGCGCCTGGCTGCCCAGCAGCTGCTCGTTCAATTGCTGGCTCCGGCGCTCCATTCCATCCATCATGGCCTGCAACTTGTCAACCACGCCGGGCAAGGCGTGCGCCTGCACTTGCAGCGCATTGAGGGTTTCCTGACGCTGATGCGCGAGCGAAAACGGCCGAAAAGCGGTCGCAATGAGAGAGTCCAGCTGCCGCGCGACGTCGCCCCTCTCGCGGCGGCTGATGGCCGAGAGCAGGCCCAACATGGCCGATGCGGCCACCCCGGCGACCGAGGTGCCAAAGGCAAGTCCCAGGCCCTTGATCGGTGCCGCCAGCGCTGACCGGATGGCATGAAGGTTCGTCGAGCCCTCCAGTGCGAATACGGCCCCCTTGAAGGTCACGACCATACCCAGGAAGGTGCCCAGCATCCCCAGCATCAGCAGCAGCCCGACCAGGTAGGGTGTCAGCGCGGGACCCGGCAAGGCGACCCGTTCACCCGCGATCCGCAAACGCACGGCGTTTTGCAAAGAAGGGTGTACGCCGACTAGCCAGGCGCCGATGTCCGGCAGCGGCTGCGCAATGTCGGCAAGCGCCGCAGCCAGCGAGGCTGTTGCAGCGCGAAACTGCTTGAGTTCGAACGCACCCAACAAATAAACCCCGGCAATCACCGCAGTCATCGCCAGGGCCATCCAGCTTGAACCGACAAAACCCCACCCCACCCAGATCACGGTCATCAGACCGATGGCGAAGGCGGCTGCAAAAAAAATCCTGTTCATGGCTACTTCTTAACTTCGTTGCTGAATGCTTCAATCAAGCCCACGACCGGCTGTAGCCGGACTTCCAGTTCCGCCAGCAAGACCTCCTGCAACTCTTTGCTGAAGACGTCGAGCCAGCCATCCGGTTTTCGCCACAAGGCCGGGTCGTCCTGCCGCTTCGCAGCGCCTAGTCCGAGCTGGTGGGCTTTGTGCAAATGCTCGAAACGTCGCTCAAGCAGCACAGGCACCGTTGACAGCAGTTTTTGTTCCCGACCACCGAGCATCTGGTCCATCACGGCATCGAAGCTTGCCAGCTGCCCGAGTTGGGTGGAGACTTTTGTGATCGCTTGCCGAACATGAGTACGCAAGGCATCAATCCTCAACGCCATGTGGCGTTGCTGGTCTAGATAACGCTGGTGATACGGTGCATATCCAGCGTCCGCTTCCGTGGCGGCTACTGGCTGGTTTGCGGGGCTCCTGACTCGCTCTCCGCTGGCAGGAGATACTCCGCTTGCCATGATGGCCTTCACCAAGGCCGTTCGCGCCCGATGAAACTCATCTTCCAGTGCGAAGGTTCCGGCCAACAGCGGATCCGTAGACTTTTTTTCGTCAACCGAATTGATCGCCTGGTGTGCCGCATGGAGCGTGATGGCATCGAAAACGCCCAGCCACCCTCCCAGCCGCTCCGAAAAGTCCTGACTCAACGCCTCAACCTCCACGGAGGCCCAATCACTGAGCAAGCGAACGAGTCTTGAACTACTAAAAACCCTGTGCAAAGATATTCCTTTGACGTTGAAACGCGGGGAAGATGGCTATCGGACTCTACATAAGCCACCCGAGTCACCGGAAACATCTCCCCTGTTGTGACTACCATCGCAGGCGCCGCAAAAAACGCCTGGAAAACAAGGTCTGCCGGATCTTGCTTTTCCTTAACCTTCACTAAAACCAGCGACGCTCATCTGTCGACCAGTGACTCGGCCACCTTCCGAAATAGCGCCATCGTCACTACTGAATTTTGAGAAATTTGGTGCGCAGAGGCTGGGCACGATATGGGCGCCAGAGTGGGCAGAAAAGCAAAATGCCCACATAAAGTGGGCGTTTTGCTACCAGCCTAGACGGCATGGATGTTGGTTGCGCGGGCAAGATTTGAACTTACGACCTTTGGGTTATGAGCCCAACGAGCTACCAGGCTGCTCCACCGCGCGATATGAAACTATTATAGCTTACTTTGTCTTGGTTGTCTCATCTTTAATTTCTTCCGAAATTTCAGGACGATCAACCAATTCAACGAGAGCCATGGGCGCATTGTCCCCGACTCGGAAACCCATCTTCAAGATACGAGTGTAACCACCTGGACGCGCCTTGTAACGAGGGCCCAGTTCAGCGAACAGCTTGACCACCATGTCGCGATCACGAAGGCGATCAAATGCCAGGCGCTTGTTGGCGAGCGTTGGCTCTTTTGCAAGCGTAATCATCGGCTCAACTACTCGGCGCAGTTCTTTCGCCTTTGGCAGGGTGGTTTTGATGGCCTCGTGCTGCAGCAGCGAATTCATCATATTTCGCAGCATGGCGAGCCGATGCTCGCTGGTGCGGTTTAGTTTACGTAGTCCGTGTCCGTGTCGCATAGTGCTTCCTTAATCTAATTTCGAAACAGCCGTATCAGGTACTGCCCGTGCACTTTCCCCGTCCGAAGACAGGGTAAAAATCAATTAACGCTTGTCGAGGCCTGCTGGAGGCCAACTTTCAAGACGCATCCCGAGTGTCAAGCCACGCGAGGCCAGCACTTCCTTGATCTCATTGAGAGATTTTCGTCCCAGATTGGGGGTCTTCAACAGCTCGTTTTCGGTGCGCTGGATCAGATCTCCAATATAGTAAATGTTTTCAGCCTTCAGGCAGTTCGCAGATCGAACCGTGAGTTCCAGTTCATCGACAGGACGAAGTAGTATGGGGTCAAACTGCTGCGAGCTGCGTTGTACCGGTGTATCGAATGCAGCCAGCTCATTGCCTTCCAGCTGCGCAAACACTGCAAGCTGTTCGACCAAAATTTTAGCCGAGGCGCGAACCGCATCTTCTGCCGTTACCGCGCCATTCGTTTCAATTTCCAGAACCAGTTTGTCCAAGTCGGTACGCTGTTCAACGCGCGCGCTTTCGACAATGTAGCTCACCCGCTTGACGGGCGAAAACGACGCGTCAAGCACAATGCGCCCGATCGACTTTGGCGACTCATCGCCATAACGGCGAACGTTGCCGGGAACATAACCGCGGCCATTTTCAACCTTGATCTGCATGTCGATCTTGCCGCCATGCGACAGGTTCATGATGACATGATTCGGATTGATAATTTCCACGTCGTGCGGCGTCTGGATATCAGCGGCTGTGACCGGACCTTCTCCATCCTTGCGCAGGCTCAGGGTGACTTCGTCGCGGTTGTGCAACTTGAAGACCACGCCCTTGAGATTCAACAGGATGTTGACGACGTCTTCCTGAACGCCGTCAATGGAAGAGTATTCATGCAAAACGCCGGCGATGGTCACTTCGGTCGCGGCATGGCCGACCATGGATGACAGCAGCACACGACGCAGCGCATTGCCCAGTGTGTGGCCATAGCCACGCTCAAAAGGCTCAAGAGTCACCTTGGCACGATTGGTACCAAGTTGCTCGACATTAATGGTTTTTGGTTTTAACAAATTAGTCTGCATGCAGTCTTCCTCTCAATACCCTCGGCTCGTTACACCGATAAGGCTGGCGAAGCACACCCTGGCGACACGAAGGCCGTGTCGCAGGAACGGGGAAAATTAACGTGAATACAACTCGACAATCAACGACTCGTTGATGTCAGCGGCAAATTCGTCGCGATCAGGAACCTTCTTGAAAACCCCTTCGCCCTTGTCAGCATTCACATCCACCCACGCAGGCAGGCCGACTTGCTTGGCGAGCTCGAGAGCTTCAGCAATACGGGTCTGTTTTTTGGATTTTTCACGCACGGCGATCACGTCACCGGTCTTCACCATGTAAGACGGGATGTTGACCGATTGACCATTCACGGTCATGGCCTTGTGCGAAACAAGCTGGCGCGCCTCGGCGCGGGTCGAGCCAAAGCCCATGCGATAAACAACATTGTCGAGACGCGACTCCAGCACGAACAGCAAGTTGGCCCCGGTGTTGCCCTTGCGGCGGTCGGCTTCTTCAAAATAGCGGCGGAACTGCTTCTCAAGAACGCCGTACATGCGTTTGACCTTCTGCTTTTCGCGCAGTTGCAGACCGTAGTCGGACGTGCGGGTACCGGAGGTACGACCATGCTGACCTGGCTTGGAATCGAATTTTGCCTTGTCACTGATAGAGCGACGTGCGCTTTTCAGGAAAAGATCGGTGCCTTCACGGCGTGAAAGTTTGGCCTTGGGGCCGAGGTAACGTGCCACTTGAATATCCTTGTGTCATCTGCTGCATTTACTGCAGGAGCCGGAGGTAGCAACCTGCCGGCGGTGGGCTTGATAAAAAATGCTGACGCCTAGCCAACTGCAAAGCAATCGACCAGGCGACAAGGCAAAGCGATTAAATACGGCGGCGCTTCTGGGGACGGCAACCGTTGTGCGGTACCGGCGTCACGTCGGCAATCGAATTAATCCGAATGCCCAGTGCGCCCAATGCACGAACCGAGGACTCACGGCCGGGACCAGGACCCTTGATCTCAACATCAAGATTCTTGATGCCTTGCTCAATGGCGGCACGACCCGCAACTTCTGAAGCGACCTGAGCTGCAAACGGTGTCGACTTGCGCGAACCCTTGAAACCCTGACCACCCGACGACGCCCACGACAGGGCATTACCCTGACGATCGGTGATCGTAATGATGGTGTTGTTGAAAGATGCATGAACGTGGGCGATACCATCGGCCACGTTCTTGCGAACTTTCTTGCGGACGCGCTGTGCGGCGCTGTTATTGGGTGATTTTGCCATGACGACCTCTCAATTATTTCTTCAAAGACGCAGCGGCCTTGCGCGGGCCTTTACGGGTACGAGCGTTCGTACGGGTGCGTTGGCCACGCATGGGCAAGCCACGACGATGACGGAAGCCGCGGTAGCAGCCGATGTCCATCAAGCGCTTGATGTTCATCGTGGTTTCACGACGCAAATCGCCTTCAATGGTGAACAGCGCGATTTGGTCACGGATTTTTTCCAGATCACCGTCAGTCAGATCTTTGATTTTCTTCGCGTAGTCGATCTCACACGCTTCGCAAATTTTGCGGGCGCGCGTACGACCTATGCCAAAGATTGCAGTCAAGCCGATTTCGGCGTGCTTCTGCGGCGGAATATTGATACCAGCGATACGAGCCATGTGCGTCCTCTAAATCTCTTAAAAATCAGCCTTGACGCTGCTTGTGACGTGGATCTGTGCAGATCACGCGAACAACGCCCTTGCGACGGATGATTTTGCAGTTGCGGCAAATTTTCTTGACCGAAGCTGAAACTCTCATTTTATTCTCCTAAACTTTCAATCTGTGCTTACCCGAACCGGAACACACCATGTGCTCGCGACAAATCGTCTGACCCTATCAAGACATTACGTCTTGAAGTTGGCCTTTTTCAGCAACGATTCATACTGCTGCGACATCATGTAATTCTGAACCTGGGCCATGAAGTCCATAGTGACCACAACAATAATCATCAACGACGTTCCACCGAAGTAAAACGGAACGTTGTACTTCAAAATCAAAAACTCGGGCAGCAAACACACAAAGGTAATGTAAACCGCGCCCGCCAGCGTCAACCTCACCAAAATCTTGTCGATGTAGCGCGCTGTCTGGTCGCCTGGCCGTATACCAGGAACAAACGCACCACTTTTTTTCAGATTGTCGGCAGTTTCGCGGCTGTTGAACACAAGCGCCGTATAGAAGAAGCAGAAAAACACGATGGCACTGGCGTACAGCATCACGTAGATCGGCTGCCCAGGTGTCAGTGTGCTGGCAATGTCTTTCAGCCAGCGCATGCTCTCGCCTGTGCTTACCCAGCCAACGACGGTTGCAGGCAACAAAATAATCGACGACGCAAAAATCGGAGGAATCACGCCGGCCATGTTCAGCTTCAAAGGCAGATGCGAAGACTGACCACCATAAACCTTGTTGCCAACCTGTCGCCGCGCATAGTTCACCAGTATCTTGCGTTGACCGCGCTCGACAAATACCACAAAGTAGGTAACGAGAACCACTACCGCCACGATAACAATGGAGATGAGAATGCTCATCGCCCCAGTACGGACCAGCTCAAGCAAGCCCCCCATTGCACTAGGCAAGCCAGCAGCAATACCGGCGAAGATCAGGATGGAAATACCGTTACCCAAACCCCGCTCCGTGATCTGTTCACCCAACCACATCAGAAACATGGTTCCTGCCGTCAGACTAAACACCGCCGTCATCCTGAAGCCAAACCCAGGCGCCAAAACCAGACCGGGCGAACTTTCAAGCGCGATGGCAATACCCATCGACTGGAACAGTGCGAGGCCGAGAGTTCCATACCGGGTGTACTGCGTGACCTTGCGGCGACCACTTTCACCTTCTTTTTTCATCTGCTCGAATGTGGGAACCACATACGTGAGCAGTTGCATGATGATGGAAGCGGAAATATACGGCATGATGCCCAAGGCAAATACCGTGAACCGGGACAATGCCCCGCCCGAAAACATATTGAACAAGTTCAATATGCCGCCCTGCTGGCCCTTGAACAACTCTTTCAGCTGCCCAGGGTCAATGCCTGGCACCGGGATGTGCGCGCCAACACGGTACACAACCAGCGCCAGCAGCAAGAACACAAGCCTGTTGCGCAAGTCGCCGAACTTGCCGGTTTTTGCAATTTGAGCCGAGTTGGTTGCCACTGGTTGGTTCCGTCAAGTAATTAAGCGATTGAGCCGCCAGCGGCTTCAATAATGGTCTTGGCACCTGCAGAAGCAGAAATACCCGTCAACTTGACCGCCAATGACAGCGATCCTGTATTGATGACCTTGACGTTCTTGGCGATCTGACCAACCAGGCCAGATTGCTTAAGCGTCAACAAATCCACTTCTGCCAAGCCGAGCTGTTCCAGTGCCGTGAGAGTGACCTCGGCATTGAATTTCAGCAGGTGCGACTTGAAACCTCGCTTGGGCAAGCGACGCTGCATAGGCATTTGACCGCCTTCAAA
>JBKJKI010000196.1:0-12605 GCA_046597475.1 Polaromonas sp. | reverse complement strand
GCCAGCTCTGCCTGTTCCATGGCAAAGGCTAGCCGCCAAACAGCTCGGCCAGGGCAATGCCGGGATCCTCCGCGCGCATGAAGGCCTCACCCACCAGGAAGGCATTTATTTTGGCCTCGCGCATGCGCTGGACATCCGCTGGCGTCGTGATACCAGACTCGGTGATCAACAGGCGATCGGCCGGCACTTTGGCCAGCAGGCCAAGCGTCGTTTCCAGCGACACCTCGAAGGTTTTGAGGTTGCGGTTGTTGATGCCGATCAGTGGCGTTTTAAGTTGAAGTGCGCGGTCCAGTTCGGACTCGTCATGCACCTCGACCAGCACCGCCATGTCGAGCGACATCGCCAGCGCCTCCAGCGACTTCATCTGCGCATCGTCAAGGCAGGCGGCGATCAGCAGGATGCAGTCGGCGCCCATGACGCGGGACTCATAGACCTGGTAGGCATCAATGATGAAGTCCTTGCGCAGCACGGGCAGGCTGCACGAGGCCCTGGCCTGCTTGAGGTAGTCGATGCTGCCCTGAAAAAACTGCTGGTCCGTCAGCACCGACAGGCAGGCCGCGCCATGTTCGGCATAGCTCTGTGCGATGTCGGCGGGAATGAAGTCGGCGCGCAGCACGCCCTTGGACGGGCTGGCCTTCTTGACCTCGGCGATCACGGCGGGCTGGCCGGCGGCGATCTTGGCGCGCAGCGCGCCGGCGAAGTCGCGCGTCAGCACGCGCGATTCGGCGTCGGCGCGCATCGCGGCGAGGGGCTTGCGCTTGATGGCAGCGGCGACTTCTTCGCGCTTGACGGCGACGATCTGGTTCAGGATATCGGGCATGGTGTTCGGGTGGCAGCCTCAGGCGGCCAGGGTTTGGGTGATGGATACGAGCTGCTGCAGGCGCGCCTTGGCGGCCCCTGATTCCAGCACTGCGGTCGCGAGATGAATGCCCGCCTGCATGGAGTCTGCCACGTTGGCCGCGTAGAGCGCGGCGCCAGCGTTCAGGATGACGATGTCGCGCGGGGCGCCAGGCTGGTTGTCAAGCACGCCCAGCAGCATGGCCTTTGATTTTTCGGGCGAGTCCGCGCGCAGCGCGCGGTTGCTGGCCATGGGCATGTGAAAGTCCTCGGGATGGATTTCGTATTCGGTGATCTCGCCGTTTTTCAGCTCGCCGACAAGCGTGGCCGCGCCCAGGCTGACTTCATCCATGCCGTCCTTGCCATAGACCACCAGCGCATGCTCGGCGCCCAGGCGCTGCAGCGCCCGCACCTGGATGCCCACCAGGTCGGGGTGGAACACGCCCATCAGGATGTTGGGCGCGTCGGCCGGGTTGGTCAGCGGCCCGAGGATGTTGAAGATGGTCCGGACACCCAGCTCCTTGCGAATCGGCGCGACGTTTTTCATGGCCGGATGGTGATTCGGCGCAAACATGAAGCCCACGCCCACTTCCTCGATGCAGCGAGCGATCGCCTCGGGCGACAAATTGAGCTTGATGCCCAGCGACTCGACCACATCGGCGCTGCCCGAGCTGCTGCTGACGCTGCGCCCGCCGTGCTTGCTCACCTTGGCGCCGGCCGCCGCCGCCACGAACATGGCGCAGGTCGAGATATTGAAGGTATGCGAGCCGTCGCCGCCGGTGCCGACGATGTCGACCAGGTGCGTCTTGTTGGCCACATGCACCTTGGTGGAAAACTCGCGCATCACCTGCGCGGCGGCGGTGATCTCGCCAATGGTTTCCTTCTTGACGCGCAGCCCGGTGATCAGCGCGGCCATCATCACGGGCGACATCTCGCCGCTCATGATGAGCCGCATGATGTGCAGCATCTCGTCGTGGAAGATCTCGCGGTGTTCAATCGTGCGCTGCAGCGCCTGCTGCGGCGTGATTTTGGGGGTGTTGGGCATGGTGGGCGTCCTTTCGTCTCGTGAATTGTTTTGCGCGTCAATGTATTTTCGGCCTGCCGCTCAGGCCACGGGCGCGTCGGTCAGGGCCAGCTTCAGGCCAAAACCCATGAACATGAGCCCGGCCACGCGCTCCAGCCCCTGCAGGCCGCGCTGCACCGCGCCCATGCGCCGCGCCATCCAGGCCGCCAAAGCCGCCCAGGCGATATTGACGAAAACCGCATTGAAATTGAACAGCAGGCCGAGCAGCAAGAAGGCCAACGGCATGTTCCCGGCCCCCGGCGCAATGAACTGCGGCACAAAGGCGAGGAAGAACAAAGCCACCTTGGGGTTGAGCGCGTTGGTCCAGAAGCCGCCGAGAAAAACCGCTTTCATGCCGATGGCATGCGCGTGAACGGCGTGACCGGTCGCCAGCTCAGGCGTTTTCACTGGCGCGCGCGACAGCAGCATGCGCGCGCCTATCCACAGCAGGTAGGCCGCGCCCAGCCACTTGAGCACACCGAAGGCGGTGCTTGAGGCCGCCATCAGCGCGCTCACGCCCACGGCGGCGGCCACGATATGCACAAAGCAGCCGGCGCTGATGCCCAGGCCCGCCACGATGCCCGCGCGCGCGCCCGAACGCAGCGCGTGGCTCACGATGTAGAGCACGTCCGGGCCGGGCGTGAGATTGAGCAGCAGCCCCGCCGCCACGAAGAGCAGCAGCTGATGGGCGTCAGGCATGGAAGAACTCCCGCACCGCCCCGATGGCACGGTCAACCCCCGCCTCATCCACATCCAGATGGGTGGCAAAGCGCAGGCGGTAAAGACCGATCGCCAGGATGCCGCGCTGCTGCAGATGCGCCAGCAGGGCGGCCGAATCCGCCCTGGCCTCGCCGCTGAGGTCAACGAAGATCAGATTGGTCTGCGGCGCCTCGACCTGCAGGCCCGCTATGCCCGCCAGCCCGTCGGCCAGCCGCCGCGCCAGCGCGTGGTCTTGCGCCAGCCGCTCGATGTGGTGATCCATCGCATGGGAAGCGCCGGCCGCCAGGATGCCGGCCTGGCGCATGCCGCCGCCCGCCATCTTGCGGATGCGGTGCGCCCGTGCAATGAACTCACGCGAGCCGCACAGCGCCGAGCCGACCGGCGCGCCCAAGCCCTTGCTGAAACAGACCGAGACGCTGTCGAAACATTGCGCGATACGCCGGGCTTCATCCCGAGCCGTACCGCCGGTCAGGGCGGCCTGCGCTGTCGCCGCATTGAAGAGGCGTGCACCGTCGAGATGGCGCTGCAGCCCCTTGTCTTTCGCCAGCTGCGTGGCGGCCTGCACATAGGCCAAGGGCAGCAGCTTGCCGCCCAGCGTGTTTTCCAACGCCAGCAGCCGGCTGCGGGCGAAGTGCGCGTCGTCGGGCTTGATGGCGGCCTCGATCTCGTCCAGGGCCAGCGTGCCGTCAGGCTGGTGGTTCAGCGGCTGCGGCTGCACGCTGCCAAACACCGCCGCGCCGCCGCCTTCCCAGCGGTAGCAGTGCGCCTGCTGGCCGACGATGTACTCGTCGCCGCGCTGGCAATGGCTGAGGATGGCGCAGAGGTTGCTCTGCGTGCCGGTGGGCAGGAACAGCGCGGCCTCGAAGCCCAGCATGGCGGCGATTTTTTCCTGCAGCGCGTTCACGCTCGGATCGCCGCCAAACACGTCGTCACCCACAGCGGCCGCCGCCATGGCGGCGCGCATCGCTGGCGTCGGCTGCGTGACGGTGTCGCTGCGCAAATCAATCATTTTTTCAGTCATTTCAGCCTCTAGCCCAATATTCACGGCAATATTTTGCTATCAAATAAATAGCAAAATTCAGGCGCGCTGCTCCAGGAAGTTCTTCAGCATGGCATGGCCGTGTTCGGTCAGTATCGATTCTGGGTGGAACTGAACGCCTTGAATCGGCAGGCTCTTGTGGCGCACGCCCATGATCTCGCCGTCGTCGGTCCAGGCGGTGACTTCCAGCACCTCGGGGCAGGACGCTTTCTCGATCGCCAGCGAATGGTAGCGGTTCACCGTGAACTTTTCCGGCAGGCCGGCGAACACGCCCTGCCGCGTGGTCGTGATGACGCTGGTCTTGCCGTGCATCAGCTCCTTGGCCCGCACGATCTTGCCGCCAAAGGCCGCGCCAATGCTCTGGTGGCCCAGGCACACGCCCAGGATGGGCAGCTTGCCGGCGAAATGCTGGATGGCGGCCACCGAAATTCCGGCCTCGGCCGGCGAGCACGGGCCGGGCGAGACCACCAGCAGATCGGGCGCGCGCGCGGCAACGCCCTCCACCGTGATCTCGTCGTTGCGGAACACCTCGACCTCGGCGCCCAGTTCGCCGAAATACTGGACGATGTTGTAGGTGAAGCTGTCGTAGTTGTCGATCATCAAGAGTTTCATGGCTCAGGCCTCCTGCGTTGATGAGGTGCGCAGGCGCTGGAACTCGCCGCGTTCGAATTCAATGAAGGCGTCGATCATGGCGCGGTAGGCCGCCTCAATCACCGCGTCGGGCGCGCCCTGCTCGCGCGCCATGGCCTTGACGCGGTCGACGATGAAGTCAATGCGGGCCTGGTCATGCACCTGGCTGGCGTTTTGCTTGATGCGCGCGGCCTGCGCCACGTAGCCGCTGCGCTCGGCCATCAGCGCGACGATGCGCTCGTCCAGCGCGTCGATGTTGCGGCGCACGTCGTCCATGGTCTGGCAGTGTTCCACCTTGTGAATCAGCGTTGTCATGCGTTACTCCAGTCCTTCTTCAACCAGCTCGCTGGCCCTGAGCAGGGCGCGCGCCTTGGCCTCGGTTTCTTTCCATTCCAGCTCGGGCACCGAATCGGCCACAACGCCAGCCGCTGCCTGCACATACAGCACCTGGTCCTTGATGATGCCGGTGCGAATCGCAATCGCCACATCCATGTCGCCGGCATAACTCAGATAGCCGCAGGCGCCGCCGTACAGGCCGCGCTTGTTGGGCTCCAGCTGGTCGATCATCTCCATGGCATGCACCTTGGGCGCGCCGGTCAGCGTGCCGGCCGGGAAGGTGGCCTTGAGCACGTCCATGCTGGTCATGCCCTCGTTGAGAATGCCTTCGACATTGCTCACGATGTGCATCACATGGCTGTAGCGCTCGACGGCAAAGGCTTCGGTCACCTTCACCGTGCCGGTCTGGGCGATGCGGCCGATGTCGTTGCGCGCCAGGTCGATCAGCATGACGTGCTCGGCACGCTCCTTCGGGTCGTTGACCAGTTCGTGTTCGACGGCCTTGTCGGCTTCCAGCGAGGAAGCACGGGGCCGGGTGCCCGCCAGCGGGCGAATGGTGATTTTCTGCCCCTCTTCCACCTGCTCCTGGCGCACCAGAATCTCGGGCGAAGCGCCCACCACATGGAAGTCACCAAAGTGGTAGTAGTACATATAGGGGCTGGGGTTGAGCGAGCGCAGCGCCCGGTACAGCGACAACGGCGACTCGGTGTAGCGCTTCTTGATGCGCTGGCCGACCTGCACCTGCATGAAGTCACCGGCCGCTATCAGCTTCTTGGCGCGCTCCACGGCGGCGATGTAGTCGGCCTTGGCGAACTCGCGCTCGGCCGGGTAGCCTTGGCTGGGTTTCACGACGGGCGCCGAGACCGAGTACTTCAGCTGCTCCTTCAGTTCGCGCAGGCGCTTCTTGGCGTTGGCATAGGCTTCTGGCCCGGCCGGATCGGCATAGACGATCAGGTAAAGCTTGCCCGACAGGTTGTCGATGACCGCCAGCTCCTCGCATTGCAGCAGCAGGATGTCTGGGCAGCCCAGGGTGTCGGGCGGGCAGGTGGCCTCAAGCTTCTTCTCGATATAGCGCACCGCGTCGTAGCCGAAGTATCCGGCCAGGCCGCCGCAAAAGCGCGGCAGTCCGGGCCGCAGCGCGACCTTGAAGCGCTTCTGGTAGTCGCTGATGAAGTCCAGCGGATTGAGTCTTGAGGTTTCAAGCACCCGGCCATCGGTCACCACCTCGGTCAGCGCCTCGGCGCCAAAGCCCGATGCGCGCAGCAGCGTGCGCGCCGGCAGGCCGATAAAGCTGTAGCGGCCGAAGCGCTCGCCGCCGACCACGGACTCCAGCAAAAAGCTGAATTTTCCGCCGCCCTTGGAATTGGCAAGCTTGAGGTAGAGCGAGAGCGGGGTTTCGAGGTCGGCAAACGCTTCGAGCATCAGCGGAATGCGGTTGTAGCCCTGGGCTGCCAGGCTTTTAAATTCGAGTTCAGTAATCACGGTAGATCCTTTACCGGGGAACAAGGCGCTGCTTGGCGATTCCCCCGTCATTCAAAACGCCCCGGGGTTCGGGGTCTGAATGCTCTTGCACGGGGCAAGAGCGCATCGATTCAGGCTTGGTCAGGCGGCTGGGGCCGGTGAGCAGGATCAGCGCTGTTGCGCCAGCCCGCGATCGCCTCAGGCGTTCGAAAAATGACGGGGACGCCAAAGCCAGGCTCCCCGGCCTTCACAAGCTGTTTGAATGATGCGATGAATGAACATGTAGCGCAAAGTGTAGCAAAGTGCCCGTCGCCTGGCACGCGGGCCCGGCAAAACGGCCATGGCACGCCTGCCATCCCCTTGCCCATCTGGGAAACCCTCTTGTGCAAGCCTCACGCAGGCTCAACCACGTCTGCCGATTAAAGGGACGTTCGTTCTATTTTGTTGATTTCCGGAGATTTCCGGAGATTTCCCGTGACTTTCATAACCCGCTGCATGACTGGCCTGGCGGGCCTGGTGCTCTCACTGGGGGTTCTGGCCGCCCTTGTCGAGATTGCGGGCATCACGCTGCTGCGCGAGATTGACTCAAGCAGGATTTGAAACGAGAAGGATGCCCGCGCAACGCGGGCAGCGTATCAAAGGGCCGCGACGATGCTGTCCAGGCCATCCACAAAACCGTCCGCATCGACGCCGCGCACCGGCTCGCCGTGGTTATAGCCATAGGTCACCAGCAGCACCTTGCAACCGGCAGCCCGCGCGGCCTTCGCATCGTTGCTGGAGTCGCCAATCATCAAGGTTCGCGCAGGTAGCGTCCCCAGGAACTCGCAGGCTTTCAGCAGCGGCAGCGGATCGGGCTTCTTGCGCTCAAAGGAATCGCCGCCGTAGACTTCGCTGAAAAAGCCGTCCAGCCCTTTCATTTTGAGCAGTGAGCGGGCAAAAGCCAGCGGCTTGTTGGTCAGGCAGACCAGCTTGAGACCAGCCTGCTGCAGGCCGCGCAGCCCCTCGGTCACGCCGGGATAAACCGACGAATACTGGCCATTGATGGCCGCGTAATGCGCCTGATAGCGGGCATAGGCAAACTCGTAGTTCGCTATTATATTTATAGCTGAATGTGCTGGTACTGTATGGGCCTGAAGGTGATTCAGCACAGATTTGACCAGATGCTCGGAGCCCTTGCCGACCATGCGGCTCACGGTGGCGGCGTCAAGCGTGTCGTCCGCAAAATCAGTCGGCGAGAGCTCGACCAGCATGCGGTTCAGGGCCACCACGAAGTCTCCCATGGTGTCCACCATCGTGCCGTCAAGATCCACGATGGCTGCGTCGTATGAGCTGTACTTCAAGAGGCTTGCGTCCTTGTGTAAAAAACGGGTTGTAAAGGCATCATGGCGCTCAGTGTCGAGGTGCAAATCCCTGAATGGCCCGCCAGCGGACCCCATGGGTTCACTCTTCAAAACTGGTCTCGTTCACGCCACCATGCGGTTCACGGCTCAGGCCTTGAGCGCGCTCCGCATCGCATCAATCACGGCCTTGTAGTCGGGCTTGCCAAAAATGGCGCTGCCCGCCACAAAGGTATCGGCGCCCGCCGAAGCCACGCGGGCAATGTTCTCCAGCTTGATGCCGCCGTCGACCTCAAGGCGAATATCCTTGCCGCAGGCGTCAATGCGCTTGCGCGCCTGCTCGATCTTGCGCAGCGACGAGTCGATGAAGCTTTGCCCGCCAAAGCCCGGGCTGACACTCATGATCAGTACCAGGTCGATGTCGTCAATCAGCCAGTCCAGCACATCGAGCGGCGTGGCGGGGTTGAAGACCAGCCCGGCCTTGCAGCCTCTGGCCTTGATGGCCTGCACGCTGCGGTGGACCTGGCCGCTGGCCTCCGGGTGAAAGCTGATCAGGTCGGCGCCGGCATCGGCAAAGGCGGCGGCCAGGTGGTCGACCGGCTGCACCATCAGGTGCACGTCGATCGGCACGGCCGTGCCGTCGGCGCGTTTGGCGTGCGGCTTGAGAGCCTGGCAAATCATGGGGCCGAAGGTCAGGTTGGGCACGTAATGGTTGTCCATCACGTCAAAGTGGATCCAGTCGGCGCCGGCCGCGATGACGGCCTTCAGCTCGTCGCCCAAGCGGGCGAAGTCGGCCGACAAAATGGAGGGGGCGATGCGGTAGGTGGGCAGCGTGGTTTTAGGCATGGGCAAGATTGTCGCAGCAAGCCGCGCCCCATGCTGCCCGGCCCCGGCCAGCATGGCGGGCGTTAAACTGGCGGCCAAACGCATTTTCCAGCCATGCCCAAATATCAAATCTCCTGCGAAGTCATTCCCGAATACCTGGCCGAGCAATCGTCGCCGCAGGAGTCGATCTATGGCTTTTCCTATACCGTCACCCTCACCAACACCGGCGAGGTGGCGGCGCAGCTGATTTCCCGCCACTGGATCATTGCCGACGCCAGCGGCCACACCGAGGAGGTCAAGGGCCTGGGCGTGGTCGGCCACCAGCCCCTGCTCAAGCCCGGTGAATCCTTCCGGTACACCAGCGGCTCGCGCCTGCGAACGGCCAGCGGCACCATGCACGGCAGCTATTTTTTCGTGGCGGAAGACGGCGAGCGCTTTGACGTGACGATTCCCCTGTTCATGCTGGAGTCTATGCACGGCAGCGAGCCCTCCAAACGCGTGCTGCATTGAGTTTTCCGTCGTGAGTCCGGCGAAGAAGGACCTGCCGGCCCTGCTCAGGGCGCTGGACCCCACCGCCGACCTGGCCGCGCGCCATGTCTGGGTGATCCAGCTCTTCGAATGGATTCGTGGCGACCGCACCTCGACCCAGGCCGCGGTGGCGCGGGTTCAGGCCTTCATCGAGGCCGTGCAGCACCAGCCAGAAACGCTGGCCCGCTTGCAGGCCTGGTGGGAAACGCTGATCCAGACCGTTGACATCACCCCCTTGCTGGCTGATTTTGGCTTCGCGCCGCGCACCGCCTTCGTCAGCGAGCTGGCCGAGCGGCTGCGCCGCAAGCTGCTGCCGGGCACGCCTGAAACCACCGACGCGGCCGAGCTGTTTCCGCTGTTGGCGCCGACCCGTTTTGACGCCCAGTGGCTGAGCGCGCTGGAGGATTCGCAGGTCGCGCAACTGGCGGCACTGCTGTCGGCCGACCCCGCGCGCGACACCCGGCGCTGGCACTACAGCCTGATGGACGCCCTCACCTACTGCACGGCGCAAATCCGCGCCACCGGCTTTGCGCCCGAGCTGCGGCTGCGCATGGACCGGAGCAGCCCCCACGTCCGGGCCTTCCACGCGCTGCCGGGCGATGTGCAGGAACTGCGCAGCGCTTTTTTTCGGCCTGAGCGCGATGAAGAAGCGCTCCAGGCGGCCGTCAAGCAGTACCGCGAACGCCTTGATGACTGCCGCCAAGCGGTCAACAGCATCTATGCCCATCTGGAAGAAAACGGCATTTCCGTCGGCATGGTGTTTCGCCTGCGGCAGTTGCGCGCGCGCATGCTGCGCGAGCGCGAATTGCTCGAGGCCCTGCTCTCGCCCAGGCCGGCCACGGCGGCGCTCAAGCTGCTGACGCGGCGCGTCACCATTGCCCAGGAAAGCAAGAGCATAGGCGCGCTGATCAGCGCCAACTCGACCCTGCTGTCAGCCAAGATGGCCGAGCGCAGCGCCGAGACGGGCGAACACTACATCACGCGCAACCGCGCCGACTACCGGGAGATGCTGGGCGCGGCCATGGGTGGCGGCGCCATCACGGCGCTCACCACGCTGCTCAAGTTCATGGTCGTGGGCATTGGCCTGTCGGCCTTCTGGAGCGGCTTCTGGGCCAGCGTGGCCTATGCAGGCAGCTTTGTGCTGATCCAGCTGCTGCACTTCACGCTGGCCACCAAGCAGCCCGCCATGACGGCGCCGGCCATGGCGGCCAAGCTCAAGGACATTGATTCGGACGAAACCCCCACCACGCTCGAGGACTTTGTCGACGAAGTCACGCACCTGGTGCGCTCCCAGGTCGCGGCGGTGTTCGGCAATGTCTTCATGGTGGTTCCGGCCGTGCTGCTGGTCAACGCCATCATCCAGCTGCTGCTGGGCCGCACTATGATCGGCAGCGCCAGCGCCCACCATGTGCTGGAGTCGCTCACGCTGCTCGGCCCGACGCTGCTGTGGGCGGCGTTTACCGGCGTGGTGCTTTTTTTATCCAGCATGATTGCCGGCTGGGTGGAAAACTGGTTCGTGCTGCACCACCTGGGCTCGGCCATGCGACACAACCCGCGTTTCACCGCGGTGCTGGGCGCGGAGCGGGCGGCCCGCTGGTCGGTCTTCACGCGCGAGCATGTCTCGGGCTTTGCCTCCAATATCTCGCTGGGTTTCATGCTCGGCCTGATTCCGGCCTTTACCGGCTTTTTTGGCCTGGAGCTTGAGCTGCGGCACGTCACGCTGTCGACCGGGCAATTGGCAGCTGCGGGCGCTTCACTGGGTCTTGAGGCTTTCAGGCACGCGGCCATCTGGTGGGCCATCGCCTCCATTCCGCTGATTGGCGCGCTGAATCTTGGCGTGAGTTTTTACTTTGCCTTCCGGCTGGCGCTGCAGGCGCACAACGTCAGCAAACTGGACCGGGCCCGCATTCGCGCGGCAATCTGGGCGCGCTGGCGCAGCCATCCGCGCAGTTTTTTTGTGCCGCGATAGCCGGTCGTTGTCGGTCTTGTCCTACACGCCGACGCGCGCCGCCCCTGTAAATTCACGCGACACGGCATGTTCGGTGCAAACAGGTCCGCCGCAACGGCTTTGGCACCCTGCTCCCAGGCCTCGGTCCAGGCCAGATTTCCCGCATACCGGCCTGTCTGAAGGCGACCCTGGAGGCTGAACCAGCCCCAAGCCATTTTTTTCATACCGCGACAACGGAGACCAACACCCATGAACGAAATCCTGGCCATCTGGGCCGAATGGATCAAGCCATCGGCAGGCTTGCCCACCGTGCAGTGGTCCGTCCTGCTGGCACTCGCAGCGGCCGCGGGCCACCTGGTCAACCGCTATACCGGCCTGCCCAAGGTGGTGGGCTATTCGGCGGTCGGCGCTTTTGCGGGCCTGGCCGGATTCACCGGGGCGGTCTGGCCCCTGCAGGGCATCGGGCTCTTTCTGCTGGAGCTTGGCGTGTCGGTGGTGCTGTTTGAAGCCGGCGGTCGCATTCCGCTGCGCTGGTTCCGGCACAACCCCATGGTGCTGGTGCAGAGCCTGGCCGAGTCCACGCTGACTTTTTTCTTCGTGCAATGGGTGCTTGGCCTGATGGGCGTGCGCGATGTGGTGGCCGAATCGATTGCGCTGATTGCCGTGGCCGCCTCGCCGGCCGTGCTGTCGCGCGTGGCCATTGACACGCGCGCCGCCGGGCCGGTGACCGAGCGCTCGCTGGTGCTGTCCACGCTCAGCACGCTGTATGCGCTAACGCTGTGCAGCGCACGGGCCGGAATGATGCCGCGCGGTGAAGGCGGGCTGACCAGCACGCTGTTTCCGGTGCTGGTGGTGCTCGGCCTGTCGGTGGTGGTGGGCGCCATGCTCGCGCTGGTGCTGCGCATGGCGCTGCGCGTGATGAGCCCGACCAGCGAAAACACGGCCATCGTGCTGTTGACCATGATTGCCGCCGGCGCGGCGCTGGCCGCCAACTTCGGCGGATCGGCGCCGCTGGCAGCGCTGCTGGGCGGCATGCTGCTCAAGCAGATGAACCCGCGTCCCTGGTCCTGGCCACGGCAGATGGGAACGGCCTCGTCCATGCTGACCATGCTGATGTTCGTGCTGGTGTCGGTGGTGGCGGCACAGGCCGACTGGGGCCGCACGGTGGCGGGCCTGGTCATGGCGCTGGTGGCCGCCCGCATGCTGGCCAAGGTCACCGGCGTCGCGCTTGGCAATGTCGGCAGCGGCACCAGCTGGAAGCAGACCCTGTGGGTGGGCTTCGCCATGTCGCCCATGTCCTCGGTGGCGCTGCTGCTGGTGTCACAGTACGTGGCGGCGTCCAGCCTCATCGGACGCCATCCTGCTGATGGAATTGCTGGGCGCCGTGCTGGCCACCGTGGCGCTCTACCGCGCCGGAGAATGCTCGAAACCTTGGGCTCCGCTGGTGCGCAGCCCCTCTACCGGACCTGTCCATGAGTCTTGAACCCTTCCAGAAATCGGCCGCCCTCTCGCTCGGCGTCGAGCTTGAGCTGCAGCTCGTCAACACCCACGACTACGACCTCGCCCCCTACGCCGAGGACATGTTGCGACTGATGGCCAAAATACCGCTGCCCGGCTCGGTGGTGCCCGAGATGACGTCCAGCATGATTGAAATCTCCACCGGCGTGTGCCAGTCCTCGTCCGAGGTGTTGGGCCAGTTGTCGCAGGTGCGGGACGCGCTGGTCAAAAGTGCGGACAAACTCAACATCGCTGTAGTGGGCGGCGGCACGCATCCGTTTCAGCAGTGGCACGAACGGCGCATCTACGACAAGCCGCGCTTTCGGGAGCTGTCCGAGCTGTACGGCTACCTGTCCAAACAGTTCACCGTCTTCGGCCAGCATG
>JBKJKI010000176.1:0-7814 GCA_046597475.1 Polaromonas sp. | reverse complement strand
CTCGCAGCGTTGGGCCCAGCGCCGGCTCAGCTCCATCGAAAAACGCGCCTCGTCCTCGGTCGTGATGTGGCCCTTGGTGTCGTAAGGCGTGCATTCGTCGAACTGCATGACGATGTCGCTGTTCAGGATGGTCTGGATCTGCATCGAGATCTCGGGCGTCAAAAAGAGCTTGTCGCCGTTGACCGGCGAGGCGAACTTCACGCCTTCTTCCGAGATCTTGCGCATCTCGCCCAGCGACCAGACCTGGAAGCCGCCGCTGTCGGTGAGTATGGGCTTGTGCCAGCTCTCGAACCTGTGCAGGCCGCCAAACTGCTGCATCACGTCCAGTCCGGGCCGCATCCAGAGGTGAAAGGTATTGCCCAGGATGATCTGCGCGCCCATCTCATGCAGCGACTGGGGCATCACGCCCTTGACCGTGCCGTAAGTGCCGACTGGCATGAAGATGGGGGTTTGCACCACGCCGTGGTTCAGCGTCAGCTGGCCGCGTCGGGCATGGCCTTCGGTTTTCAGAAGTTCGAACTGAAGCATTTATAAAGGGCTCAAAGTGCCGTAGCGGCAAAGCTCGTGCTTGGTGGTCGTAATGGTCATGATGGCTACTCTTTGGCGAAAAATTTCACGCCCGCCAGGGTTTTGAAGTGCGCGTCCTGGGTCCAGAGTATGGCGCCACGGGTTTGCGCCGTGGCGTAAATCAGGCTGTCAGCCATGGGCAGGCCGGTGGCCGCTGCATTGAGCGCGAGGTTGAGGTTGATATCAACCACATGGCCTTCGCGCATCAGGGCGACGGCCTGGTTCGCGTGCGCCACGCCAAACTCGCGCAACGCGACCTTGTACACCTCGTAAATGGTGATGATCGGCACAATCAGCGCGGCCGTGTTGCCGATGACCTCGGCATACAGTTCGGCACGCGGTGAATTGCTGAAGTATTCCAGCCAGCATGAAGAGTCCAGAACGACCGCTGCAGCCTGAACCGCTTTGCCGGCAGCCATGCGGCTCAAAACCGATCGGGGTCAGAAGGCACGTCGGTGCTGGACAGGCCCGCAAACAATCCCCGGTACTCGGCTGCCGATTTGACAGGCACCAGCTGGATGACACCATTGACCTCAAACACGCTCATCCGGCTGCCGGGCTTGATGCCCCCGGCCTCGCGGATTTCGCGTGGAATGACGACCTGGTACTTGGGCGACACAATAACAGTCTGGTTTTGCATATCGATTATTTTATCGTACAACGAATTACTTGTCGATCATCTGGTTGTTGGCTGATATGCGTTGCAGCAGCATGGCGTCGCCATAGCTGAAGAAGCGGTAGCGCTGGGCAATCGCATGCTGGTAGAGCGCCATGATGTGCTCGTAGCCGGCAAAGGCGCTGACCAGCATCATGAGCGTGCTCTTGGGCAGGTGAAAGTTGGTCAGCAGCAGGTCCACCAGCTGGAATTCAAAGCCCGGCGTGATGAAGATGTTGGTGTCGTCGCAATCGGGGCCGAACCTGGCGCTGGACTCCAGCGCCCGCACCGTCGTCGTGCCCACGGCCACCACGCGCCCGCCGCGCGCCTTGCAGGCGGCTATCGCCGCGTGCGTGGCGGCCGGCACCTCGAAGCGCTCGAAGTGCATGTGGTGATCGGCAATTTGCTCGGTCTTGACCGGCTGGAAGGTGCCCGCGCCCACATGCAGCGTCACGCTGGCGCGTGCTATGCCGCGCGCCTCCAGCAGCGCCAGCATGGCCTCGTCAAAGTGCAGCGCGGCGGTGGGCGCGGCCACGGCGCCCGGATTTTTGGCAAACACCGTCTGGTAGCGCTGCTCGTCGTGCGCCGAATCGCTATGGGTGATGTAAGGCGGCAGCGGCACATGGCCGTGCTGCGCCATCAGCGCATACGGGTCGCTGCTCAGTTTGAAGCGGTAGAGCGGCCCGTGGGCTTCGGGCCAGCGCCCCAGCAGCGTGGCGGTGAAGCCGCCGTCCATTTGCAGCACCGCGCCAGGCAGCGGTTTTTTGCTGACCTTCATGTGCGCCGCCACTTCGTGGCCGGCGTCGGCATGCGGCGAGAGCACCCGTTCGATCAGCAGTTCGAGCCTGCCGCCGCTGGCCTTTTGTCCGAAGAGCCGCGCCTTGACAACCTGGGTGTCGTTGAACACCAGCAGGTCGCCGGGCTGCAGCAGCTCGGGTAGCTCGGCAAAACGTCGATCAGCGACGATGTCGGTCCGGCCATCGAGCAGGCGCGAGCCGCTGCGCTCGGCGGCGGGATGCTGGGCAATCAGCGCTTCGGGCAGCTCAAAGTCGAAGTCGCTCAGGGTAAAGGCGCGCGTGGCGCTAGGTGAAGACGTGGGCATGGTGCTTGAGGGGCGGACTTGCCCCGTGCCAAGTTGAGTAAAGCTCAGGATTGTCGCAGCCCTTTGCGGGGGGGGGCAGCGGCCTGGCAGCGCTGCGTGGCCAGCCTGCATCACGCCTTTCCTTTCAAGGCGCAGAACTGGAGTGCGTGTTAGCCTATTGGTGTTTTAGCACCAACTGAGGAGATGCACATGAGTCGTCTGACAATTACCCTTTCCGAGCCGCGCTACCGTGCACTGAAAGAAACTGCGGCTCAGCGAGGCAAAACCATTGGTCAATTGATTGATGAGAGTCTTGACTTCTACGGCATCAAGTCGAATGAGCAGGCGCAGGGCCTGGTGCGCCGGGCGCGTGCGCGCAACGCGTTGAGCGAAGAGCAGGCGCTTGCGCTGGCGCAAGCCGAGGTGCAGGAAACACGTCACGCCTCATGAATGGTGCGTTCTACATCATTGACACCAATGTTCTGGTTGCCGGACTGTTGACTTCGCATACCGATTCATCGGTGGCCCGCATCCTCGATGGCATGTTGCGCGCAGCTTTCCCCGTCGTGCTGTCCGAGGCGCTGCTGGCCGAATACCGCGCCGTGCTGCTGCGGCCCCGGCTGTGCAAGTTGCATGGCTTGTCAGAGCCGGAAATCGACGTCATCCTGGTGGATATTGCCCGGCAAGCCATTGTGCTGACCCCTGTCAGGACGGCGGCGACACCGCTGGCACCCGATCCGGGCGATCAGTTTCTCTGGAATCTGCTCGCCAGCCGTGCTGATCTGGTTTTGGTGACGGGGGAAAAATTGCTGCTGCAGGACGAGGCGATGCAGCAACGGGTCATCTTGCCGCAAACTTTTGCGGCTCAATTGCAGTATTGAATTGCTATTTTTTTAATAGCTGTTTGCGCATGTGATACAAGGGCTACGGCCTTGTTTGTTATAAATTAACGAGAATGGCATTGGAGGTTTTTATGGAGTCTGTTTTGAGTTGAGGGTCGGAGTTCGACTAATTGCAATCTGACCCTCATGGCCGCTCATTGCGGACGAATCGTCCCTTATTGCGCAGCCAGTGCTAGAAACTCTTGTGACCTCACTACCTTCCCGACGAGATTTTGCACGGCTGGCATAAATGCTTGGGCGGTCTGGTTGCATGCGGTTTCGCCATAAAAGCTGGATGTGAACGCGTAGCTCTCATTGACCGACAGACTTTTCCCATTCGAGGATTTGACTGTGAGTGCCAAGTTCCAACCTCCACTTGCAGAGGAGAAGTCGATGGAGTCAAGGTTTCCCGTGAGAGTGATGGGGGCACTGGCGGAATAGACACTCGCGATTTTCAACTCATCCAAAAATGCCTTGCGAACAAACTCTGAAAAGGGCTCGCCGTCTGGAGTCTTAATGGGTCCAACGCCACGGCACATGATTTCCCTCTCACCCGCTTTCGTGGCGCTGAAAGATCCAACGTTGATCATCTTCCCATTCAAGGTACGCATTGCAACCACGTTGTCAGTGTTGATGGAGTACCTGCTAGCTGAATATGTCGAGCAGCCAGAGAACAAAACGGTGAGACTTACAAGGGCGAGAGACAGTATGGCTTTCATTTGATTTTTTTATGCAGTGAATTTTGATGAAAAGGTGCGCTTGAATATTTCAGAGCGGGCCATTTTTTGGGTAAATCAGGGGCTGATAAATTCGAATTTGACCTTCATTACCCTTCAAGATAAGGCGCGGCAGAAGCGGCTCAAGGCCGCTTTGTTCGATTTGAAACCTAGTGATCCATCAGTTAAAAGTAAATACCAAGTGATTGGTCGAACCATTTGCATATTGAATGTCAATGGAAGTCGGCGTCAAAGCGCCGGTTGAAGTGATTCGATAGCGGTCTTGCTCAGTCGCGGTCAATGTGCCTGCAGAGTTGTAGATTTTTGCGATCAAATTCACAATTGCGGTTGTTGAGGTGTCTGCCTCAACAACATAGCTCAGATCAATCCTGCCGTTGGGGGTCGCCTTTGTACTGCTGGTGTACAAGGTTTCCGTGCCAAGCGTCCCTGTTCCGCCGACAGTCACTGCCGACGGTATCACGAGTGAGGTCAGGTACACGCCATAGTTGACGCCGACGCTATTAACGCCACGGGGGTCGTAATTGGTATCAAAGTACGCAGTGGACGTCACGGCGGTGGACGCTGGCGTGCAGTTGGTGTAGGTCAATGTGAGCGTGGAAGTTGCAGAAAATCCCGCTGTTCCTTCAAACGTTGCAGCGGTGTTTGCTGGCGATGAGCTTTTGTTTCCTGATCCCGAGCAAGTGCCCGAAATTGTGAAGCCTTTTGACAGTCCGTTTGCTACAAGCGCTCTGTAACCACTTTGCAGTGGATAAGAAAGGGTCGAAGCTGTAGTTTTGGTGAGAACAATAGTCGTTCCAGGTACGGCGCAAGTGAAGCCACTAAGTGGAGTGCAACTGTTGACAACTGTCCTGATGCCTGTACTGCTTGTTTTGGTCCACGTTGAAGTGGCAAGCGAAATGCCATTTGCCAAAGTGGTGACGAGGGCGGAGTCCCCGTTAACTGTTCCTGTGTATGTGATCCCCGCAGCAGCAGGGGCCGTCCTGGTAATCGAAAGTACATTTCCAGACTGCCCGATCTGAAACGTAATTGGAGTGGTGTCGCTTACTCCTGACCAGGTACCAGCGAAATCTGCTGATGCTGGTGTTGCCGTGCTGCTCTCACCACTGGGTATTCCGTTTCATCGTGACCGCACATTCCGGGATCGTGACCAGGGATTCCGGCGATCGTGACCAGGGGCTAAATCACAGATTCCGGCATCGTGACCGGCAATTCCGGTGATCGTGACCGATGCCCCAGTAGGCATGGTGTTGCGCATGTCAATCAACCCAGTGGGCTGTAGCCTCGCTCCTTTTTTTATCGGAGCTACATACCCACCCCAAGGATCAACATGCGCAAACTCAAAGACGCCCTGCGTCTCAAACTCAACTGTGGGCAAAGCCACCAACAAATAGCCACCGCCCTTGGCATCTCCAAAGGAGCCGTTACCAAATACATCGGTCTTGCAGCCAGCGCCGGTCTTGACTGGGGCGTCATAGAGGCCATGGGCGAGGCCCAACTGGAGGCTCGCCTATTTGGTGACTCCCTGGGAAAAACCTTCGCCCGCCCGGACTACGGGCGCATGCACCAGGAGCTGCGCCGCAAAGGCGTCACCCTCATGCTGCTGTGGCAGGAGTACAGCGCTCAGGTCAGTGAAGATCATTGCAGCGAAGCGCCACTCAGAGCCCTGTGCTACTCCCAGTTCAGCGGGAACTGCCGCCAGTTTGCCAAGCGCCTCAAGCGCTCCATGCGCCTGGTGCACCACGCTGGCGAGAAGATGTTCATCGACTACGCTGGCCCCACCATTGCCCTGTTTGAGCACGGCGTGGAGGTGGGACGCGCCAACATCTTCGTGGCAGCCATGGCGGCGTCCGGCTACAGCTTTGCTTTGGCCACGCCGCGCCAAACGGCGGCTGACTGGTTGAATGGCACCGCGTGTGCGTTAACGTTCTTTGGTGGCGTACCCCAGCTCATCATCCCCGACAACCCGCGCGCCCTGGTCACCCAGGCCAACCGCTACGAGCCGCTTCTGACGGACAGCGTGCTGGACTTTGCCCGCCATTACGGCTGCTCGGTGCTGCCTGCGCGCGCCTACCACCCCCAGGACAAGGCCAAGGTCGAATTAAGCGTATTGCTGGTCGAACGCTGGATACTGGCATGCCTGCGCCACCAGCGCTTTGCCACGGTGCAAGAAGTCAACGATGCGATTGCGCCGCTGCTTACACGGCTTAACGATAAGCTGTTTCAAAAGCTGCCCGGTAGCCGCGCCAGTGCCTTCGCCCAGCTCGATGCCCCAGCCCTGAGGCCACTGCCCGCACAGCCCTGGGAGTGGGCCAGCTTCAAGACGGTGCGCGTTCACATTGACAGCCACATCGAGTTTGAAGGCCACCGTTACAGCGTACCCCATGCTCTGGTTGGACTGGCCCTGGAGATACGCGTCACCGCTTCAGCCGTAGAGGTGCTACACCGAGGCGAGCGTGTGGCCAGCCATATGCGCTGCGCCCACAAGGGCGGCTACACCACCGTGATTGAGCACCTGCCAGCCAACCACCAAGCCCATGCCCAGTGGACGCCCGAGCGCCTCATCACCTGGGGCGAACGCATTGGCGTGGCCTGTGCGGGCGTGGTCATCAAGATGCTGGAGCGCCAACGCCACCCTGAGCATGCCTACCGTGCTTGTTTGGGCCTGCTGTCCCTCTCCAAGCGCTATGGTGACACCCGGCTGGAGGCGGCCTGCACCATCGCATTGAGCCTGGGCACCAGCAAATACACGCACATTCGCGACATGCTGCTCAATGGGCGTGATCAGGTCCAAGCCAGCACAGCCCAGTGGAGTGCGCCTGCCCACGCCCATGTGCGTGGCCCCCACTACTACCAATGAAACAAAGAAACAAAAGGAATCCACCATGATGATGAACACCACCTTGAACCAACTGCGCAGCCTGCGCCTGGAAACCATGGCCCAGGCCTTGGAACTCCAACTCCAAACCAGCGGCATGACCGCCATGAGCTTCGAAGAACGACTGGCGCTTCTGGTAGACCGCGAAGTCCATGGCCGTCAAGACCGGCGCTGTGCGCGCCTCTTGAAACTGGCCAAACTCAAATACCCCCAGGCCGCCATCGAAGATCTGGACAGCCGCACACGCGGTATAGAGCGCAGCGCGGTGATGAGTTTGGCCTTGGGCGAATGGGTGACCCAGGGGCATGCCGTGCTGATCACCGGGGCCACAGGAGCGGGCAAATCGTGGTTGGCTTGTGCCTTGGCGCAGCACGCTTGCAGGCGCGGCCAAAGTGCCTACTACCAGCGCGTCCCACGCCTGGGGGAGGAACTGCGCATACGCCATGCCAACGGCACATTCACACGGTGGCTGGAGACACTCAAAAACACCGACGTGCTGCTACTGGACGACTGGGGCATGACGGCCATGGACGCACAGACTCGCGCTGACTTGCTGGAGATCATTGACGACCGTGCCAACACACGTGCCACCATCATCACCAGTCAGCTCCCCATAGAGCATTGGCACGAATGGATTGGCGACGCCACGATTGCTGACGCGATGCTGGACCGGCTGATGCAAAGCCACCACCGCTTCACACTCACGGGCGAGTCGATGCGCAAAAAGACAACCACCAAAGCCAAGGTAAGCGCACCAGAGAGCGCATAGGCGTGCAGTCCCTGGCGGGGGGGGGTAATGCATGGGTACATGCACAACCGGGGGGGCCTGCGGCGCCCTGGCAGGGGCCTGAATGAAAGAATCTCAAGGAGACCAAATCGAACACAAAGAAGGGACAAAACTGCCCAAAAAACCGGCACTCATTACAATTCAATCCGCGCAGCACCATGCCCGGTCACGATCACCGGAATCTGCGGTCACGATGCCGGAATCACTGGTCACGATCAACGGAATACGCAA
>JBKJKI010000129.1:0-5400 GCA_046597475.1 Polaromonas sp. | reverse complement strand
GGCTGTACGTGCTGGCATTCCGGCCGGCGTGCTGAATGTGCTGACCGCCGATTCTGTCAACAGCATTGCCGTGGGCAAAGTGTTTTGTGCCAATGAGGTGGTGCGACATATCAGTTTTACAGGTTCCACCGAGGTCGGCAGAATTTTGATGGCTCAAAGCGCCCCCTCAGTTAAAAAACTGGCACTTGAACTCGGCGGCAACGCGCCTTTCATTGTGTTTGAGGATGCCGATGTCGACTCGGCCGTCGAGGGTGCGATGATCAGCAAATACCGCAATGCCGGCCAGACTTGTGTGTGTGCAAACCGCTTTTATGTTCAAAACGGTGTTTATGACGAGTTCATTGAAAAATTTGCCGCTAGGGTCAAGCTGCTGAAAGTAGGCAATGGTTTTGAAGACGGCGTGGTGCATGGCCCGTTAATCGAGGACTCGGCTGTCGAAAAGGTGGAGCGCCATGTCGCTGATGCGATTGCCAAGGGCGGCAAGCTCCTTGCCGGTGGCCGCAAACTCAACGGCCAATTTTTTGAGCCCACTGTGGTTGCGGAGGCTAGTGCCGACATACTCTGTGCCCAAGAAGAAACCTTTGGCCCGTTTGCCCCGGTTTTTCGTTTCCAGACCGAGAAGGAAGCCATAGACGCGGCCAACGACACCCAGTTTGGCTTGGCCAGCTATGTTTACAGCCGCGACATCGGGCGCATCTACCGCATGGCCGAGGCGCTGGAGTATGGCATGGTAGGCATCAACGTTGGGGTGATTGCCAGCGAACATGTGCCGTTCGGCGGTGTCAAGCAGTCCGACCTGGGCAGAGAGGGTTCCAGCCATGGTATGGATGAGTACATCGAAATGAAGTACCTCTGCCTCGGAGACATTTCAAAATGAAGTAAACGGCAACCTGTAGTTCATTGACGGCCGCTCAGCGGCGGCGACGAAGCTAGTGTGGAACTTTGCATGAAAAGGCCCGTGGGTTGGTGACACCATGAGCTCCCCGAAGTGAATCAAGAGCGCTACCGGAACTACATCTTGGCCGCCTGGGACAGTTCGGCTGGAATTCGGCGGAGCCAATCGTCGAGACCACGTTGGATCGATTACTGTCGAATGAACGCGCTGTAGCGCCAGCTAGTAAGCTGATCCGTGTTTTGAGCCGGCACTGTGTGGTCACGGTAACGTTCTTCGGTACGCTCCCTATTCTGCGGAGCTGTCGCCATCGCCGTTCCCATCGCTGTATGTGTGTGGCTAGACAGCTTATACAGAGCGCCAGCGGGAACGTCGTGAATCCGACGTTCGTGTTCGCCGTCACGTATGTTGTGGAGAAAACGACTGCGATCACACGTGAAAGGGTGTACTGGAGTAGCGATCTCCTGCCGAGCGATCGGCGTCAGCCTTGGGCTCGTTCGCGGCGCCGCTTGCCGAGAAACCATTTTGATGAACAATAGCCGAATGCTTTTCAAAAAACTTGAATCCATGTGGTCGCAGCTCCATTGGCTGACTGTGCTTGCGGAACACGGCAGCTACACAGCAGCTGCCGTGCGGCTGGGCGTTAGCAAAGCCGCGATGAGTCATCACATTTCCGAACTGGAGAAGGCCGTGGGGGTTCCCCTGGTGCGACGCACTACCAGAAGCATGCGTTTGACGGAAGCTGGGCAGAATCTCGTCGATGAAATTCGAGGCCCCTTCGGACAGATTGCAACGAGCTTCCACAGCGCACGTGACATCGCGGGAGAGCCGGCGGGGCTGATCAAGGTCACTGCACCGGTGGCCCTAGGGCGCCAGCAAGTGGTTCACCGGATCTCCAGTTTCCTGCTGGAGCATCCCTCTGTTCGGGTCGAAATAGAGTTCTCGGACCGGTGTTACTCGCTTTCAACGGAAGGGTTTGACTTGGCAATTCGACTTACAGACTCGCCGCCCGACACCCACGTAGCTTGGGCGTTGTGCAAAACGAGGTCGTTGCTGGTCGCCAGCCCCGCATATCTGCAACAAAGGGGTATGCCCCCCAGGCCCGAGTCGCTGACAGGGCACGACTGCTTGAACTACCCCAGAGGTCAGGAGTCAAACATCTGGTCCATGGAGCCAAAGTCTGGACGTGTGAAGTCACAGGGAAGAGTCACGGTACCGACCACCGGACCGTTTGGTGCAAATAACAGCGAGGCTTTGCGGGAAGCTGCTCAAGCAGGATTGGGAATCGCATTGCTGCCGGACTACAGCGTGCAGGAATCCCTTCGAGACGGAAGCCTGATTGAGGTACTGCCGGGCTGGCGACCAGTCGGAACGTTCGCGGAGAGGATATACGCTATCCGCCCGTATTCGCTGCACGTTTCTCGCGCCGTAGCTTTGCTTGTTAGACACCTTCAGGCAAGCTTTACCGACGGATTCCCGATTCAGAGCTGAAGTGGTTCCGCATCCGGCCAAGGGGCCGGCCCGCGCCGGGCCTGTATCCTTGAGAGTGAGGAGCTGACCGGGCAGCCTGCTCAGAGAGCGCGCTCATTCGGGCAAGGAAGTTTGCGAGCTTGGATTTGGCTGAGTATTGCCCGCGCCACGCCTTTTCGGTGATGGGCAGAAGCAGTTCGCATTGACTTGACCTCTCCATGCCCCGGACTCAATTTCTTGAGTGCACCGCAGCCCAGCAGTTTGTCATCTGACCAAGCGGTCCAGAAGGTAACTTCAGGCATGCGCAACGCTTCGATATCCAGGGCGTGCACGCTCCCAGGTGGCGAGAGCTGCGCCATGTTCCGGAGGTGCTCGTCAAGCAGAGCGCGAATCTCCGGTCCAGAGAGATCGTCAAGTCTGATTTGCATGAGATCATGTTCGACGCCAAACTCGCGGTCGGAATGAACGATTTCGGTGCTCAATCCTGGTTCATTGTTCATGGTGATATCAGTTCAAAAAAGCAGGTGCGGCAAAGGAGCCAGAAAAAACACACCAAGGCGCGCTCACAGCTCAGGCGCAATCGCCTCGGCATAGTCATAAAGCGCAGCCAGAATCGCCTCGCCGCGCTCGTCGGCGCTTTCCGACAAGGTGTCGATCTCGGCAAACAGCGCATCCACGCCCCGGGCACCGCCCTCGCCTTCGAGCAGGCGCGCGACGCGGTGCGCTTCCCAGCGTTCGGCTTCCTCGGGCGTGAGGGTTTCGGCGAAATTACGGGCGCGGTAGCGAAACAGCAGCTCCTCCAGCCGGTCGTCGTCAAAACCGGTGCGGCTGTGCGCCAGTTCGGCCGCTGACAGGCCGCGCAGCTGGTTCAGCCTGCGCCGGTCGGCGTTGCCGATGAAGCCGCCATAAAGATCTTCGTCCACATCGGGCGCTTCCTCCCTGGGCCGCTGAAAGACCTCGGGCCAGATCGCGCTCATGTCGGGCAGGCCGGCGGCGATTTCGGCATGGCGCAATGCTGCTGGCACGTCTATGCCCCACTTCGCAGCCATCCCGGGCGTGAGGGTTTGCAGCTTGCGCACCACCATGGGCGACTTGTTCAGGTGGACCGATTTCATCGGCAGGCGCACCACCCCTTCGGGCAGGTCGGCCGATTTGCTGAATAAACGCAGGCGCAGCGTGGCCACGTCGAGCAGCGGCAACTCGCCCGGGTCATGCGCCAGGTCCCAGGCCAGCAGCTCGTTTTTGTTGGTTGGATGGGTGGCCAGCGGCCACATCACGGCCAGGCAGCCGCGCTCGGACGGGAACATGCCCGAGATATGCAAAAAAGGCCTGGCCGTCTGGCGGCTGGAGGGCAGGCCCAGTTCGGCCGCCACGCGGTCTTTTTTGTGCAGGCCGAGGCAAAAATCGAACAGCTTGGGCTGAGAGCTGCGAATCAGCCGCGCCAGCGCGATGGTAGCGCGCACGTCTGACAGGGCATCGTGCGCGGCTTCGTGCAGCAGGCCGTTGGCGCGCGCCAAGTCTTCCAGCTTGAAGCTGGGCTTGCCCGCGTAGGGGCCGTCTTCCTTGATCGGCCAGACGATGCCCTCGGGACGCAGCGCATAGGCCATGCGCACCACGTCGAGCAAATCCCAGCGACCGCAATCGTTTTGCCACTCGCGCCCATAGGGGTCGATCAGGTTGCGCCAGAACATGAAGCGCGTGACTTCGTCGTCGAAGCGGATGGTGTTATAGCCCACGCCTATGGTGCCGGGCTGGGCCAGCAGCTGTTCGATTTGTGCGGCAAAGGCGTGCTCGGGCAAGCCGTGCTGCAGGCAGTGCTGCGGCGTGATGCCGGTGATCAGGCAGGACGCCGGGTCGGGCAGGTAGTCGTTGGCCGGCTGGCAGTAAATCATCAGCGGCTCGCCGACTTCGTTCAGCTCGGCGTCGGTGCGAATGCCGGCAAATTGCGCGGGCCGGTCACGACGGGTATTGAGGCCGAAGGTTTCGTAGTCGTGCCAGAGAAAGGTGTGCGGAGCCATGAGTTTGATTTTTAGATGATTTTTCAGAAAAAACAGCCTTAAGCCCAATGAGTATGGTTATTGTTTGCTACTATTTTTGTAGCGCAATGAAAAAGGCCGATAGCGTGATGCTACCGGCCTTTTCGGGGGCGCTGAAAGCCCGCGCTGTCAGTTCGTTTCCGCTGCCGCTTCAGGCTCGGGCTTGGCGCGGCCTTCGCGCTTGGCCAGCGGCTGGATGTCGAGCTGGACCTCGCCGTTTTCCACGCCCTTCTCGTCCGTCGTCACCTTCATGTCAACGGTCAGGCGGCCGCCGTCGATCAGGCGGCCAAACAGCAGCTCGTCGGCCAGGGCGCGGCGAATCGTATCCTGGATCAGGCGCTGCATCGGCCGCGCGCCCATCAACGGATCAAAGCCCTTCTTGGCCAGGTAATTGCGCAGCGTGTCGGTGAAGGTCACCTCCACCTTCTTCTCGGCCAGCTGCGTTTCAAGCTGCAACAGGAACTTGTCGACCACGCGCAGGATAACCACCTCGTCGAGTGCCTTGAAGCTCACCACCGCATCCAGGCGATTGCGGAACTCGGGCGTGAACAGGCGCTTGATGTCGGCCATCTCGTCGCCGGCTTCGCGCGGGTTGGTAAAGCCGATCGTCGCCTTGTTCATCGTCTCGGCACCGGCGTTGGTCGTCATGACGATGATCACGTTGCGGAAGTCGGCCTTGCGCCCGTTGTTGTCGGTCAGCGTGCCGTGGTCCATGACCTGGAGCAGCACGTTGAAGATGTCCGGGTGCGCCTTCTCGATTTCGTCGAGCAGCAGCACCGAGTGCGGCTTCTTGGTGACAGCCTCGGTCAGCAGGCCGCCCTGGTCGAAACCCACGTAACCCGGGGGCGCGCCGATCAGGCGGCTGACCGCATGACGCTCCATGTATTCGCTCATATCGAAGCGAATCAGGTCGATGCCCATGATGTAGGCCAGCTGCTTGGCGGCCTCAGTCTTGCCCACTCCAGTGGGTCCGCTGAACAGGAAGGAGCCGATCGGCTTGTC
>JBKJKI010000031.1:0-6979 GCA_046597475.1 Polaromonas sp. | reverse complement strand
GGTGGTCGCCAGGCGCTTGCTGATCAGCGTAGAACTCGGCAGGGTGGCGGTGCGGATCGCCACGTCATAACCTTCTTCGACCAGATCCACCACCCGGTCGGCCAGCGTCACATCCAGCGTGACCTTCGGGTAGCGCGCGCGGAACACGCCCCACAGCGGCGCCAGATGACGAATGCCGAAGGTCACCGGCGCGTTGATTCGCAGCAGGCCACTGGCCGCGCCGCTGCGGGAGGTGATCTCCGCCTCGGCCTCGTCAACCCCTGCCAGCAACTCCTTGCTGCGGGCGTAAAACACCTGGCCCTCTTCGGTCAGCGACAGCCGCCGTGTCGTGCGGTGCAGCAGCCGCACCCCGAGACGCGTTTCCAGATCGCCCACATAGCGCGAGACCGCCGCCTTCGACATCCCGAGCGCATCGGCCGCCTTGACGAAACTGCCGGCGTCAACGACCGCGCCAAAGGTCTGCATTTCCAGAAATCGATCCATTGCGCTTATTTTTGAAACAATATATCTAATTTTATACTGTTTATCTCTTAATCAATAGCTTATACAGTTCGTTCAGTGCATTGCCAATGTGCATCGCCGCCAGAGAAGACGGCTCTCATTCAATCTCAAGGACCCATCATGAACATTCTCGTACTCGGCGCCGGCAACATGGGCGCAGCCTTCGTCAAGCAACTCACCCGCGCCGGCCATCAGGTCACCGTGACTGCCCGGAATCTGGAAAAAGCCCAGGCGCTTGCCGCCGCCAACCCGGGCGCCACCGCCGTCGCTGCAGCCAATGCCGCCACTCAGGCCGAAGTCGTCGTGCTGGCCACGGGCTACGCCGATGCCGTCGGCGCGCTGCAATCGGTGGGCGATCTGACGGGCAAGGTCGTGATCGACATCACCAATCCGCTGACCGCCGACTTCATGGGGCTGACGCTGGGCTACAACACCTCTGCCGCAGAAGAGATCGCCAGGGCCGCGCCAGAAGCGCAAGTCGTCAAGGCCTTCAATACCCTGTTTGCCCAGGTTCTGGCCGAAGGCGCGGATTTTGGCAACGGCCAGACCGCGACGGTGTTTGTGGCGGGCGACAGTGAACGCGCAAAACAAACCGCCAGCACGCTGGCCGAGAGCATGGGTTTCAAGACCGTGGATGCTGGCGGCCTGAAGAATGCCCGCTACCTGGAACCGCTGGCCGGCCTGAACATTTATCTGGGCTACGGCGCGGGACTCGGTACAAGCATCGCCCCGACCTGGATCCGCAAGGCTTGATTCACCATCACCAATTTCAACCTCAACCCTATCACGGGAGTAATTCATTATGAAACCCAACACCACGGACTACGCAGCCCTGGCATTGCGCCTTGCCCTGGGCCTTATGTTCCTGAGCCACGGCCTGCTCAAAATTCTTGTTTTCACCCTGCCCGGAACCGCCGGTTTCTTCGAGTCGGTTGGATTCCCCGGCTGGACCGCCTACATCGTCGCACCCGCGGAAGTACTCGCCGGCGTGGCGCTCATCGCCGGCTTTCAAACCCGCCGGGTGGCGCTTGCCGGCTTGCCCATCCTGCTCGGCACCGTGGCGGTGCATGCCGGCAACGGCTGGTCCTTCTCCAACACCAAGGGCGGCTGGGAATTCCCGCTCTACCTGGTCGTCACGGCGGCCGTGGTGGCGCTGCTTGGCGGTGGCCGGATCGCCGTCAGCAAACCGGCCGAGTGAGGCCGCGTGGCGCAGAAGCGGTCGCTGCCGCGCCAGCTTTCCTGATCAACCTGAAGACTGCCATGAACACAGCCCCGACCCTATTCATCTCGCACGGTGCGCCGACCTTTGCCATCGAACCCGGGCTGCTCGGCCCCCGCCTGAAATCACTGGGCGAGCAGCTGTCTGGGGTGAACGCCGTGCTGGTGGTGTCACCCCACTGGCAGACCCGCGACACGCGCGTCATGACCACGGCGGCGCCCGAGACAGTGCATGACTTTGGCGGTTTTCCATCGGCGCTCTACGAGCTGCGCTACCCGGCAGCCGGCCACCCGCGTTACGCCGTGGAAGCGGGCCGCCTGCTGGCTGATGCCGGATTCTCCGGCGGCATCGATGCCAGGCGCGGCCTGGACCACGGCGCCTGGGTTCCGATGCGCCATTTGCTGCCTGGCGCCAATGTGCCGGTTTTTCAGGTGTCCATGCCCCATGCCCTGGATACGGCCGGTGCCCTCCAGTTAGGCCGGGCGTTGGCACCCTTACGGGAACAAGGCGTGATGATCGTTGGCTCTGGCAGCATGACGCACAACCTGTATGAGTTCAGGCAGTCCGGCTCCGTTGCGGCTGACTACGCCATCGAGTTCACGCAGTGGATTCGCCAGGCCGTGACCAGCAAGGACATTGATCGGCTTGTCAACTACCGGCAACTCGCACCGCATGCCCAGCGGGCGCATCCGACCGAGGAGCATTTCCTGCCTTTGCTGGTTGCCCTGGGAGCCCGCACCGACACGGAGGCCATGCAGATCCTCGACGGCGGCATCGACCACGGCGTCTTGGCCATGGAGTCCTATGCCTGGGGTTTGGCGGACGAGCGCAGCAGCGCGACTACACATTGACAGGGAATTTTTCATGAACAGCTCGCAAAACTCTATCAGCCCGCTGCAGCAAGGCGCAGCCTTTGAATTGGCCTTTCGCGTGCGGCAGCCCCAGCCAGCCAAACCGACTGCCTGCGTGGTGTTGCTGCATGGCGTGGGTGGTTCCGAAACCAATCTTGTCGACCTGGCCGCTGCGATGGATCCCGACACGCTGGTCGTGCTGCCGCGTGGCCCCCTGCAGTTCGCGCCGGGGCAGTTTGGCTGGTTCCAGGTGAACTTCACGGCCAGCGGGCCCAGCATCGTGAGCGCCGAAGCCGAGCAAAGCCGCCAGTCCTTGATCGCTTTCGTGGCGCAGCTGCAGTCGGCCTACGGCATTGAACCGCAGAAGACGGTGATAGCCGGCTTCAGCCAGGGCGGCATTCTCAGCGCCAGCGTGGCACTGAGCTCCCCCGAGTGCGTGGCGGGCTTTGGCGTCCTGTCCGGCCGCATCCTGCCCGAGCTTGAACCGCATCTGGCGGGCAAAGATCAGCTGGCGAAGCTGCGCGGCTTCATCGCTCATGGCGAGTACGACAGCAAGCTGCCGGTGGTGTGGGCGCAGCGCTCGGATCAGTTACTCGACGAACTTGGCGTAGCACACCTGACGCGGCTCTACCCCATAGATCATGGGATCAGCGCGGCCATGCAGGCCGACTTTCTGGAATGGCTCCAGAGCATCACCAAAGCGAATTGACATGGAAAACGACATCCGGCTGCGGTATGACAGGGCAAGGCCCGGCGTTCCCGACGGCACAGCCATTACGGTGCTGCATATCGGCGAAAAACAAACCGCTGTTGCCACTGGAAGCGCCTCTGAACCGGATGCGGTGCTGGTGCTTGCCATCGGGTCAAAAAAAACCGTCGCAGATTTTTTCAAGCACACGCCACCCACGCCTGGCGAACTTGAAAACGCCATCATGGTGATTGAGGATGAACTGATCCGCTTGCGCAAGATAACGTCAGCTGCGTCAACGCTTTTTACGGCGGGCACCGAGATCCGCGAGATCGCGCTTGTCGCGGGAGTTTCCGAGCACCCCGAGATGATTCTTGCCCTTGACGCGGTGGAACAGACCTTCGACAGGCTGGCGGCGCTCACGCTCGGCAGGCCGGCTTCCAGCGCGGGAATTCCAGCCAGCGCTACATTCGCCGCAACGCTGCTAATCCTTCGCGAGTTCATGCACCACCTGCAGTTTGCGTCGATCACCGTGACGGCCTGATTCGCCGCCTGCGAAACTATGTCGCGGGTGCATCCAGCCAATGCACGCTGAAGAGGCGTTCTTCATCGGTCCACGCCGGCCCTGGCCGAAATCCTGCCTTCATGGCCAGGGCGCGAAATCCGTCGACCGTGTATTTGTGTGAGTTCTCGGTATGAATGCTGTCGCCTTCGTTGAACAAAAAGGTTTCCTCGCCAATGTGCACACGCTGCGTCCGACGGCTGATGAGGTGCATCTCGATGCGGCGCT
Organism: Polaromonas sp.; assembly: GCA_046597475.1. GTDB lineage: Bacteria > Pseudomonadota > Gammaproteobacteria > Burkholderiales > Burkholderiaceae_C > Polaromonas. Next base: position 2,930 of record JBKJKI010000031.1, on the reverse strand, counting down.
GCACAGGGTCGTAGAACGCATGATGTGCGAATCCGTCCAGATCGAAATCACCGCCCAACTCCATGTTGATGCGTCTGAGCAGGTTGAGATTGAACGCTGCGGTCACGCCTTCGGCATCGTTGTACGCGGCGTGCAGCCTGGCCGGCTCCTTCACGAGGTCGACACCCACCAGAAGCCCGCCGCCTTGCAGCAGGCGTGCCGCCAGCTGAAGAAACGCAAGCGCCTCGTCGGGAAGGAAGTTGCCAATGGAAGAACCAGGGAAGAAACCAACACGCTTGCCGGTCACTGCCCTGTCGGCGGGCAGTATCAGCGCAAGCGTGTAGTCCGCCACGATGGCTTGCACCATGAGCCCCGGATAGTCGGCACGCAAGCGGCGGGCCGCGGCTTGCAGATGCCCTGCCGAAATATCGATCGGCAGGTAGCGCCTGGGCGCGTCGGCTGCGCTGAAGGCGTCGAACAGAATGCGTACCTTGGTGAGCGCCCCGGCGCCGAACTCGATCACCTCCGCGTTTGGCCCCATATGCCTGGCGATCTCGGGCGCACGCTCCGCGAGGACGCGAAGCTCAGTGCGCGTTGGGTAGTATTCGGGAAGCGTGCAAATGCGCTCGAACAGGGCCGACCCGGCAGCGTCATAGAAGTACTTGGGCGGGAGGGTGCGTGGTGTGGCCGCGAGTCCGGCCAGCACGTCGCGGCCAAACCCCGAAGCCATGACGTGGTGCCTCGTTGGTGAGGTATCCACGGAAAATGAGGCACTTGCCATGTCAGATGTCGCGCGCCAGGCGCACTCCGGAAAACTGCCAGCGTGCAGCCGGCGGGAAGAAGTTGCGATAGCTCGGTCGCGCATGGCCGGCCGGCGTCGCAAGACTTCCACCCCGCAGCACCACCTGCCCGACCATGAACTTGCCGTTGTATTCAGCGACGATGCCGGGCGAAGGCCTGAAGCCGGGATAGGGGTCGTAGGAGGAACGCGTCCATTGCCAGACATGGTTCGTCATTTGCTGGATGCCGGCTTCCCCGCAGGCGGCCTCCCACTCGAATTCCGTCGGCAAACGTGCTCCGGCCCATTCGGCGTAAGCCGCGGCTTCATAAAAGCTCAATTGCGCAACCGGTGCTCCCGGGTCCATAGGCCGCACGCCGTCCAATCCGTAGACCTGCCAGCCACTGGCTGCAGCACGATGCGCGAGCCGCGGATCGTCAGGGGCGAGCCAGTATGCCGGAGCGCACCAGCCCTGCGCCTGCGCCAGGGCCCACCCATCTGAAAGCCAAAGCTCCGGTCGCCGGTAGCCGCCATCGGCAATGAAGCCGGCGTAGTCGGCGCAATTCACCAGGCTGCTCGCCATGGCGTGGGGCTGGAGCAGCACCTTGTGCCTGGGCCCTTCGTTGTCGAAAGCAAAGCCCTGACCGCCGTGGCCGATCTCGATCACACCGCCCGGCTGGGTAAGCCATAGCAGCGGCGTGTTCACCCCTGCACCCTGCAGCGCCAGGCTGTCCGTTGGCTGGTAGGCCGGCAGCAGAGGGTTGCACGACAGCGCGTGCAGGATGTCGGTGACGATCAGTTCCTGGTGTTGCTGCTCATGCTGCAAGCCAAGTTCAATGATCGGCTCGAGCATGACTCGCCGGGAGGCAAGGGCGCGGTCCATGAGTTTTTCAAGGGCTTCGTCCACATACCGCCGATAGGCATGCACCTGCTCCAGCGAGGGCCGCGTCAGCAGCCCTCGCTGCGGCCTCGGATGGCGCGGTCCCAGTGACTCGTAGTACGAGTTGAAGAGGTAGTGAAAAGCCGGATCGAAGACCGTGTAACCCGATGCATGGGCTTGCAGCAATAGCGCCTCGAAGAACCAGGTGGTATGGGCCAGATGCCACTTGGTCGGGCTCGTGTCCGGCATCGACTGGACAGCCTGATCTTCGACTGAAAGGGGCGCCGCCAGTTCCAGACTGTGCGCCCGAACCTTGCGGTAACGCAACCGCACATCATCCGGCAAAGAGGAGGCTGGCGGGGAAAGCATGGCTATGAGTTCATCAATGACGGGAGGGCAATTGCCCGCCGCATCGGCTTGCGCTTTTGCACGGCTCTCAAGCACTGCACCGAATGCATTTTTGCCCTATAAATGGCGTTAGCCGCTGAGCCGATAGGCCTTCAGCAGGCCTATTTGCACAGACCCAGAATCCGTTCCTGCTGCGAACACGCCTTCGCCGCTTGTGATTTCACAGGCGTTCCCAGCTTGGCTTCCCCGGCGATACAGGAGCGGATCTCACGCGCCGTCGGGGCATAGTACAACCATCCGCGACCGAGTTTCGGTAGCGCAAGCTCAACCTCACGCCACTTCGGGTGTCCTTTTTCCTGCAGCGTCGAGAAGTTCTGGCAGAACGATCGCGCCATATTCCGCAGGTGGCTCTCGGTGCCCTTGAGCTTGAAATCGTAGGTGACGAGGAAGGCTTTGACTGCCAGCCCCGGGATATCCGCCGTGAGCAGGTTTGGATAATTGCTGGCCAGTACGTTGGCCTGAAAGTAGGTCTCGAGAACGGCTTCGCTGGAGGGCTGATAGCGGTCAAACTTGAGCAGTTTGATCAGTTTGCGCGACTCGGGCTTCATGTCAACCAGCAGTTTGGCGGGTTGACCGGCGACGATTGCGACCACGTCGATGCTCTTGTCGGTGACCAGCCTGGCCAGCGCTTCCTCGTTGGAAAGGAAGCTCGCCTTTGCCTCCGGCATGGCTTCGCCAAACATCAGGCGGTAGAGCGTCGCCGAAGTCAGCGCCGTGCCGCTTCCTGACTCGCCCGCATTGATCTTTGCATTCTTGATCTCGTGGATGTAGTTGCGCTCCGAGTCAGCCCGCACGATAAAGTAGATTTCCTCGTTATAGAGCGGCATGATCACCCGCAGCGGCTGGATCAAGGCACGGGCCGCTGCGTTTCCGCCCGCTGCGGTG
>JBKJKI010000021.1:0-11786 GCA_046597475.1 Polaromonas sp. | reverse complement strand
CAGTGACCCACCGCTCCCCCGGCATGGAGCCTGCGGCCTGACGCGCTGACGCTTGCCCGGGGCAGTGGCCTGCCCCGCCCCTACGGGCTGTGCCCGGTGGCCCCACCCCCGGACTCTACAAATCCCGGTTCAGGGGACATTTCTACTTTGGTCAAAAGGGGACATTTCAATTTTGCGTTGACAGCGAAGGCATCTGCCTTTGAGCCGGCGCGGCTTGCCAATACGCCGGGTGCCAGGATGGCAAAGAGGCGGCACGTTGTGGCACCTCAAACATCGGAATAGACTTGTCCTCGGGTGCAGCGGCGAGGAATCCCTGACTGCACGCCGGAATTGAACAGCCCTTTTTTCAAGGAGTATTGCTATGTCCAGCTGGCAAATCACCGGTCAATACATGGAGACCTGCAACTGCAGTTTTCTCTGCCCCTGCATCACCTCCAACCTCGCGGCACGACCGACCGAAGGCGACTGCAAGGCAGCAATCGCCCTGCACATCGACAAAGGCGTGAAGGATGGCATCCAGCTTGACGGGCTGTCATTTGTTGTCATGATGCATTCACCGGGGGCCATGGGTGAAGGCAACATCACCGTCGGGCTTATCGTTGACGACAGCGCCTCGGACCAGCAACTGGAGGCAATCAGCGCCATCGCCACCGGCTCGTCCGGCGGCCCGATGGCGGCGCTGGCGCCACTCGTCGGCAAGGTGGCAGGGGTCGAGCGGCGCCCCATACGGTTTGATGGCGACGGGTTGAACTACACCGTGAGCGCGGGCGACCTGCTTGATCAGGCTTGCGAAGGCATCGCAAGCGCCGGCGACCCCAAACAGGCCATTGCCATCGACAACACCGCGCATCCCGTCAATAGCCGTCTGTCCCTGGCCAAGGCCACGCGCAGCCATTTGCACGCGTTCGGCATCGACTGGGATGACACAACCGGCACGCGCAACGCGCACTTTGCGCCCTTCAACTGGGCCGGCTGATTCTTCAGGTCACGTCAAAGCGCTGTCTGGCGCCGGCTTCACCCCGATCCGATCCAGCGCCGCCGCCAGCTGCCCCACGGTGCGGTCTGCGTCGTGCCACTTCTCCAGCCCAAACAGGCCGATGCGAAAGGTCATGAAGTCTGGTCTTTCGTCGCATTGCAGCGGCACGCCGGCGGCGGTTTGCAGGCCTTGTTCGAGGAATTTCTTGCCCGACTGAATCTCGGGGTCGGTGGTGTAGCTGACCACCACGCCGGGCGCCTTGAAGCCCTCTGCGGCCACGCTGGGCAGGCTGCGGCTTTCAAACAGGGCGCGCACCCTGGCGCCCAGCGCCTGCTGCTCGGCCTTGACGCGGGCAAAGCCGTAGCCTTTAGTTTCCTTCATGGTGGCGCGCAGCCGGGTCAGGTCGTCGGTGGGCAGCGTGGCGTGGTAGGCGTGGCCACCTTTTTCGTAGGTTTCCATGATCTGCAGCCACTTCTTCAGGTCGCAGGCAAAGCTGGTGCTGGTCGTGGCCTCAATGGCGGCGCGGGCGCGTTCGTTGAGCATGACCATGGCGCAGCAGGGCGAGCTGCTCCAGCCTTTTTGCGGCGCGGAAATCAGCACATCGACGCCGGAGGCTTGCATGTCTACCCACATGGCGCCGGAGGCGATGCAGTCGAGCACGAACAGGCCGCCCACGGCATGCACGGCGTCGGCCACGGCCTTGAGGTAGTCGTCGGGCAGCATCATGCCGGAGGCGGTTTCAACGTGCGGGGCAAAGACGAGCGCCGGTTTTTCGGCGGCAATCGCGGCCTGCACCTCGGCAATCGGCGCGGGCGCCCAAGGCGCCTGGGCACCGGGGCCGGTTTGACGCGCCTTGAGCACGGTGCTGGAGGCGGGGATGCTTCCCATGTCGAAAATCTGCGTCCAGCGGTAGCTGAACCAGCCGTTGCGTATGACCAGCACATGCTGGCCCGTGGCCAATTGCCGCGCCACGGCTTCCATGCCGTAGGTGCCGCTGCCGGGCACCAGCGCCACCGAAGGCGCGTTGTAGGCCTCTTTGAGCAGGCTGGACAAGTCGGTCATCACGCCCTGGAAGCTGCGCGACATGTGGTTGAGCGCGCGGTCGGTGTAGACCACCGAGAATTCAAGCAGGCCATCAGGGTCAACATTGGGCAGTAGTCCAGGCATGGAGGGTCCTCGCGGGTAGTTGAGAAGGGTCGAATTGTCAGCTTAGCATGCGCTGCCGGCCCGCCCTGGCCGTCTGGTCAAAAACCCACCGGGGCGCCGGCGCCGCCGTTCAGGGCGTCAAAAAATCGGCCCCGAGATGGCCCGTTTTCACATAGATCAGCGCGCCCTCTGCAGTCGTGAAAGGCGCGTGCCGGCTCCACCGGGGGCTGCGCAGCCAGCTGCCTTGCGGGTAGTTGCCGGCCTCATCGCGAAACAGTCCCTGCAGCACCAGAATCTCTTCGCCGCCAGGGTGGCTGTGCGGGTTGAAGCGGGTGTTGGGCGCCCATTGCACCAGCGCCGTGCTGACGCCGTCATGCTCATGCAGCGGCATCACCGACAGCCCGGGCACCAGGCCTTGCCGCCACGGTTGGGCGTGCGTGTCGAGGCAAAGGCTTTGTGTGTCCAGCGCGGAAAACTGCCAGAGCTTGACGAACAACAGGCAGCCTTCGCGCGAGAAAGGTGCGTGCGAGGAGCCGGGCGGATTGCGCAAATAGCTGCCGGCCGGATAGTCGCCGCGCTCGTCCGAGAACACGCCTTCCAGCACGAGGATTTCCTCGCCCCCGCCGTGAACATGCCGCGCAAAACGGGTGCCGGGGTGGTAGCGCACGATGCTGGTGGCCCGCGCCACCTCGCCACCGACGCGGTCGAGCATGCGGCGCTCAATCCCCGCCTCGGGTGAAGGCAGCCAGACGGCGTCGGCCGCGAAGGAAACGACGCGCTGCGTGAAGTCGTCATTCAGGTTCTGTGGGGCCGGGGGCTGCATCTGGCGATTCTAGGGTTCGCGCCCCGGGCGCCGCTGCGCAACGAAAGGAAGCCGCCACCCCCGCAAAGGTCACTTGCCGCGCAGCAAGAAGGGGGCGCGGCAGATCAAGACCGCGTTTACTCCATTTTTCATAGCAAACTATGACCGGAATGCAAGGACAAACGGCCGTTTTTACTGGACAACTGGCGTTGCCGGGGTAAAAGCGGCCCTTCTGGCGCCGCGCAAGGCAACTGCGGGGGTCCAGCCGCGTTTTGGGGCTGGACCGGGCAAGCTCAGGCTTTTTTGGCCTTGCGTTCTTCCAGCGTTTCGGTGGGCGCGCCCTGCTTGAGCCATTCGGCGTAGCCGCCGTCGATATGGGCGACGTTGCGCATCCCCATGTCCTGCAGCGTCTTGGTGGCCAGCGCGCTGCGCCAGCCGGCGCCGCAAAACAGGATGTACTCGCGGCCTTCATCGGCAAAAACCGGCTTGAAATAGGGCGATGCCGGATCGACCCAGAATTCGAGCATGCCGCGTGGCGCATGAAAAGCGCCAACGACCGTGCCTTCGCGCTCCAGCTCGCGCGCATCGCGGATATCAACGAGCTGCACCTTGGGGTCGCCCAGCCTGGCCTTGACCGACTCGACGGAATAGGTCTTGATCTCTTCCATGGCCTCATCGACGAGGGCCTGGAAACCTTTGGTAATGGGCATGAATGACTCCTTCTCTAATGGAATGACGCGGGTTAGCGATATTTGCAGCCTGTATTGTCGCCAGATCGCCGCGCCTGTAGGGTTTGAAGCCCGAAAACCTCGGTTCGTTCACATCGCCGAACATTGACAATGTTTGGCAATCTCATTAGGATGTACACGTACACACAAAAGATTGCTTATGATCACCACCAGAATTTTCAAAAACGGCAATTCCCAAGCCGTCCGCATTCCGGCCGAGTTGGCTTATGCATCGTCAGACATGGAATTCGTGATCGAACGCGAAGGCGACGAATTGCGGATTCGCCCTGCGCCGCGCCGCATGGGGGATGTGCTGGCGAAGCTGGCCCGGTTTTCCTCCGGCTTTATGGCTGAAGGGCGTGGCCAGAACGAGGAAACCGAGCGAGATGCGCTATGAAACCCAGGTACATGCTGGACACCAACATCTGCATTTACCTGATGAAGCACCAGCCGCCTGAAGTGGCCGATCGCTTTGCCGAGTGCTTTGTGGGCGATGTCGCCATCTCGGCCATCACCCTGGCTGAACTGGAGTATGGCGTCGTTTGTTCAGGCACGGCCGAAGTGCAAAATCGGCTGGCGCTGGACGGCTTGCTGGAAGACATCGTGGCGGTGCCGTTTGAAGGCCAGGCCGCCAAAGCCTATGGGCCGGTTCGCCAGGCGACGCGGGAGCGCAAACGCGACGCACTGGACAAGCTCATTGCCGCCCATGCGATAGCGCTGGACGCCACCCTCGTCACCAACAACGAAGCCGATTTTGCGGGCTATCCGGGCTTGCGGGTTGAGAACTGGGTCAAACCGGGTTGACGGCTATTGATACGCCAGCACCTGCAGCCCAAGCCCAAACCGCTTAAGCCAGGGCCCGCTGAATGATGATCTTCTGCACGTCCGATGTGCCTTCGTAAATCTGGCACACGCGCACATCGCGGTAGATGCGCTCGACCGGAAAGTCGCTGACATAGCCGTAGCCGCCCAGGGTCTGGATGGCGGCGCTGCAGACATGCTCGGCCATCTCGCTGGCGAACAGCTTGGCCATGGCGGCCTCCTTCAGGCAGGGCAGGCCGGCGTCGCGCAGGCTGGCGGCGTGCCAGATGAGCTGGCGGGCCGCTTCTATCCTGGTCGCGCATTCGGCCAGCCGGAAGCCGACCGCCTGGTGGTTGAAGATGGCCACCCCAAAGCTCTGGCGCTCCTTGGCATAGCTAACTGCCACCTCGAAGGCGCTGCGCGCCATGCCGACGCTCTGGGCCGCGATGCCGATGCGCCCGCCTTCCAGCCCGCCCAGGGCGATCTTGTAGCCTTCGCCCTCGGCACCGATCAGGTTTTCGGCGGGGATGCGGCAGTTGTCGAAATTGACCTGCGCCGTGTCGCTCGAATGCTGGCCCAGCTTGTCTTCCAGCCGTGAGGCCGAATAGCCCGGCGCATCGGTCGGCACGATGAAGGCGCTCATGCCCTTCTTGCCGGCGCCCTTGTCGGTCACGGCGATGACGATGGCGACCTGGCCGTTCTGGCCGCTGGTGATGAACTGCTTGACGCCGTTGAGCACATAGGCATCACCATTCTTGACGGCGGTGGTGCGCAGCGAGGCGGCGTCGCTGCCGGTGTGCGGCTCGGTCAAGCAGAAGGCGCCCAGCAGCTGGCCTTGCGCCAGCCTGGTCAGCCACTGCTTTTTCTGCGCCGCGCTGCCGTAGCGCATCAATATGGCGTTGACCGGGCAGTTGGTCACGCTGATCGCCGTGCTGGTTCCGCCGTCGCCGGCCGCGATTTCTTCGAGCACCAGCGCCAGCGTGAGGTAGTCGAAGTTGGCGCCGCCAAATTCCTCGGGCACGCAAATGCCATAGGCGCCCAGCGCCGCCAGGCCCTGATGCGCTTCCCTGGGAAAGTAATGCTCCTTGTCCCAGCGCGCGGCATGGGGCCAGAGTTCGGCCTGCGCGAAGGCACGCACCGCGTCGCGTACCTGTTCCTGCTCTTGATTGAGTATCAAATCGGCCTCCTGTCCAGCATTTACGGTATTAGTTCGCTACTATTTTCATAGTAATTCGATGGCCAGCGCGGTCGCCTCGCCGCCGCCTATGCAGAGCGTGGCCACGCCCTTCTTGAGGCCCCTGGCTTTCAGCGCATGGAGCAGCGTGACGATGACGCGTGCGCCGCTTGCGCCTATCGGGTGGCCCAGCGCGCAGGCGCCACCGTTGACGTTGACGATGTCGTGGCTGATGCCCAGCTCCTTCATGGCAGCCATGGGCACGACGGCAAAGGCCTCGTTGATTTCCCACAGGTCCACGTCTTTCACGCTCCAGCCAATTTTCTTCAGCAGCTTTTGCACCGCGCCGACGGGTGCGGTGGAGAACCATTCGGGCGCCTGGGCAAAGGTGGCATGGCCGACGATGCGGGCCAGCGGCGTGGCGCCTAGTTCCCTGGCGGTCGATTCGCGCGCCAGCACCAGCGCCGCGGCGCCGTCGTTGATCGACGAACTGGACGCGGCGGTAATGCTGCCGCCCTTCCTGAAGGCGGGCTTGAGCGTGGGAATCTTGTCGAGCCTAACCTTGCCCGGACCTTCGTCGATGGAAATCACGGTGTCGCCAGCACGGGTTTTAACCGTGACGGGCGTGATTTCGGCCCTGAAGGCGCCGGACTCGGTGGCCGCCTTGGCGCGCTGCACGCTGGCCGTGGCAAAGGCGTCCTGCTGCTCGCGGGTAAAGCCGTATTTGTCGGCGCAGTCTTCGCCAAAGGTGCCCATGGAACGGCCGGGCTCGTAGGCGTCTTCCAGGCCGTCGAGCATCATGTGGTCAAAGACCCTGTCGTGGCCAATGCGCATGCCGCCCCGGCCTTTCAGCAGCAGGTAGGGCGCATTGGTCATGCTTTCCATGCCGCCAGCGACCACCACATCGCGGCTGCCGGCAAGCAGCTGGTCGTTGGCCAGCAGCGTCGCCTCCATGCCCGAGCCGCACATCTTGGACAGCGTGACGGCGCCGGTGCTGGCTGGCAGGCCGCCCTTGAAACCGGCCTGGCGTGCGGGGGCCTGGCCCTGGCCTGCCATCAGGCAATTGCCGAACAGCACTTCGTCGATTTTTTCGGGCGCAAGGCCAGAGCGCGCTACGGCGGCCCGGATGGCGGCGCCGCCCAGGTCGTTGGCCGACAGGCTGGCGAAGTCGCCCTGGAAGGCGCCCATGGGGGTGCGCGCGGCACCGAGGATGACAATGGAATCACTCATGGTTTTCTCCTGAATCAATGAGGTTGAAAATGAATCGTGCGGACTGCGCAGCGTCAGTCGACGTGCGCCTGCCCGGCCGTGGCGGCAAAGCGCTTGTGCTGCTCATACGGAAAAACATCGTAGACATGGCCGGCCTGGATGCGCGCCTGGTGGCTTTGCCAGAAGCTCGCATCCAGCAGGTCGCCGTGGTGCTTCATGAAGACCTCGCGCACCGCATCGTTGCCCAGCAGGAAGGGGCCGAAGGTTTCGGGGAATACGTCCTTGGGGCCGACCGAATACCAGACCTCGCCGCTCATTTCTTCTTCTTCGTTGCGCGGCGTCGGCACCTTGCGGAACTTGCAGTCGGTGATGTATTCGATCTCGTCGTAGTCGTAGAACACCACCTTGCCATGGCGCGTGATGCCGAAGTTCTTCCAGAGCATGTCGCCCGGGAAGATATTGGCCGCCACCAGGTCCTTGATGGCGTTGCCGTACTCGACCACCGCGCGCTCGATCTGCTCCCTGGCCGCCGGCTCGGCGACACCGAAGTCAAAGGCTTCCTGCAGGTAGATGTTCAGCGGGATCATGCGGCGCTCGATGTACACATGCTTGATGATCACTTCCATCTGGCCGTCGCCGTCGCGGTCGCTGATCTCCAGCTGGCTGGGCGCGAATTTCTCAATCTCGGCAATCAGCGCGTCGTCGAAGCGGTCGCGCGGAAACGCCACCTCGCTGTACTCCTGCGTGTCGGCCATGCGGCCGACGCGGTCATGCTGCTTGACCAGCAGGTATTTGCCCTTGATCTGCTCGCGCGTCGTGTCTTTTTGCGGCGGATAGAAGTCCTTGATGACCTTGAACACGTAGGGAAACGAAGGCAGGTCGAACACCAGCATGACCATGCCCTTGATGCCGGGCGCGCTGCGGAACTTGTCGGTGGAGTGGCGCAGGTGGTGCAGGAAGTCGCGGTAAAAAAGCGTCTTGCCCTGCTTGGCCAGCCCGAGCGCGTTGTAGATTTCGGCACGCGGCATGCGTGGCATCATGCTGCGCAAAAACTGCACGAAGGCCGACGGAATGCCCATGTCGACCATGAAATAGGCGCGCGCAAAGCTGAACAGGATCAAGAGGTCGTCCTCGCCGAAAAGCGCGGCATCGAGCACCAGGTTGCCCTTGTCGTTGTGCAGCACGGGCAGGGCAAACGGCAGCTCGGTAAAGCCGTTGATGATCTTGCCCACCACATAGGCGCCCTTGTTGCGAAAGAAAAGGCCGGACAGCACCTGCAGCTGAAAATTGGCGCGCAGCTTGACGCCGTTCAGCTTGCCGTTGATGGCGTCAGTGACAAAACCGGCATCGCGCTCCAGGTCTTCAAACCCGCGCCGCAAGTCAAAGTCGCGCACCAGCTTGACCACGATGTCCTGCATGGTGGCCATGGTGGGGTAATAGGCGCGGTAGGTCGGCAGCGCCTTGGGGTCGTCGTTCTCGATGTACTCCGTGCTGACGGCGGGCCGCACAAAAATGAATTCGTTCTGGAAGTAACTGCGGTGCAGGATCTTGGTGGTGACCGAATTGAAAAAAGTCTCGGCCAGCTCGGGCTGGTGGTGATCGACCAAGAGGCCGATGTAGTGCAGCTTGATCTGGTGCCAGACATCCATCGGCAGCGCGCCAGCCTTGAACTCCTTTTCAAGCCGCATCACGCATTCCTTGACACGCAGGTCGTAGAACTCGATGCGCTCGCGCTGGGCGCGTTGCTGGCCATGCCAGTCGGCCGTCTCAAAGCGGTGCTTGGCGCGCGCCGATTCGGTGCGAAACAGCCGGTAATGGCGATTGAAGCCGTCCATCATCGCCTTGGCGATGTCATAAGCCTCCGCAGAGTCAAGCAGCTGGGGGAACATGGGGGAGGGCCCGGTTGACAGCTTGCCTGGTGACTAGTGGCGGCGCGTGTCCAGCACGCCAGCGACCGCGGCCTTGTGGAGGGCGACCAGCCCCTCGTTGCTGTCCACCGTCATGTGCAGATTGTTGATCAAACCATCCTTCAGACCGTAGCACCAGCCGTGCAGCATGACCTTCTGGCCGCGCGCCCAGGCGTCCTGCATCACGGTTGTGTGCGCGATGTTGAGCACCTGCTCGATGACGTTGAGCTCGCACAGCAGGTCGTGCCGCCATTCGGGTGCGACAGCGGCCAGCAGCTCGCGGTGGCGGTCGCGCACATCCTTGACGTGGCGGATCCAGTTGTCTGCCAGGCCGACGCGGATGTCTTCCAGTGCCGCCAGCACGCCACCACAGCCGTAGTGGCCAACCACCATCAGGTGCTCGACCTTGAGCCGGTCGACGGCGTACTGTATGGTCGAGAGGCAGTTCAGGTCGGTCGGCACCACCACGTTGGCCACGTTGCGGTGCACGAACACCTCGCCCGGCTCCAGGCCGGTAATCTGGTTGGCCGGTACGCGGCTGTCGGAGCAACCAATCCACATGTACTTGGGCTTTTGCTGCGCCAGCAGCCCGGTAAAGAAGCCGGGGCGCTCGCTCTCCATCTGGGCGGCCCAGGCGCGGTTGTGAACGAAAAGGTCGTCGATAGAAGTGGTGGTCATGGCCTGATCTTAACGAGTCCGCCGGCTCAAAGGGTCTCGGCGAACAGCTCGCGGCCGATCAGCATGCGGCGGATTTCGCTGGTGCCGGCGCCGATTTCATAGAGCTTGGCATCGCGCCAGAGGCGGCCCAGCGGGTAGTCATTGATGTAGCCGTTGCCGCCAAAGATCTGCACGCCCTCGCCGGCCATCCAGGTCGCCTTTTCGGCGCACCAGAGAATGACGGAGGCGCAGTCCTTGCGCACCTGGCGCACATGCTCGACGCCCAGCAGGTCGAGGTTCTTGGCGACGGTGTAGGCAAACGAGCGACCGGCCTGCAGCACGGTGTACATGTCGGCGACCTTGCCCTGGATCAGCTGAAATTCACCTATGCTCTGGCCGAACTGCTTGCGGTCATGGATATAGGGCAAAACACTGTCCATCACCGATTGCATGATGCCCAATGGCCCGCCGGTGAGCACGGCGCGCTCATAGTCGAGGCCGCTCATCAGCACCTTGGCGCCGCTGTTCAGGCCGCCCAGGATGTTCTGCGCCGGCACTTCGACGTTGTTGAACACCAGCTCGCCGGTGTGGCTGCCGCGCATGCCCAGCTTGTCGAGCTTTTGCGCGACGGAAAAACCGGCCATGCCTTTTTCGATCAGGAAGGCGGTGACGCCGCGTGCGCCCAATTCAGGCTCGGTCTTGGCGTAGACCACCAGCGTGTCGGCGTCGGGGCCGTTGGTGATCCACATCTTGCTGCCGTTGAGGACGTAGTAGCCGCCCTTGTCCTCCGCCTTGAGCTTCATGGAAATCACGTCGCTGCCGGCGCCCGGCTCGCTCATGGCGAGCGCACCGACATGCGCGCCGGAAATCAGTTTTGGCAGGTATTTCTGCCGCTGCGCTTCGGTGCCGTTGCGCTTGATCTGGTTGACGCACAGATTGCTGTGCGCGCCATAGGACAGGCCAACCGAGGCGCTGGCGCGGCTGATTTCCTCCATCGCGATCATGTGCGCCAGGTAGCCCATGCCGGCGCCGCCGTACTCCTCGCCCACGGTGATGCCGAGCACGCCGAGCGCGCCCATCTTTTGCCACAGGTCCATGGGAAACTGGTCGTCGCGGTCAAGCGCGGCGGCGCGCGGGGCGATCTCGGCCTGCGCGAATTCGCGCACGGCATCGCGCAGTGCGTCGATGTCTTCGCCGAGCTGGAAATTGAGTCCTGGCATGTTGTTCATGATGGTGTCTTTCGTTAAATACCGTGAAGGGACAGGGCTGGATTTAATAGGTTTTGGGAACTGGCACTATGGTTTGCTGCATCAGCGCACAAACGGTTTCCTTCCCGTCGGCACCCCGGTGCAACACTTCAGCGGCGGTCACCACAATCCGCTTGCCCGCCCTGGCCACACGGCCAATCGCACGCAGCTCGCCACTGGTGAAGCTGGCCAGGAAATTGATCTTGTATTCGACCGTGGTGACCTCGACCCCGGGCGCCACCGCCGTCAGCGCGGCGTAGCCACCCGCGATATCGGCCAGTGCGCCCATGGCCCCGCCATGAAAACCGCCCTGCTGCTGCGTGACGCGCTCCGAATGCGGCAAGGCGACCTCGCACAGGCCGGGCTCGACGCGCACCAGCCGGGCGCCCAGGTGCTGCATCAGGCCCTGGCGTAGAAAGCTCGCTTCAATGCGCCGGAACAACTCCGACGGCGCGCTGGGTTCATCCATGAGAACAATCCTTTTGGGAATTCTGGGAGTTTTAGGAGTATCGGAGGGGGCGTTTTTTGATTGACGTTTACGTAAACGTCAATTATGACTTATTTTGTCTTTTCAGCCTTGGTGAGCAGAGCTTTTGCCTCTTTTTCATGGGTGCGGATCTCGGCGAGGTTGGCCTGCAGATCGAGCAGCTGCGCTTCCAGTTTCTGGCGGTGGTCGGTCAGGATCGCAAGAAACTTCCTGAGCTGGGGGGCGGTGTCGCGCGGGCTGTCATAGGAGTCGATGATTTCCTTGGCCTCCGTCAGCGAAAGCCCGAGGCGCTTTGCACGCAGGGTCAGCTTGAGCCGGGTGCGGTCGCGCGCCGTATAAACCCGGCTGCGCCCGGCGGGCCCCTCGCGCTGCGGCTGCAGCAAACCCATGTCTTCGTAAAAGCGCATGGCGCGGGTGGTCAGGTCAAACTCTTTGGCGAGATCGCTGATGGTGTAGGTGGTGGCCATGATGAAGGAAACAGTGCAAACCGCTGCGTCAACGCCAAGCGGCAAAGGGAAATTAGAACGAATGACGCCTTACGTTTACGTAAACGTAAAGCCAGACGCAAGCGCAAATATAACGTGAACCGGGCTAGCCATGGTTTTACGGATTGACTTCAACAGCAGCGCGACCGCTCTGTGGCAAGGCCCTG
>JBKJKI010000126.1:0-16476 GCA_046597475.1 Polaromonas sp. | reverse complement strand
GCCGTGCCAGTCGGCGCGCCCGTGTCCGCGAACACCGTCCCCGTCAGCGTCGCCCCGTTGTACAGACCGAAGTTCTGCGGCGGCGTGACGACCGTGGTCGCCACGGCCAGCTGGATGATGCCGCTGGCGTTCTGCACGCCCAAACGTCCGGTCGGAAGGCTGGGGATAATGTCGGCCAGCGTGGCGTTGTTGCTGAGAATCAGGCAATAGTTGCCCGGCGCCACACCAGACAGCGAATACACGCCCGTAGTCGTGTTCACCGTCGCCGCCCCGAGCGCGGGCGTCTGGCACACACCGGCCGAGGAAGTGGCCAGCTTCACGGACTGCGCCGTGGCGGCCACACCGGCTTCACTGCCATCTTGGCTGCCGTTGTGGTTGGCGTCGTTGTAGACGTTGCCGACGACGGGTGAAAAAATCGGCGTGTTGGTGAACACACAGGTCACCGCGTCGCCGTATTTGAGCGATGCGATGGTGTAGGACGTGGCCGCCAGGTTCGACGGCAAGACTGTCGACGAACTACTGTTGGCGTTGGTACAGGTCAACGAGGTCGTGTAGTTGGCCAGCGTGCCTGTGCTGCCGGCAGCCATGACCTCGCTCACCACAAAGGGATAGCTGGCCGCGACGGTCGGCAGGGCCGCTGGCGTGAAACCGGTGAGCGCCGTGCCGTTGGTCGCGCCGGACGCCAAGGATGTACCGCCGTTGGTTTTCACGCCGTAGCTGAACTGGTCCGGCGTGTTGTAGCGCTGGCCGCTGATCTGCGACACCACCGACACCGAGGCGTAACGCACGCCCACAATGAAACCCTGCAGACCACCGGCCTTGATGGTGGTCTTGACCGTGGTGGGATTGTTGAACGAGGCAAAGACATAGCTGCCGACCGTGCCGGACTGGCCGTTCAGGGTCACGGTCTTGGTACCGGCACCACTCACGGTCGGGTAGTTCGTGCTGGATCCGTTGGGAATGACCGCCACCTGCGTCCAGGCGTCGCCACTGGTTTCGAAGGTCAGGGCCTCGTTCTGGTTGCTCGACTCGCCGTCGCCCACGATGATGGAGTATGAGGCTGATCCGGTGCCGCCCGATGGCGGCGTTACGGAGATATTGCTCAGCAGCACCTCCACGGTGGAGCCGCTGATACCGGAATACAGAATGGTCTGGCCGGGAATGCCTATGAATGCCGTGTTGCCGAACGCCGCGCCGCTCCAGGACGGCACCGCCACAGTGTTGATGGCATTGCCCGCGCCACCCGATATCTTGGTGGTCGTAACCCGCATGTTCAAGGTGGAACCGTCCGGCAGATTGAAGCTGAAAGCCTGGCCGCCGGCCTGTTGCGCCACAGTATTGCTGTAGCCGGAAAAATCAAGCCAGCAATACGCCTTATAGTCGGCCGGTGCGGTACCGGGGCTGGTCGCCGGCGCACAGCCGTTGGCCATCGCCAGTCCGGGCAGCCCGAGGGCCAGAAAAAACATCAGGGAAAAAATGCGTAAGAAGTAAATCATCTTATCGAGGAGGGCACAGACCGGCAGACCGCCTGCACTTGATTTCCCACGGAGAAGCGCCGCCAGCACTGCATCTCTGTGGTGTTTTTGCGGCAACGTGCCCGGCAAGGTGGTGACCCGGGCCAAATTGTGTCGCGTAATGCGTTGCGACCTCCATATGGCGTCTGTTGGTCGACCTTGACCCGGTGGTAGGTCACCACCAGTTGGGCGTTCGATACCAGCCCGCCGGTCAGCATCCATTGATCGCGCAGGCCATGATGCCGCCCGGCAGTTCGCCGATAAAAAGGTCATGAAGGTCGGTGTCGCGTCGTTGATCTGCAAGGTCGACAGCGCCTGGCCGCTGTTATTCGTCGCTGTCAGCGTGTACTGCAGCGTGTTGCCCGGCTTGGCGTTGACCGCCGTGGCCGGTGTGTGCGAAGACCTCATGGCTTGGCCGCCACGAGTGCGGCAGATGCTACGGCGGCGCCGCCGTCGAACAGGTTCTCGTCAAACTTGAACCGCAGGCGGGCATACAGGCCGCGCTGCGTGTAGGCCTCGCCGGTCAGGTCGGGGGCGCGGAAGCCCTTGAGGTTGTAACCCACGGATACCCAGGTATTTTTATAGGCCATGTAACCGACTTCGACACCGGCGGCGGTTTCCGCCGCGCCGTTGCCCCACATGCGGTAGGCCTGCAGGCTCACGTCCCAGCGGTCGGTGAGGTTCGAGGTCGAGCGAGCGCCGAGCAGTTGCGTGAAGGAGCGCGAGTTCAGGCCATTGGAGCTGTCGCGTGCCCATTTGGCAGCGTAGCGGCCGCTCACCATCCAGCTGCGATTGGGCTGCACGTTCAGGTGCGTCGACAGGATCAGGCCTGACTCATCGCGCTTCAGGCGGGGGCTCAGGGTGGTGTCGGCATCGCGCTTGAATTCGACACGGCCCAGAGCGTTCCAGACGTCGGTCTCGACGGGACGGTAGGCAAAGCCGGATTGGGCGTTGATGATTTCGCGTTCGCCGCCGCCGGCGCCGGGATTGGTCTGCTGGCTGTACAGCGCGCGGTTGAGCAGCGTCCAGCTGGCGTCTAGCTTGTTGGCCATGGCACCGCTGAGCAGCCAGCTGCGCGAGGTCGTCGAGCTTTGCCATTGCACCTGTCCGGAGACTTTCCAGTCGGCTGCAGCCGTGTAGTCGGCGCCCAGGGTGACGGCGGTGGAATCGTCGAGCACCACGCCGGAGATCGGCTTGATGCGTTGCAGGCTGGCCGTCAGGCCGATGCCGTTGCCCAGGCGGAACAGCTGCCGCAGGCCCAGCGAGGCTTCGCCGCCCCGGCCGTTGATGCTGTCGCCCAGGCGGTATTCGTTGAACAGCTGCGTGTTCTCGGTGAGGTCAGTGTTGATGCCGACGACCGTGGTGTATTGCGACACCGACTGGTTCAGCGTGTAGGCGCTCTTCAGACTGTTGATGAAATCGTGGCGCACATAAGCACGCGAGGAGGGGTTGATCGCGTAGTTGCCGCCGATGCCGAGCTCGCGGCCGTCGCTGCCGTCGATAGCATATTCGAGCAGGCCGTAGACGTCGGCTTCGGGCACGCCCGGCACGGGCACCGTGACCTTGACGCGAGCGCTGGTCGTGGCGACCTCTTCCGTGGGCGCCTTGGCCAGGGCCACAGGCGCCGGCACGATGGGCATCGACGTGCCGGGCAGCGCCGGGCCGGACAGCGAGGCCGTGGCGTTGGCGCTGCTGTAGCGCACGCCGGCTTCAATCTTGATGTTGCCCGGCAGGCTGTGCTCAAGCTTGAGTTCGGCGCCGGTCTGCGCGGCGCCGGTGACACTGCTGGACGTGCGCAGGGCTTCGCCGACGACACGGTTGGTCTCGTTGAGCGTGTAGCCGATCTTGGCGCCGTACTCGGACTGGCCGGCCGATTGCAGGCTGGACGGGTTGTAGAACGCGCCGTCGGTGCGCACGCCCCACGCGCGGGCTTGCAGGTCCCGGCCTTCGTGGCGGATTTCCACGCGCTGGCCCGAACCGCTGCCCTGGGCATCGGTGCTGCTGCGGGCGATTTCGGCGGTGGCCACGGTTTTTTCGGCCAGCTGGGCCGTCACGTTCAGGCCATTGAGGTTCTGCTTGTTCAGCGGATCGTCGTCTCGGACCACGTTGGCGCCGACGGTCACGCCGGGCAGCACCTCGGCGCGCGCATCGATGCCGGCCACCGTGTGTTTGGCGCCGCCGGCGTCGACCGAGTAGCTCACACGGATGTAGACCGGGTTCAGGTCGGCATCGACGCTGGGCACCGGGCTCTTGAGCAGCAGTGTGCCGGAGTAGGCCTCGATCTCATAGTCGGTGAACTGCGACAGCGCCGTGTCTTTCACGATGACCGACGGCTGGTTGCGGTTGCGCGTGATAACGTCGACCTGCTGGCTGTTGACCACGCCGTTGACGTCCAGGCGGAAGGGGCCCGAGGTGCCGTTGGCGCGGAATTCCTGCACCACTTGGGTGGACGAGGTGCGGCTGGCGAAGGCGTCCACTGTCACAGCGCCTTCCTGCCAGCGGCCCTTGGCGCCGTTCAGCGCGCGCGAATACTGCGTGAGCAGGCGCGCGGGGTTGTCGCTTTGCGTGGAATAGTCGCCAAGCAACGCGTAGTTCGTGCCGTTTTGCAGCAGTACATAGAGCTTGCCGGTCGACTGTGCGTCAAAACCGCGTGCCGACGAGTCGCCGTACACCGGGTAAAACTGGTTGGGCTGGATGTCGCGGAACAGCTTGGTGTCTGACGGCTTGTCCGAATCGTAAGACAGGGTCAGCAGCGTTGAGCCCAGCACCTTGCCCTTGAGGAACAAAGCCGTGCGGGCGGCGGCGCTCGCCTTGCCGTTGTTGAAGCTGCGCGTGGTGGTCTGGATCTGGCGCTCGAAGACGTCGCCGCTGGACGCCGACTGCAAGGACGACGAACCGAGGTTGCGCAGGTTGATCGTGCCTTCGACGATACCGGCGGCGATCATGGGCCGCAGGTTGGGCATGAATTCCACGGCGACGCTCGACTTGATTGTGCCGCTGGCTGCGGTGATCTCGGCCTTGCCGGGCTGGGCCGGCGGCACCAGCAGGAAGCGGCCTTCACCGCCCTGAACGAACACCTGCACGCCGGGCTGGCGCGGGTCGAGGTCGGCGGTCTGCCACCGGCCGAGGCTGGCTTGCAGCGTAATCTGGTTGCGTGCGGCGACCGGCACGCCGGCCGCGTCGCGCAGGGAAATGATGACGGGCAAGGCGGTGGCGCCGTCGGCCACGGCTTCGGGCGAGGCAGAAATTTCCACCTTGGCCAGCGCGCCGGGCGCGATCAGCGTGATCCCGGCCGTGCCTCGTGCATTTCCGAAGCCGTCGGCGGCACGCACAAACAGCGTGTTGCGGCCGGGCTTGAGATTGACGCCAATGTATTCCCAGGCGAGCAGAGCGTTTTTCTCCAGCGCGCTCTTCTTGCCGACCTCCGTGGCGGGCACGACCTGGCCGTTGACCGTGAGCTCGAACATGCCGCCCAGCGGACCCTTGACGCGAACCCAGGTCTGGTCGCCGGCCATGATCTGCTCATGGCGCAGGCCGATGAAACCGACCTCGTTGTTCAGGTCGAGCAGCAGGTTTTCGAGCGGCTCGGCGGCGGTCACCCTCTCGGCATCGTCCAAATCCGACTCGGCGGGCGCGGGCGTGGCCTGGGGCGCGGCGGTAGGCGTGAAGATGGGTTGGGTAATGCCTTGGGCCCGGGGTGCAAAAGGACCGCCGGGATCACCCACGGCGCCGAGCGCAGCAGCCGACGATGCCATGGGTACGGACACGATTGGCAGCGTGCTGTTGCGGGCGCTGCCGTTGGGGTTCAGCGCACCAGGCAGGCCGAGCACGCCGGCCGACGGCAGAGTGCGCGCGTCGGTCGCGGTGGCGGTGCCGGTGGCCGACAGCAGGCTGGCGGCGGCTTGCAAAATTTCAGACGGATTGGCCAAGGCCTTGCGACGTGCGGCGATCTGCTCGCGCAGGTCGGGCGAGCAGCCGGCCACGGCGAAGTCGGCCTTGCGCAGTTCGCCCTTGGTCAGGTCCACAAACTGGCTGCCCGCGTCCATCGCATTGCGGTTGCTGATGACCTGAAGCGTCGCACCGGCCGGCAGCGTGGTGTTATCCACCTTGGCCACATGGGTGCGGGGCTCCAGGCCATAGAAGCTGTATTTGCCTTCTTCGTCGGTGATGGCGTAGGTGCCCTCTTCAAGATAGATGCGCACACCGGGGATGCCGGCCTCGCCCGCCTCCTGCACGCCGTCGCGGTTGCAGTCGGCAAAAACCTTGCCGATCACATAGGCCTTGCTGGAGAACACGCCGCCGACGACCTGCACCTTGGCCGTCGAACGGTTGGATTGCACGGTACCGCTGGTGGCCTGGGCGGTGTTGATCGCCATGCCCGGCCGGCTGCCCGCGCCGATGCGCACACGGTAGCTCACCACCGGCTGGCTGGCCGCGGCGACGCTGCCGATGGAAAACTGCAGACTGGGGCCTGCGCCGCCGGCCGGGTCGGCCACGGGCGCGCCGTTGAGCCGGGCGGTGCCACGCACATAGGCAAAACCGGGCGGCAGCACGTCGTTAAGCAGCGTGTTGTTGAGGGTCGTGTTCACCACGTTGTTGAACTTGACGGAGTAATCGACGAAGTCGCCGATCTCAGCAGTGGTCTTGTTGGCCGTCTTCTGGATGAAGAGCCCGGCCGAGCCGCCAGTATCCAGCGGGAGGTCAAAACGCACAGGCGCGGGAACGCCGCCGCCGATAATAAAATTGCCGCTGTAAGAACCGCTGGCATCCACGATGCGGCCGGTCGGCTGAAGTGCGGGCGGCAGTTTGGACGGGAACACATAACCGGCAGGCGTCGTCACCATCAACCTGTAGGTGCTGGGCGACACGAATGGGAAGGCGTAGCTGCCGTCCACACCGGTGACGATCACGCTGGGCGCAGGGGTGCTACCGTCTTCCTGGAATACGATGGCCGGACCGCTGGGGTTGCCGCCGTTGCCAGCGCCGGTCACATCGATCAGCTGCACCGTGGCGCCAGCGACGGGCTGGTTGGTCTTGCTGTCGTAGACGATGCCGCTCGGGTCGATCAGCAAGGTAGTGGTGGCCGACACGGTGATGCCGCCGCAGCTGGTAATGGTGGCGGTGATGGTGTCGTTGCGCAGCGTCTCGAGCACGCCGTCGCCGGCGGCCACGACACGGGTGGTCGCGTCGGCCGTCGGCACGTCGGGCAGGATGCGGAAAAGGCCGGTGTTGGGGCCGGTCTCGACCGCAGTGAAGCTTTCCACGTCGCCGGTGAGCTGGCTGGTGATGGTCACGGGCACGGTGCCGACCTGCGACGGGTCCAAGTTGCACGGCGCGGCATCGACCTGCACAAACAGCGGCTTGCCGGGACGGCCTTGCGTGGCTGGCGTATTGAAGCCAGGGTTGTAGAAGGAGATGCTCGCCGAGCGCGCGGGCAACGGCAGCAGGACGGTGTTACCTGCCGTGGTCCTCGAGCTGCCGGTTTCCGTCCAATCGGCGAACGCGCTGGTGGAGATGGTGCCGGCGGCGTTGCCGTTGACCAGCACGCTGAACTGGCCCTGCAGGCTGCCGCCTTCGGGCAGCACGGGCAGGCTCCAGGCCACCGCATCGACGACGCCGCCGGCCGGCACGGCCGTGACATAGGCGTTGGCGGGCGAGCCGGCCAGGTGGTACAGGAGCTGGGCGTTGACGTTGGTCACCGGCTGCGCCGAAGCGAACCCG
Organism: Polaromonas sp.; assembly: GCA_046597475.1. GTDB lineage: Bacteria > Pseudomonadota > Gammaproteobacteria > Burkholderiales > Burkholderiaceae_C > Polaromonas. Next base: position 9,241 of record JBKJKI010000126.1, on the reverse strand, counting down.
GTGTTGTTCGGCACGGACACGCGCAGGATGAACAGGCTGGCGGCCGCGCCGTTGACGATGACGCTGGCGGGGCCGGCGGACACATTGCCGTTGTTGACCGTGGTTGCCGTGAAGCTGACGGGCGCACTGGGCATGGCCGTGGCCACCGAGGCGGACAAGCTCACTTGCAGCGCAGCGCCATTGGTGAGGGATAAGGTGTCGGTGTTGCTGGCGGTGGCTCCTTGCAGCCGACTGGTGGCGGTCAGGCGGATCTGCGCGGTCTGGCCAGGCACGGCGCCGCCGGGGGCCTGGCCCGTAATCAGCAGTCCGACGCTGGCGCCGGCGGCGACGGTGATCGTGCTGCCGGCAGGAATGACGGGCTCGCCGGCATCGGAGCGGCCATTGCTATTGCTGTCCTGCACCACCTGCACGTTCAGCGGCGTGAAGCCGCTGCCGCTCACCACATTGGCGTTAACCAGGTAGGCCGCCGACGTGTTGCCGGTGTTGGTCAGCGTGTGGCTGAGGGAGAAGGAACCGCCGGTGGCGATCACCAGGCTCTGGCTGGACACCAGGGTCAGCGCTTCAAGTTCAGCGACGCGGGTCTCGACCGTGTTGGACGTCAGCCGCACTGACTGGCCCGACGCGGAATCGGTGAAGGTGGCCGTAGCGGTGTTGGTAATGAGCGTGCCAGCCGCTGGCGGCGCAGCCCGCGCCGTTGCTGCAAAGAGCAGAAACAGGCAGATGGGCAGCAACAGGCGAGCGATCATGGGTTCCAGGGTTGATTGAAGAGTGGGGCTTGCCTTTCAAAAGCCGCCACTGGCCTGGCAGCGGCTTTTGAAAGGCAGAGGGAGGCGCAAGGCCTCCCTCTGCCGGGGAGTCGCTTTTATTTAGTTTGCGACCTTGACGCCAAAGGTCACGGCGGCAGCAGCGCCTGCGGCCAATGTGCCGACGTTCGCGCTGATCGTGCCTGTTCCCCCGACTGCCGGCGCACCGGAGGCGATCGAGCCTGCAGAGGTGGCAGCGAGCGCGCTAAGCGTGGTGTACGAGGGCACGCTGTCGGTCACGACGACGGAGGTGGCGTTCACCGAGCCAACGTTGGTCACGACGATACGGTACAACACGCATTCACCAGGCTTGGCGCTCAGGCTGGCGGAGGAGTAAACCGTGCCGCCGACCGGACCGGCGCAGGCCGTGTCCAGCGCCTGATTCTTCACCAGGGTCAAGTTGCCGGCGATGACCGTCGTGCTGTCCGTGGCCACGGATGCCGGTGGCACCGCTGCGGTGTAGGTGCCGTTGGTCGTCGTCACGGTCACGCTCGTGGCATTCACCGCACCGAGAAGCGCGCCGCTGGGCGAGATCACCTTGTTGAACACGCGAACCGACTGGCCCGGATTCAGGCCGGCGATGACGGCGCTCAGGTCGCCGGAGATTAGCGGATCAGCCGCATCCAGCAAGCTGTCGTTGTTCAGATCCAGGTACAGCGTCGAGGTCCAGCCAGACTGGTTATTCACCGTGGTCAGGGTCACGGTGCTGACCGGGGTCGCGCCGCCGTTGCCTTCCACCACATTACCGGTGTTGGTTACGGTGTGCGAGTAGACATAGGAGCCGCCCGGGTAAGTCTGGCCGGTACCGTTGGGGGTGATGGTGATCGAACGGACAGCGTTCACGGTCAGCGCGTCATGCACGATGTCGGTGCTGCTGGACGTTGGCGAGAGGACGCGGAAGTACAGCTGCGTGGTGGCCGCTGGCGAACCGGCAGGAACCGTCACCACCGCGCAAACCACCGCAGCGTCAGCCGCCGCCACGGGACCCGTGTTGGTGATGGTCGCGCCCGTGGTTGCGCAGCTGCGGCCGCCGCCGTCGGCCTTGAAGCTCACCGTCCAGCCCGAAGGCAGCGAAGGGCTGGCGAAGGTGGACAGCGTGCTCGCGGCCAAGTTGTAATTGTCAGGCGAAGCGCCGGTGTTGTTGGCCACCAGAATGAAGATGGACGTTGTGCCGGGGTTGGTCGTCTGCGTCAGCACGGGCGAGCCTTCAGGTCCGGGGCCATTGCCTGGCACGCCTACGCCAAGAACCGTGTTGTTGGTCAGGTCAACCTTTGCGCCGGCCACCAGGGTCAGCGTGTCGACCGAGCTCGATGTCTTGGTGGGGTCCACGACCGAGGTACCCGTTTTGGTGACGCTGTAAGGACCGCCGGAAGGGGCGTTCGGTGGCAGGGTTACCTTCAGGACGACGTCATAGTACTCGTTGGCGTTGACAGGGCCCGTGTCGACGATGCCGTCACCGTTGGTGTCGACCAGCGGAGTCAGGCCGTCGCTCTTGAAGAGCTGGAAGGTCGTGCCCGTCGGGTAGTCGCTCGTGGTGATCACGATATTGAAGGTGTCCACGCCATTGCCGTTATTGGTTACGCGATTGGAGAAGCCGACCGTCGAACCGGGGGCCGCAGGGCCAGGATTGGCCGGCGGGCTGGTCATGGTGACCGCGGCGGTTTGCTGCACGGTGACAGGTACGGTGTTGGACGTACCGGTGGCCGTCGTCGAGCCATTGTTGTACGACGAGGTGGCCGTGTTGTTGATCACGCCAGGCGCGGTGCCCGCAGCCACCGTCGCATTGAAGCTGATGGTGCCCGACTGGCCGGCCGTGACTTGCGCCAGCGTGAACAGCAGGGTTTTGGTGCCACTGGTGTAGCCAGACGTGATCGTGTTCGGCGAGGTGCCGCTCGAAGCGCCCGTGTCGCTCAGGACCGTAGTAGCGCCGGTGACGCTCCAGCGTGCCGTACCGGCCGTGTAGTTCAGGCCTGCAGGCAGGACGTCGGTCAGCGCGACTGCCGTGGCGGTGCTGTTACCCGTGTTGGTATAGGTCAGGGTGTAAGTGATGGTCGAGCCGGTGCCGGCAGGAACACTGGAAACACTGGCAGCCTTCGTCAGGGTCACAACAGCGTTGGACGTGACGGTGGTCGTGTCGGTGTTCGTGTCCTTCTTCGTGGCGTCCAGGCCGCTGGTGCCGGTGACGGTGATCACGTTGGTCTGACCGGACGTGACCGTCGTCGGCACGGTGCCGACGACGATGAACTTGAAGGTGCTGCCCAAAGCCAGCGCGCCCGTCGAGGTGATGGCCGGACCGGTCGGCTGGCCGCTGCCGTTGTCGGCATAGATCAGCACGTTGGTCATGGTGAAACCGGCAGTTCCGCTGACAGCCGTCAGGTTGAACGTGTCGGTGCCGTTACCGGTATTGGTCAGGGTGTGCGGGTAGTAAACCACGCTGCCCGGGGTGCCGTTTTGCGTGCCGGAGGACGCCAGCGTCACGCTGGCGATCTGCGCCACCGTAGTCTGGACCACGTTGGAAGTCACGCTGCGCGGGACATTGGAACCATCGGTGTACGAGGCGGATGCCTGGTTGCTGATGGAGGTTCCTGCGGGCGGTGCCGCCGCGTGTGCGACCACGGCCATCAAGGCCAGCAGCACTGCGACCGCGAAGGCACTGATCCAATGGGAGACAAAGTGCGACAGCCGTGGCGGCTGAAGACTCATGGGCGTGACATGCATGGCATTACTCCTGGCTTTTCTAAGGACGTGATTCAACAAAAACTGACAAACAGATACCCATGACAAGCGCGCCCGAGGGGTGCAATGCGAGCCCTTGGGCAGGGCGAAAAGCTTCAGCGAGACGCTGGTTTGGCAGGCACCGTGGCGGTCGCTGCGGCCGATGCGGCGGGGGCTGCGACAGGGTCGATGCGCACGCGCAGACTGACCACTGCGTTGCGGCCGGCAGCCAAAGCGCCGATGTCCCAGCGCAGCGCGCGGTATTCAGCCAGCGGCACGGCTACTTTGCGTTCGGTACCGTCCGCCTGGCTCACGGAACGCATCAGTGGAACGGCTTCAAACCGAACACCGTCGATAGACGCCTGGGCTTGGGCAGGCACTGCGCTGCCGGCAATGAAGCTGGTGCCCGCGGGCACGGGGATCGTGGCCAGAAGTTTGTCCACGGGGGCGGTGCCGCCGTTGCGATAGGTGCCACTGTATTCGATCACGTCGCCTGGTTTGCCCGAGGTGGCGGGTGTCAACACTGCCTTGCCGTCCACGGTATCCACACGCTGGGCCGTCAGGCCGGAGGTCATGGCGCTGGGCGCCTGGGCGAAAACAGCCTGGCCGAAGGCGAGGCTGACAGCACAAAGACAGAGGGTGCGAAGTATTTTCATCAGTCAATACCGGGTTAAAACCCGGAAAAAAAAATCAGCGCACCGGTGTTTTCGGCAGACGCAGAGGACAAGGAGGGATTAAAGGTATGTAACTTTATGTACCTTCACTTGGAAAAGAAAGCTTTTCAGACGCGAATAGAGCAGATTGAGCACAAAACCATCAACTATCGTGATGTATGTCTCATTTTTGATATCACGCAGCGCCTGAAACCCATTATTTGGTTACATATCAGTTAAACATGTAACGTCACGCAGGTAAATTTTTCCGGATTCAAGCCCTCAAAAATGCAAGGTTTGGGAATTTTCGCCATGCAGAAAAACTCGTCGTGCGAATAATTTCCCATGAAATCAAGCGCTTCCAATAACGCGGGCGATTTTGGAAGGCGGCGAACGCCGGGCAGTGTACTCATTGGGACAGCCTTGCCTCTGCTGGGGGTCATGCAAGATACTTATTATTACAAATTGACTGACGTGGCCGCCAGAGGGGGCGTTTGGGTCCGAAAATGCACCGAATTGACGCAAAAACAAGGCTCGAACCACCATGGGTGGCGAAAACCCGGTGTAGCAAAATGTCTCCTACAACGCCCTATTGGCGGACCTGCCTTTAGCGCATACCGTCCCGCAGGCGCGCAAAGACCTTCCAGAATGCCGCCTCCTGCGTCGTTGCGAAGTTGATACGCATCAGCGTGCTGGGCGTGCGCACCGCGTGAAACAGCGCGCCGGGCGCGATCAGATAGTCCTCGTCCAGCATGCGCTGGGCCAGGGCGTCGGTGTCCATGCCGGTTTCGACCCAGCCAAACAGGCCGGCGGGCTCGGCCGCAAAAGTGCAGCCGTGGGCCAGCCCGAGCTTGACGCTGCGCGCGCGCGCCTGGTCAAGCCGGCTGCGTATGCGCTCGGCGTGACGGCGCAACTGGCCCTGGTCTATGCACCAGGCCAGCGCTTTCTCAAGCAGCGCGGGGGTCGTCAGCGTGGCGAGCAGCTTGGTGTCTAACAGGCGCTCGACCAGATCGGCCGGCGCGGCCAGGTAGCCGACACGCCAGCCGGGCGCCAGGATCTTCGAAAAACCGCTGACGTAAATCGTGCGCCGCAGGCCGTCAAGCGCGCACAGGCGGGTGGCGTGTTCCGGCGCCAGGTGGCTGTAGGTATCGTCCTCGGCAATGTGAAAATTGTGCTGGCTCGCCAGCTGCAGCACGCGGTGCGCGCTGCTCGGCGCCAGGCAGCAGCCGGTGGGGTTGTGAAACACGCTGACGCTGACGAACAGTTTGGGCTGGTGCAGCTGGCAGTACCGGGCCATCACCGCCAGGTCAGGCCCATCGGCCCGGCGCGGCACCGGCAGGATGCGCATGCCCATGGCATCGAGCCGGGCAAACTCCACCGCCCAGCCGGGCTCCTCGACCATCACGCAGTCGCCCGGGCGCAGCAGCGTGCGGCTGATGATGTCCAGCGCATGGGTGGCGCCCACGGTGGTGATGATTTGCCCGGGCGCGGCCGGTATATTGAGCGAACCCAGCTTTTGCGACAGCGCGCGGCGCAGGCTGCCATCGCCCAGCGGCTCGCCGTACTGAAGCGAAAAATCACTCAGCGCACTGGCGCTGCTGACCTTGCGGATGGCCGCCGGCATGAAGCTGCTTTCCAGCCAGTCCGGCGGAAACACCCCCATGCCAGGCTGCGGCTTGCTGCTGACCTGGTGAAACATGCCGCGAATCAGGGCTGCGGCGTCGATCGGCGGGTTGACGGTGCTTTTAACCGGCGTTTGCACCCCGCCCACGCTGGCTGCCGAGCTTTCCGGCGACGAATCGCGGACGAAAAATCCGCAGTTGCGGCGCGCCGCCACCAACCCCTGGGCCTGCAACTGGTCGTAGGCCGCAACCACGGTGGAGACGCTCACGCCGTGCTGCGAGGCGCACAGCCGCACCGACGGCAGGCGCGCGCCAGGCGCGAGCAGGCGGCTGCGAATGCGCTCGGCAAAGCGCGCACACAGCTGTTCGGTCAGGGATTGCGAGGCGGTCCTCATCAACATGGGCGGTCTTTCAATGCCTTTTCAGGGCGCTGTGTGCTGACAAAGCAGGCAGTACAGTTTGCAGTTTTGTACCCCTCATTGTATTGGTGCTGTGCTGCTTTCAACTATAAAGTGTTGAGCCATGAACTGGCAAGAATTTACGGCTTTACTGGTGCTGGCGACCGCCATGAGCTTCACGCCCGGGCCCAACACCACGCTGTCGACGGCGCTGGCGGCCAACCACGGCCTGAGGCGCGCCCTGCCCTTTGTCTGCGCTGTGCCAGTCGGCTGGGGCGTGCTGCTCACGGTCTGCACGCTGGGCCTGGGCTCGCTGGTGCTGGCCGTGCCGCTGCTGGGCTGGGTCGTCAAGATCGGCGGCGTGGCCTACCTCTTGTGGCTGGCCTCGAGGATTGCCCGCTCGCGCCAACTCAGCCGGGCCGATGCGGACCGCCTGAATGTCAGCTTCTGGCAGGGCGCGGCGCTGCAGTTCGTCAACATCAAGGCCTGGATGCTGGCGCTGGCGATTGTCAGCGGCTGGATTGCCGGGCACGCCGACTTCCAGCTTCGCCTGGCGGTGGTCATGCCCGTCATGCTGGCCTTTGCCTTTGTCAGCAACCTGAGCTATGCGCTGGCCGGCTCGCTGCTGCGCGAGTGGCTGGGCGGCCCGAACGGCAGCGGCCGGCGGCTGATCGGCTTTAACCGCATCATGGCCGCCGTGCTGGTGGTCACCGCGATCTGGATGCTCTTCATATGACGCACAGCCACGCTGACATCCCCGAAGTCCATAAAGGCCTGTGGCTGGGCCTGCTGGGCATCGTCATTTTCGCCATTACCCTGCCCGCCACGCGGCTGGCCGTGGGCTCACCCGACGCGCCGCAGATGTCGGGTGTCTTTATCGCCATGGGCCGGGCCGTGGTGGCGACCGGCCTGTCGGCCGTGTTTCTGCTCGCCACGCGCGCGCCGCTGCCCCGGCGCAGGGACGGCTGGCCGTTGGCCATCACGGCCCTTGGCGTGGTGCTGGGCTTTCCGCTTTTCACGTCCATCGCCATGCGCCATGTCGAGGCCGTACATGCCAGCGTGATTGTCGGCGTACTGCCTCTGGCCACCGCCGCCGTCGGCGCCTTGCTGCACCGCCAGCGTCCGTCCACCGGCTTCTGGCTGTGCGCGGGCGTGGGCAGCGCGCTGGTGGTGCTGTTTGCCATGCTGCGCTCCGGCACCCCCGGCGGCAGCCTGTCGATTCAGCTGGCGGATCTGCTGCTGCTGGCCGCCATGCTGTGCGCCGCCGTGGGTTACGGTTATGGCGCCCGGCTGTCGCAGCACATGCGCGCCGAGCATGTCATTTGCTGGGCGCTGGTGATGACGCTGCCGCTGACGCTGCCACTGGCCATCGTTTACTGGCCCGCCGGGCCCGTCAAGGCCTCGGCCTGGGGCGGCTTTGCCTATGTGGCGTTGTTTTCGATGTGGCTGGGCTTTTTTGCCTGGTACCGCGGCCTGGCGCTGGGCGGCACGGTGCGGGTCAGCCAGGTGCAACTCGTGCAGCCCTTCCTGTCGATGCTGTTTGCCGTTCCGCTGCTCGGCGAGTCGCTCGATGCCGTGACGGTCGGCTTTGGCCTGGCGGTCATCGCCACGGTGTTCATCGGCAAGAAAATGCCGGTCGGCGCCCACGCGCCTGCCTCGGGCAAGATACCCTCCAAGGCCTGATATTTTTAATTTGGGTGGCCTTTTTTGGCCGTCCGCAATGAGGAGACAGAAATGGAATGGACCCAGGCGCGACGCGCGAAAAAAATGAACCCCTCGGTGATCCGCGAGATCCTGAAGGTGACCGAAAAACCCGGCATCATCAGTTTTGCCGGCGGCCTGCCCTCACCCAAGACCTTTCCCGTCAGCGCCTTCCAGCTGGCCTGCGAGAAAGTGCTGCGCGAGGACGGCCATGCCGCGCTGCAATACGCGGCCAGCGAAGGCTTTGTCACGCTGCGCGAAATGGTGGCGGCGCGCCTGCCCTGGAAGGTTGACCCGGCGCAGGTGCTGATCACCACCGGCTCGCAGCAAGGCCTTGACCTGATCGCCAAGGTGCTGATCGACGAGGGCAGCCGCGTGCTGGTTGAAACACCCACCTATCTGGGCGCGCTGCAGGCCTTCACGCCCATGGAGCCTGACATCGTCAGCGTGGCCAGCGACGACGAAGGCGTTGACCTGGCCGACCTGCGCGCCAAGGCCGCCGGCGCGCGTTTCTTTTACGTGCTGCCCAACTTCCAGAACCCCACGGGCCGCACCATGACCGAGGCGCGCCGCGCCGCGCTCAGCGCCGAGGCGGCGCGCCTGGGCCTGCCACTGGTCGAGGACAACCCCTATGGCGACCTGTGGTTCGACACGCCGCCGCCGCCGCCGCTGACCGCGCGCAACCCCGAAGGCTGCATCTACCTGGGCTCGTTTTCCAAGGTGCTGGCGCCGGGGCTGCGGCTGGGGTTCATGGTCGCACCGGCGTCAATCTTTCCGAAACTGCTGCAGGCCAAGCAAGCGGCTGATTTGCACAGCCCCGGCTTCAACCAGCGCCTGGTGGCCGAAGTGATGAAAGACGGCTTCCTGGACCGCCATGTGCCCACCATCCGCGCACTGTACAAATCGCAACGCGACGCCATGCTGGCGGCGCTCCAACGCGAGATGCGTGGATTGGACATGGAATGGAGCATCCCCGCCGGCGGAATGTTCCTGTGGGCGCGCCTGCCCCACGGCGTGAGCGCGAACGAGCTGCTGCCGCGCGCCGTGGACAGGGGCGTCGCGTTCGTACCGGGCGCCGCGTTCTACGCGGGCGAGCCGGACCTGCGCACGCTGCGCCTGTCATTCGTCACCGCCAGTGTGGAGCAGATCGACGTCGGCATCGCCGCACTCGGCGCGGCCATTCGTGGGCAGATGCAAGCGAGGTGAGGGCATGCTGAAGATCTGGGGTCGCGTCTCGTCCATTAACGTGCGCAAGGTGGTGCTGGCGGCGCAGTGGCTGCAGATACCTTTCGAGCGGATCGATGCCGGGCATGAATTCGGCATTGTCAAGTCGCCGGAGTACCTCGCCA